>JBBAKM010000004.1:0-200789 GCA_040403495.1 Bacteroidia bacterium
CAGTAAATTGTATTCTTAAGTTGACGCCTATGCGATAGCTATCGGGACTAATAACTAATAAGCCTTCGCAAACAACACCCTTTGTGAAGAAGGATTTCCGGTTAATACGCATTTACCTTCTTCTTGTTTGTTGTTTAATGGAATGCAACGAATGGTGGCTTTGCTCAATTCTTTGATTTTTTCTTCGGTTTCCGATGTGCCGTCCCAATGTGCCGATACAAAACCTGCTTTGCTATTCAATACCTCTGTAAACTCTTCCCACGTATTTACTTCAGTTATATTTTCGTTTCTGAATTGTAACGCTCTTTGGTACATGGAATCTTGTATGTCTTTTAACAACATCGGAATGGTGTCTAACAATTCACTGGCATTGATAATTTGTTTAGTTTTGGTATCTCTACGTGCTATTTCAAGTGTTTGATTGGCAACATCTCTTGGTCCAATGCCTATTCTTAATGGCACACCTTTCAGTTCCCATTCTGCAAATTTGTAACCAGGTTTGTGGGTTTCACGGTTGTCAAATTTTACTGAAATATTAATTTGAGTTAGACTTTTTTTGATTTTTTCCGCTTCAGCAAACACCAATTCTTTTTCTTCATCACTTCTAAAAATAGGAACAATAACAAGTTGTATTGGTGCTAAATTAGGCGGTAATACCAAGCCCTCGTCATCACTGTGTGCCATAATTAAAGCGCCCATCAATCGTGTGGATACACCCCAACTGGTGGCCCAAACAAATTCTTGTTTACCTTCTTTATTCGTGTATTTTACATCAAATGCTTTGGCGAAATTCTGTCCCAAAAAGTGCGATGTGCCCATTTGTAAAGCTTTACCATCTTGCATTAATCCTTCAATACAATAGGTATCATCAGCACCAGCAAATCTTTCATTAGGGGTTTTTACACCTTTTACAACCGGAACTGCCATAAACGTTTCGGCAAATTCTGTGTAAACTTCTAACATTTGAACCGTTTCTGCTATCGCTTCTTCTTTAGTAGCATGGGCGGTATGTCCTTCTTGCCACAAAAATTCAGCGGTTCTTAAAAACAATCTGGTACGCATTTCCCATCGTACCACATTGGCCCATTGATTAATCAAAATAGGCAAATCTCTGTATGATTCTATCCATCCTTTGTAAGTATTCCAAATAATGGCTTCACTTGTAGGGCGGACAATGAGTTCTTCTGTTAGTTTTGCTTCAGGGTCAACAATAAGTTTTCCAGGATTATTAGGGTCGGTTTTTAACCTGTAATGGGTTACAACGGCACATTCTTTGGCAAAACCTTCTGCATTTTTTTCTTCAGCTTCAAACAAACTCTTAGGGACAAACAAAGGAAAATAAGCATTAGAATGTCCCGTTTCCTTGAACATTTTGTCGAGTTGTTGCTGCATTTTTTCCCAAATAGCATATCCATAAGGTTTAATAACCATACAGCCTTTTACTGCGGAGTGTTCTGCTAAATCCGCATTTTTAACTAAATTGTTATACCACTCACTGTAGTTTTCGCTCCTTTTTATTTTTTCGAATGCCATTTTTAAATTTTTGGAATGTTTTTTGTAACTTTGAAAGTGCAAAGGTAATTTTTTAGTGACCATTTGCCACAAAAAAAAACAGTGCTTATGAAACAAATTTTAATGACAATTGGTTTTGTTTTGCTATTAACGGGTTGTACATCCATTAAACAAGCTTCAAATGAAGTGGGCAGAACGGATGAAGCTTATTTCACTATTAGTGATTTAAGAAAAAGAGCGCCCAAGGTAAGTCAACTAGAAATAGAACGTGCTAACAGTTTGCAAAATCAAGCAGCACAATCAAATTCAAGAGCTGGTTCATACACCAATACTTATTCGAACCGTTTAAGGCATTTTGGTATCAACCGTTCTTTTTACTACACACCAACACCAGTTATTGTCCCTGTAGTTCAATACAATCCCTTTACAGGATGGCAGGCTTCTTTTGCATACAATGATCCTCGTTTTTTTGGCATGAATCAGTTTAACAGTGCATTTTCGCCTTACTATGGTTACAATATGCCTTTCAATGACCCCTTTTATTCAGCCGGTTGGGGTGGTTATTGGATGACAGGTTACACCCCTTTTTATACTTACAATCCTTTTTTAATGACCGGTTGCGGTATTAATAATTTTGGTTTTTCTCCGTATTACAATTACGGGTTCAATCAATTTGGCTTTAATCCTTATAACAATTATTATCCTTACAACCAATGGAATAATCAGTGGAACAATCAACCTAACCGAAGAGCAAATTCAACGCCCGCTACTTATTCACGCAGAACAGGGACTTCTAACAATATTCCTGCACAAAATTCAAATACCAACGCCCCACAATATGGGAACTCACCTTCTAATTCTTCAGGCGGAAAATGGTATCAAAATAATACAGGCGTTTCAAACGGGAATAGCCGTTCATCTGCAGGTTCAGGGTCTGTAGGTTCAGGTTCAAGTAGCCCAAGTCCAAGCAGAAGTAATGCAGGTTCTTCTTCGAGAAGTAATGCGGGCAGTTCATCAAGTGGTGGCGGTAGTACAAGAAGATAACTGAAATATGAAATCACATAGTTTAGCGATTTTGGGTTTTTTGTTTTGTCAGTGTTTTAACACCTTAAAGGCACAAAATATTCAAGATGTTATAAGATATTCAATGCAACAACCAGGAAGTACTGCGCGTTCCTATGGTGTTGGAGGAGCTTTTGGTGCTGTGGGTGCAGATGTGTCAAGTGCGGCTATTAATCCTGCCGGTATGGGACGATTCAGGACTAATAATTTCTTTATCAGTTCTAGCTTTTACAACAACAAAACTAAGGCAAGTTATATTGATAAAACAATTTCTGATACCAAATTCAATTTTAATGTTCCCAATGCAGGACTGGTTCTTATTATTCCTGCTGAAGGGTTTGAGAAAAAAAAACCAGAAGGTTTTGTCAACTTTGTAGTTGGGTTTAATGTCAATCGACTTAATAATTTTCACAATAAAAGTTTTTTTTCTGCCAACAATAACACAAGTATCACCCAATCTTGGGCAGAAACTGCCAGTAAAGATGGTTTGGAGCCAGAGTTTTTCTCAAGGTCAAGCTTGTATTATTTGGCTTATGTAACGAGTTTGATAGATATTGATACCAATTTTTTTACGCCCAAATACATCTCTGCTTATGGCACTTCACCAATTCGTGTCAATCAAAAAGGGTCAGTCGTAACTCGCGGAGCCATGAATGATTACAACGCTTCTATTGCAGCAAATTACAAACATAAATTGTTTTTTGGACTATCCTTAGGCGTTCAGTCTATTAGGCATATTGAGAATTTTAGTATTACAGAAACAGATTTAAAAACCAGCAATGAAAAAGATATAAAAAGTTTAACACTTACCAATTATATTATCACAACGGGTGTGGGATTTAATTCAAAATTTGGTATCAATTACAATGTCAATGAAAAGGTAAGGTTAGGCTACGCGTATCATTCCCCAACAGTGTTGAATTTAAAAGATTCATTTAACTATACACTGCAAACCGTGTTTGATCCAAATTCAATTGATCCATTCAAACAACCCCGAAGAAACGCAAGAGTTACTAGTGAGCAGTTTTATTACAAATACAGGATTACCACTCCTGCAAGACATGTGTATAGCTTAGCTTTGGTTGATAAAAATGTTGGTTTTTTGTCAGTAGATGTCGAAACTGTAAATTACACACAAGGCGCTATTCAGCCGAGAGACCCCAAGGAAGAACCATTTTTGGATCAAAATGAATCAGTGAAAACCTTGTTAAGGTCGAACGCGGTTAATTTAAGAATTGGAGGAGAATACATTCACGAACAGTATCGATTCCGCTTTGGTTATGCCCGCTATCCGAGTCAGTTCAAAGACAATGCTGTGCCGTATGTTAGAGATTTAGCAAACAATGTTTATTCGTTAGGCGTAGGTATTAAAACCAGTTTGTATTCTATTGATTTTGCGTATGTAAACAGTCAAAGTGCCAATTACAGAGTGCCTTATACTTTAGAGAATTTGAATTCAAACCAAGCCAATCAAACTATTACCAACAACAACCGTTCAAACAATATTGTTATAAGTTTGGGAATTAATATTGATCAATAAATTAATATTAGCGAGTTCAAATTGTTTAACAAAGAATTTATTAATTATTAAATATTTTAATTATTTTTACAAAAAAAATATGAAGATCAAACTATTATTTCTGTTTATCAGTGTAAACTTTATTTCTTTTAATGAATTATTTGCACAAAATTTTGTTA
This sequence comes from Bacteroidia bacterium, assembly GCA_040403495.1. Lineage (GTDB taxonomy): Bacteria > Bacteroidota > Bacteroidia > NS11-12g > UBA955 > JABMMZ01. The sequence goes on from JBBAKM010000004.1 coordinate 4,273, forward strand.
CATTTTGGGACTTAAGTATTGCAGGTTCAGGTAATAATCAAATTTCTTTTGATGTTTCAACATCAGGCATTGTGAATTATTCATGGGAAGAAATGACGACAGGATTTGCTAGTGGTTCTGGTTCTTTTTCTGATTCAGTATTAACAATAACTAACTTGCCGATTGGTTCAAAAATAAGATTAAACATAGAGCCTAAAAATTTTGATAGAGTCATACTTAGCAAGAGTAAAGACAAAAATAGATTGTTAATGATTGAGAGTTGGGGTACTATTGTATGGAAGAGTATGGAAAAGGCTTTCAAAGGTTGCGAAAATTTAAAGGTTACGGCATTAGACGTGCCTAATTTGAAATACGTGGAAAATATGAATGAAATGTTTTTTGGCTGTACATCATTATATGAAATTAGTAAAATTTCATTATGGAATGTAACAAATATTAAAAATACATCTTCAATGTTTCAGAATGCAAGGTTTTCAGGAGATTTATCCTATTGGAATACCATTAACATTGAGGATATGAGTAACATGTTTAATAATGTTGATGGACAAGTTCAGATTTTAAGTTGGAATACTTCAAAAGTTGTAAACATGTCTGGAATGTTCAAAAATTGCAAACAATTCAATAGTTCAATTGGAGGTTGGAATACTGGAAATGTTACAAATATGAGTGAAATGTTCTATGGTGCAACATCATTCAATTCACCAATTGGTAATTGGAATACAGTCAATGTTACAAATATGAGTGAAATGTTTAATGGTGCAACATCATTCAATTCACCGATCGGTAATTGGAATACATCCAATGTTACAGACATGTCAAAAATGTTTTTTAGTGCAAATATTTTTAATGCAAATAGATTTAATCAAAGTTTAAATAATTGGAATACAGGTAAGGTTACCAATATGAATTCTATGTTTTATGGTGCGTCTTTCTTTAATCAAAATATTGGCGCATGGAATACTAGTAATGTTATTAATATGTCATACATGTTTTATGGTGCATCCGCTTTTAATCAAAATATTGGCACATGGAATACCAGCAGTGCTGTTGATATGTCATACATGTTCTTCAAAGCAACTAAATTTAATAACGGTGGTAGTAGCAGTATTAACGATTGGGATTTATCAAGCTTGACTAATCTTATCTATATGTTTTATGATGCAACAAGTTTTAATCAGCCTATAGGAAATTGGAATGTAAGTAAAGTAATTAGTTTTTCTAATTTGTTTTTTGGAGCTAGAACATTTGATCAAAATATTAATGCTTGGAATACTCAAAATGTAACTGATTTTAGTTCCACATTCAAAAATGTAAATAATTTTAACCAACCACTGGATAATTGGAATACTTCAAATGTTGTAAATATGTCTGGAATGTTTGATGGAGCATTAAATTTTAATCAACCAATTGCATCGTGGAATACTTCCAAAGTTGTCACAATGAACAATATGTTTAGAAATGCTTTAGAATTTAATCAGAGTTTGAATACATGGGATGTTTCTAATGTTAAAAATTTTGAACGAATGTTTATGACAACTAATAATTTTAATCAGGATTTAAGTGAATGGGATGTTTCTAATGCAATTAATTTAGAATTGATGTTTCATTATTCTAGAAATTTTAACCAAAATTTAGGTACTTGGGTTTTTCATCCAACTGCTATTATAGATAATATGCTCGGCAGTTCTGGTATTAAATGTAAAACTTATACTGCAACCCTTATTGGGTGGGGCAACAACCCATTAATGCCAAATAATAAAAAATTAATTTCAACCAATATGCTTTATGACCAAAGTGCTGTTGATGCTAGAAATATTCTTGTAAACAATAAAGGTTGGACTATTCAAAATGATCTTTATGTTGACTCATTTTTTTGTGAGAAAAATTTTTCAAGTGTCTCAACTAGACATTCGCAAAAGGTTTCAATTTATCCAAATCCAAGTTCAGAAACATTAAATATTTCCTCAATTAGTGATATTGAAAAAGTTAGTATTTATGATTCAATGGGTAAGTTGGTTCTTGAAAGTAATGAAAAATCATTTTCAATTTCTCATTTAATACAAGGGATTTATTTAGTTCAAGTAATAACAGAAAGTCAAGTCAACAAAGTACATTTCATTAAACAATAGCTTTTTAGGGTTTCATATGTTTTATTGATACTCACAAAAAGTTTTCTTAAACATTCTATGACCCTTTTTTGTTAACTATATAAATGCTAGGCTATCACTTCTCTGAATTTAAACTTAAAGACAATAAAAACCCTTCCTTTGATAAAATTTTCGATTTGTTCAAGGATTTGTTATTGTACACCGCAGGGGATCTTACAGAAGCACTCGATTGGTTGAATGAGATTGACCGAAAGTATAAAATTACTGATAACTCCTATGGAATGGGTAATTTTATTGAAGACCTTAAATCGAAAGGTTTGATAGACGACAATAAAGGGGATGGCAGTTTTGAAATCACTCCCAAAACAGAGCAAATTATCAGAAAAGACAGTTTAGATCAAATTTTTGGCAAACTTAAAAAATCAAAATTAGGCAATCACAAAACTAAATTTTCGGGAAATGGGGATGAAATTCAACCTGAAATGAGGTCGTTTGAGTTTGGCGATACCATCGATTCTATATCAGCTATTGATAGTATCAAGAATGCGCAAATATCGAGTGGAATCAATGATTTTCAAATGTCGGAGAAGGATTTGGTGGTGTTTGAAAAAGAATACAAAAGTCAAACCAGTACGGTATTGCTAATAGATATTTCTCACTCCATGATACTGTATGGCGAAGACAGAATTACACCCGCCAAAAAAGTAGCCATGGCTTTGGCAGAATTGATTAAAACAAAATACCCCAAGGATACTTTAGACATAGTTACTTTTGGTGACGATGCCCAACAAATTACTATCAAAGAATTGCCTTATTTAAAAGTAGGTCCCTTTCACACCAATACTGTTGCAGGAATTGAAATGGGAATGGATATTTTGAGAAGAAGAAAAAATTCTAATAAACAGATTTTTATGATTACCGATGGTAAACCAAGTTGCTTGAAAGAAGCCGGAGGATATTACAAAAACAGTTTTGGGCTCGACCGTAAAATAGTCAATAAAACACTCAATATGGCTGCAGCATGCAGACGATTAGGAATACAAATTACCACATTTATGATAGCAAAAGACCCTTATTTGCAACAGTTTGTGGAGGAATTTACAGAAACCAATAATGGCAAAGCATTTTATACCAGCTTACAAGGCTTAGGTGAATATGTCTTTCATGATTTCGAAAAAAACAAAAGAAAAAGAACCAAATAAAAATGAGCAATCAACCCAATATATCAACACTAGGTGAGTTAGTAAAATCAGGCTACCAATCCCTGAGTGTAAAGGAAGAGTTAAGGAAAAATTTAATTCATCAATTAAAAAATAATTTAAATGTATTTGAAGGTATTTTAGGATATGAAGATACCGTAATTCCAGCCATAGAACGAGCCATATTATCGGGTCACAATATCAATTTATTGGGACTAAGAGGTCAGGCGAAAACCAGAATTGCCCGTCAAATGGTTCACCTGTTGGACGAGTGGGTTCCTGTAATTAAAGGTTCGGAGTTGAACGAAGACCCACTTCGCCCTGTAATCAATTCTTCCAAAGCATTAATCAAAGAATTAGGAGAGGCATTGCCAATAGAATGGCTACATCGCTCAGAAAGATATGTTGAAAAATTGGCTACTCCCGATGTTTCTATTGCCGATTTAATAGGAGACATAGACCCTATTAAAGCATCAAACTTGAAAATATCATTTTCAAACGAAAGTGCTATTCATTACGGATTAATACCACGCAGTCATCGCAGTATTTTTGTGATTAATGAATTGCCCGACTTACAACCCCGTATTCAAGTGGCATTGTTCAATATTTTACAAGAAGGTGATATGCAAATAAGAGGATTTAAATTGCGTTTAAATTTAGATATTCAGTTTGTGTTTACCGCCAATCCCGAGGATTATACCAACCGTGGTAGTATTATTACGCCATTAAAAGACAGAATAGGCAGTCAAATATTAACGCATTATCCCAAAAGCATAGAAACAGCCAAAAGTGTTACCAAACAAGAGGCTAGATTGTCTGAGTTTCAAAAGCAAAATATTTATGTTCCTGAGTTTATCAGTACCATTTTAGAAAATATCGCATTCAAAGCAAGGGTGAGTGAATTTGTAGACCATAAAAGTGGTGTCTCTGCAAGGATGAGTATCACTTCATTTGAGAATTTAATGAGTATGGTAGAGCGCAGAATGTTGATTAATAATGAAAATAGGGGTGTAGTTAGGGTTGCCGATTTTGCCGGTATTATTCCGTCCATCACTGGTAAAATAGAAATGGTGTACGAAGGTGAACAAGAAGGTCCCTACAACGTGGCAGTTTCATTGATTATCCAAAGCATCAAACAAGTATTTACCGACATGATTCCTAATGTGACCAAACTTAGAAAAAAAGGCAAAGAAGCTGGTCCCGACTATTTTAGAGAAGTGATTGAGTGGTTTGAAAAAGGCAATACACTCAATATTTATTCTGACATGAGTGAGAAGGAATATGTGAAAAAAATCAATGCCATTCCAGGTTTAGATGATTTGATAGAAAAGCAAAAAGATTTAATAATTAGCGACCAAGAAAGAGTAGTAATAAAAGAATTAATACTTCACGGTTTGGCGAGTATTTCCAGATTAAACCGCAAAGAAATTGAGACAGGTTATTCCTTCGGAGATTTATTTGCAAGCATGATGCAAGGCGGAGTGGAGTGAGGTGTTTATTCGTTGTCACCCTGAGGCTCTCGAAGGGTGTTTATTTGTTTAGTGTGATTGTTTAAGGGGTTTAAATGGTTGAAGGGGTTTATTTGTTGTCATCCACTAGGCTGAGCCTAGCCACGTGAGTGAGTTTATACTGAGCTTGTCGAAGTAAAGGGTGTTTAGGTGTTTATTTGTTTAGTGTGATTGTTTAAGGGGTTTAAATGGTTGAAGGGTTAATAGTTATTTGTTAATGATTAATCGTTAATGTTTTTTAAAGTCAAAAATCCTTCTTGGGTTTCCAAACGTGCCATTCAATGCGGTGGTTTTTGAGTGTTTAAGCGTAAACTGTGCGGAGGCGTCCACGAATGGCGTAAAATTTCAATTTGACAGCTAGGGGAGGCCTCACCCACTAGGCTGAGCCTAGCCACGGCCGACCCTCCCGATAATTATCGGGACCGAAGGAGAGGGGAGAAAGAACCGCAAACATTTGAGTTTATAGTTTTGATTGTAATTTTATTTTAACTTAAAATTCTTTTTCTCTTTTAGTGTTAAAAGAAACAAAAACCACCACCCAATCAAAAATTCCGTTTTTGTGGCTGCAACCTCGGCTGCCTATCCACAAAAGGGAATTTTCACGAATTGGCTGGACCACAGCCGCACGGTAACTTATTGGCTGTTTCGAGGCTTCGGAACCCAGCAACATGTGAGTGTGCTTTGTGAAGTACTGTTAACTAAGATTTATAAATACCACCATAACAAAAATCTAAAATCTAAATTCATAAATCAAAAATCTTTCTTGGGTTTCCAAACGTGCCATTCAATGCGGTGGTTTTTGGGGGTTTAGATTTTTTTGGGTTACCTCAAAGGAAGTTCCTCGAGTGGACTCGAGGAAATCACCTGTAGAGGTCAAAAAAAGCAAACCCTCAAAAATTTATTTAGCTTTGGAAATAAAAGCCTCATTGTGGCACTAGCTTTTTCTTTGCTACTTTCTTTTTTGCAATGAAAAAAGAAAGTAGAAGACATGAAGTAAATGAAAACTAAGTTGTAAAACCGCAAACATTTGAGTTAAGTCAATCAAAGCAAACTTTCCAAAAAGCTTTCAAGAAAAGATGTCTCCTTTGTCGACATAACAGCAGGGGAGGCGATCCCACAAGACTCAAACTAGTTACAGAATGCATTTCTCAATCACGATTAACGGCGTGTAAATGTGATAGAAGTTTTATGTTAATAGTTGTATTAATCTGTATTATTCAATAAAATCACCTTAGTTTACAAAAACCAAATTATTGACTTATTTTTGCGCATTCATGCAGCCAACAGATAAATACAATGAAAGAGGAGTGTCTTCGCAAAAAGAAGATGTACACAAAGCTATTGCGAACCTAGACAAGGGTTTATTTCCACATGCTTTTTGCAAAATTATTCCTGATGTGTTGGGTGGTGATGACGATTATTGTAATATCATTCATGCCGATGGTGCAGGTACAAAAAGCAGTTTGGCCTACTTGTATTGGAAAGAAACTGGCGACTTGTCTGTATGGCGAGGAATTGCACAAGATGCTTTGGTAATGAACCTTGATGATTTATTGTGTGTGGGCGTTACAAGTAATTTTTTGCTTTCAAATACCATAGGCAGAAATAAAAAGAGAATTCCTGGCGAGGTAATTGCCGAAATTATAAATGGAACAGAAGCCTTTATTGAAAGCTTAAAACCACATGGAATCAATATCGTTAGTGGAGGTGGAGAAACTGCCGATGTGGGCGATTTGGTAAAAACAATTATAGTAGACAGTACCGTTACAGCAAGAGCCAAAAAATCAGACATTATCTCTAATCACCACATTCAAGCGGGTGATGTTATTATCGGTTTGGCAAGTGATGGACAAGCTACCTACGAATCTTTTTACAATGCAGGAATGGGAAGCAATGGTTTAACAAGCGCAAGACATGATGTTTTTGCTGCTGATTACAGAGAAAAATACCCTGAAAGTTACGATGATTTGTTGAGTAAAGATTTGGCTTATACGGGTCAACTTAAATTAACAGATTCTGTAGAGAATATGCCTATTGATGCAGGGAAAATGGTGTTATCACCAACCAGAACTTATGCCCCTATTATTAAAGCTATATTGGAACAGCATCGTTCGGAAATTCATGGATTAGTTCATTGCTCAGGTGGCGGACAAACGAAGATTTTACACTTTGTAAAAACGCCTTTACACATTATCAAAGACCAATTGTTCGAAACTCCCGTTTTGTTTAAAACCATTCAAGCGCAAAGTGGCACACATTGGAGAGAAATGTACCAAGTGTTTAACATGGGTCACAGAATGGAAATTTATGTGAAACCAGAATTTGCAGAATCTATTATTAAGATATCTGAATCATTTGGCGTAGCTGCAAAAGTGGTTGGTAGAGTAGAGGCTTCAGAAAAAACTCAACTAAGCATCCGTAGCACATTTGGTGAATTCACCTACTAGGCTTTTGTAAACATCTTCATACATTGGTAGTATTTTATCAATATGAAAGGTTAAGGCTTTTGCCAAGGCGTTCGATTTAAACTGTTTCAGGGTTGCTTCATTTTCCAGGATTTTTAAGGCATTTTTACCCATGTCTTCGACATCACCAACATTGCTTAAATAGCCAGAGTAACCATGTTCATTTACTTCAGGGATTCCACCTGCATTGCTGCTAATAACAGGTACCTCACAAGCCATTGCTTCAAGGGCTGCCAATCCAAAACTTTCTGTTTCAGAGGTTAGTAAAAACAAGTCGCACACGGATAAGATTTCCTCAATTTGCTCCTGTTTACCCAAAAAAGTTATTTTTTCATACACACACAGTTCCTTGGCAAGAATTTCGATATTTGTTCGTTCGGGACCATCGCCAATTAAAAGGAGTTTGCTGTCTATTTGTTTGCTCACAATGCAAAATACTTTGATTACATCTTCAATACGTTTTACCTTCCTGAAGTTAGACGTGTGAACCAGAATTTTTTCACCGTTGGGTGCAATGGCTTTTTTGAAATGCTCTTTTTTCTGTTTGGTGAACCTTTCAAAATCAATAAAGTTAGGGATGACGTGTATCGGTTTATCAATATGAAAGTTTTTATAGGTGTCTCTTTTCAGACTTTCCGAAACCGCTGTTACAGCATCCGAATGGTTGATAGAATAAGAAACAACTGGTTCATAAGTAGGGTCTTTCCCAACTAAAGTGATATCAGTTCCGTGTAATGTAGTCACAATAGGGATGTTAATGCCTTGTTCCCTTAAAATATTCTTAGCCATTAATGCTGCACTGGCATGGGGAATGGCATAATGCACATGCAACAAGTCGAGCTTATTTTGCTTAACAATGTCTACAATTTTACTGGCCAAAATGGTTTCATACGGAACATATTCAAACAAAGGATATTTGTAAATAGAAACTTCGTGAAAAAATACGTTAGGATTAAAAAAATCAAGACGGGCAGGTTGACTATAGCTAATAAAATGTACAAAATAGCCTTTGGCAGCCAAAGCTTTACCTAATTCGGTAGCTACCACACCACTACCGCCAAAAGTTGGATAACATACAATTCCTATATTCATGCTTATTTACAAATTAACAAATTAAATTTGAATTAGTTGTTTTAATTAGTCCGTATTACCTTTTTAATGGATGAAATGCCAGTTTACCAAATCTTAACAAGATACTTGGGTTTTGCTTTCATTTTGGTTTCATCGTTGCAAGCAAATGCTTCCCAAAACTCAGGCATATTTGCCAAAGGTCCTAACACTCTGTACATGCCAGGAGAATGAGGGTCGGTAATTATTCTATTGCGCAATTCTTTTTCACTGATATTTTGAGCCCAAACCAAACTCCAACCCAAGAAAAATCTTTGCTGCCAAGTAAATCCATCCAATTCTTTGCCATTAGGTGTTTCTTTTTGGTATTGTTTTTTAAGAGCGTAATATGCCAAAGTTAGACCTGCAAAATCGGCAATGTTTTCACCTTGAGTAAGACTTCCATTGATAAAAACACTGTCTAATACCTCAAAGCGGTTGAACTGTTCTACTATTTTTTTGGTTTTTTGTTCAAACTTCAAGCGGTCCTCAGCGCTCCACCAATTTTTTAAATTACCATCTTTGTCGTATTTACTGCCTTTGTCATCAAACCCGTGTGAAAATTCATGACCAATAACAGCACCAATGCCACCATAGTTTAGTGCATCATCTGCATCTGGAGAATAGAAAGGGGGTTGTAATATGCCTGCAGGAAAAACGATTTCATTGCGACTTGAGTTGTAATAAGCATTAACCGTTTGTGGGGTCATTCCCCATTCAGTTTTATCAATAGGTTGATTCAGCTTTCTGACCATCATGCCGTATGAAATACCCGAAATAGAAGTGACATTGTTGTACAATGTGTTTGGGGTTATCACCGCTTTACTGTAGTCTTTCCATTTTTCGGTGTAACCAATTTTGTAGGTAAAGGCATCCAATTTGGCTATCGCTTTAGCTTTTGTAGAATCGCTCATCCAATCTAATTGTTGAATTCTTTCTTTAAAAACCGCTCTCAGATTTTCAACCATTTCGCTAACTTTTTGTTTAGAGCTTTCAGAGAAATGGTATTTCACAAACTCCTGTCCCAAGGTTTCGCCCAAGTAGGCATTCACCATATTAACAGAACGTTCAGACAATGGTTTCATGGTGGTAGTTCCTTTCAAAATAGTGCTATTAAAATGGAAGTTTTCTTTTTGAAATGAACTAGAAAGCAAAGAAGCTTTGCCGCTAAGGGTATGCCATTTTAGGTAGTTTTTCCAATCGCTTAAAGAGTATTTATTGATTACAGTCCCTAATTGCTCGTAAAATTTTGGTTGAGAAACGACCATTTCTTTAAATCCAAGAGGAAGAGCTGTTTTAAAATAGGCAGCCCAATTGATGTAGTTGAAGTCTTTGATGAATTTCTCATATTGGTATAAATTATAAGTTTTATCAGGGTCGCGTCTTTCGGTTCGGTTCATCGAGATAAGCGCTAAATCTGTTTCAATGGCTAGTATTTTAGAAGCTATTTCATCGGTGTTGCTTAGTGCACACAAGGAGAACATTTTGCTGATATGTTTGGTGTATTCTGCTCGAAGTGCTTTGTTTTTGTCGTCGTTTTTAAGGTAGTAGTCAACATCGGGTAAAGTCAATCCACCTTGACTCATGTACACAACATGTCGTTGACTGTTTTTGGCGTCAATACTAACGTATGAACTAAATAAGCTGCCATGACCGCGCCATCTTTGAGAACCTATCAATGTGCCCAAATCTTGAATTTTTCTCAACGCATCTATTTTTTTCCATTCAATTAAAATGGGGGTATGTCCAAGTTTATTAATGGTTTGTGTGTCGAGTGTCGATTTATAAAAGTCGCCTAATAATTGTTCATTACTTCCTTTTTTGTAAGTTGCTTTGGGGTCGGCAGGATTGATGATGCCATCTAAAATGTTTTTAAGTTTTATTTCATTCTCTTTTTGAAGAATGTTAAAAGCACCCCAACGGCTTTCCGTGTTAGGAATAGGATTGTTTTTCATCCAACCACCAACAGCATATTCATAAAAATTATCGCAAGCATGAACGGAATGGTTCATGTTTAAAGAGGAATATCCTTTTTTAGGTTCGTTAGATTTGTTAATCACAAATGCCATAGAAACCAATGCCATAGACAAGCCTAGTAAGATTTTAAATTTCATTGAGCAAATATCTATTTTTTATTGGAAAATTAAATACAATAAATATCTTTGTGTTTATGAAATACCTAGGATTATTAATAGTAGCCTCTTTGTTTATGTTTTCTTGTGAAGATGAAACGCCAACACCTTTACCAATAGCTAACACTAATCCTGCAGATACTGTGGAGTTAGTTGAATTATCAACTTCTTATGGGATGATGGTTGTTTATTTGTACGACAAAACACCACTGCACAAAAAGAATTTTATTAAATTGGCTAACCAAGGTTTTTATGATGGTTTGTTATTTCACAGAGTTATTCCCAATTTTATGATTCAAGGGGGCGATCCTGACGGAAATGGTTCTGGTGGTCCGGGATATACGATTCCTGCCGAAATATTCACAGATATTAAGCACAAAAAAGGAAGCATAGCAGCCGCAAGATTAGGAAACAATGTTAATCCAGAAAAGGCTTCGAGTGGGTCACAATTTTACATCGCTGTGAGTACCAGTGGAACAGCACATTTGAATGGAGAATACACTGTTTTTGGTGAAGTGATAAAAGGAATTGAATACGCAGATTCTATTGTTAAACAACCAAGAAACATGAGTACTAACAAACCAAATGTTGATCAAAAAATGAACATGAAAGTAGTAAAGAAAAGCTTTGCTACTATCAAAGAGATGTATCAATTTGAGCCTGTTTTTTAATACAATAAATTTTAAACGTAGGCGTGAAAACCCGTAGTAAAAATTTATTCTTTTTAATTGTATTGATGTTGTTAATTCCATTTAAGTTAACATCAAATAGTTTCTTTAGCCCTAACTCAAATATTGTTTTAGTCGTTGAAAACCTGAATGCAAATGAAATAAATAATTTTGGAAGTATTTTTAAAACAGATGTATTGTATGGTTATTATCAATTTGTCAATATTGGCAAAGTAAAGAGTGGTAATATTGCGAGTGAAATTAAAATATTTGATTTAAATTTTAAGTACTTAAAAAGTATTAATATTGAGACTGTTAAAAAGACCAAAGTCATCAGTTTGATTTACAATGGAGATGCTTTTATGGTAACTTTACTTGGAAGTAAGACAAATGAATTATATACCTTTTCAAATAATGGAAATAAATTAGGTGAAAAGAAAGGGATAAGTAAGACACAATTATGTTCTTATTACACATTGGGGAATTATGGATTCATGAGAAAGGAAACCATAAGGAATGGCATGAAATTAGGTAGTGTTTTGAAAGCATTTAACAACAATTTGGAATTATTATGGTCCATTGAGACAGATGAAAATATTAATGATAAAATTCATATCGTATACTCATCAAGAAAATATGTTGGATTTGTCAGAACAGATGCCCCTAATGGTTTATTTGAAACAGATTATGAAAGTAGTTTAGTGTTTATTTATTCAAAAACAGGTAATGAATTGTTTGAATTGCGTTCAAAAAAAATAAAGAATTCATTGATTAGTAGTTATCATTTGGATGAGGAAAATAAAATTTTAAATTTAGGGGGTTATTCTTTTAAAAATGGAACAAATGATGTTGAGGGATTTTGTTTAATGAATTTTGATTTTGATGGCAAAGTTGTTAATGAAAGGAGGGTAAGTTTTGCAGAAGAGTTAAAGAGTATAACAACCCTTACCTACAATAAAAAAGTAATAGATGATGTGTCTTTATATATTCATAAATTTCATTGGGATAGTGAAGGTAAAATATACATTGTAGCTGAACAGTTTAAATCATTTTATTTAAATTTTCATATTGATTTAAATGAGTTATCTAGCCTTTTTCAGGGTAAGTATAGGGTCGTGATTTTTAATTTGGCATATTTAGTTTTTGATAAAGATTTTAAACTCTTAAAAAATAATATTGTAGAAAAGAACTATTCTTATACTTATTTCCCCTCACCAATAGGAAAAGTTCTGTCAGATTTTGAATCGAGTATAACTTTTCCATTGAATGTATATTTTGGTTATCAGTTTTCATATATCAATGATGGCGGAAATCAATTAACTACGGTTTACAGAGAATTTAAGAAGTATAAAAAAATTGATAATGTAGAAAAAAATGAAATAATTGGATGTTTGGAAATTAATAATGGAATTGTTAGTTTAGGAAGAATAAATCTTCAATCATATTCAGCTAAATTAAAAATTTTACCTGCAAAACAAAATCATTTATTGTTGTTATACTCACAACAATTTGTAATTAAGAATAAATTGACAATTGCAATGGAACCTTTAATTCAATAAAACAAAGTAACTTCAATTATTTAAAAAAAATAAACACCACTCGCTAATAAGTTATAAAAAAATATATATATGAAAACCAATAGTAAAAAATTATTCTATTTATTTGTTTTGATAGTGTTAATGCCATTAAGCTTAATATCAAACAATCACAATGAACCTCAGGAAAACAATGTTTTAGAGATTAGTAATGTTTCAACCAATGAAGTTACTAATTTTGGCACTATTTATAATTTAGATGTTTTGTATGGGTACTATTATTTTACAAGTGTAGGCAAAACAGAAAATGGAAATTATGAAAGTGAGCTTAAAATCTATGATTTAGATTTGAAGTACAATAAAAGTATTAAAATTGAGACTATCAAGAAAGTAGGTTTATTCCAAGTAATGTATAATGGTAACGCCTTTTTGGTAACTCTATTAGGAGCAAAGGGTAATTATTTACATACGTATTCAAAAGAGGGCCAGTTTTTGGGTGAAAAAAAAGAACTAAACAAGGGTTTTCAAATGCCTAATTACACAATGGGGAACTTTTTGGGTGAAAGAAGTGAACTAAATAAGAATTTTCAAATGTCATATTACGCAATGGGGAACTATGGATTTATGAAGAGAGAAACCCGAAGAAAAGGCAGTAAGTTAAGTTATCTTTTGGAAGCATATAATAACAATTTGGAACTACTGTGGTCTAATGAATCAGAAGAAAATGCTAATTATAATGAAGGAGTTGATATCAAGTATACATCAAGTGAATTTATAGGAATTATAAAACAACAATCCTCAAGAAGTATTCTAAGTTATGAAGTAAAAAGTACTTTTTATTTTATTGATACAAAATCGGGGAAAAAACTATTTGAAATAGATAATGAGAAAATAAAAGGTTTGAATATCAATAGTTGCCGTGTTGATGAGGGAAACAAATTTATATACATGGTTGGAGAATATTATAATTTGGGAAGTTTCAATAGTGAAGGGCTTTATTTAATGAAATTGGATTTTGATGGTAATGTTATAAATGAAAAACGTTTGAGTTGGTCAAGTAACTTTAAAAGTATAACTACGATATCTGAAGGCAAAGAAATTTTTAACAATATTTCATTGTTTATTCATCGTATTCATTGGGGTAGTGATGACAAAATATATATAGTGGCAGAACAATTTAAATCTTTCCCTAAATCAGGGTTAGATGCAAACCTTTTGGCCGGGATGAGTGGAGGGGCTATGAGCACTATGATTTTTAATATAGTATATATGGTTTTTGATAAAGATTTCACATCAATAAAAAATGATGTAATTAAGAAAAGATATTTAAATACAGATGCAACCACTTATGCCAATATGCAAAGCTTTGCAACAGGTTTTCTTTTGAAACCATATTTTGATTATCTGTTTTCATATACAATTTATGATGGTAAAGCAATTTCTGTAATATTCGATGATAGTAAAGAAGAAGAAAAGGGAAAGATTAAAATAGTCAGAAGTGTAAATTTTAATGGTGGAGAAGTTGATTACAGAAACATAAATCTTCAATTAAAACAAAATGAAATAAAAATTTTACCAGCTAAAAATAATCATCTATTATTCTTAGAGTATAATATATTAAAAAGAAAACTGATAGTTAAGATGGAAACATTGAATCTTTAAATGTTATTTCAATTATTTAAAAATTACAATTACCTTTGTTTGATACATTTATGAAAAAAAACAATATAATTTCGTTCATGTTAACTCTATTTCTGATGTTAACACCTTTTATTTCAAAGTCTAGCAATACTAAAAATCCAGAAGGAAATATTGTTTTACAAATGGAAAAAATTAAAGCCAAAGATGTTCGCAATTTTGGTAATATTATAGAAAATAATGTTTTAGTGGGCTATTATTATTTCACAAAAGGTGAAAAAACAGGAAAAAGGGATGCCGAATTTGAAATTAAACTTTATGATGTTGATTTCAATTACAAAAGAAGTATAGAAGTTGAAGCAGACAAGAGTTCTCAACTCATTGAAATGAATTACAATGGTAATGCCTTTATGTTAATGATGGGAGGTAGAAAAGGAATCGATTTGTTTACATTTTCAAAAGATGGAATGCTCCTAGGAGAGAAAAAAGAAATTGAAATAAGCGGATTTGAAAGTATGCAAATTTCAGCTGCTATGATTAGCGATGAACCAATCAGCTCTTCGATTCATTCATTGGGCGATTATGGTTTTGTAAGACAAGTGTTGGTAAGTAATAAAAAAATGGGTTACTTGATAGAAGGATACAACAACAAGTTGGAATTAATGTGGACGAGCGCCTCAGATACAAAGGCTCCAGAAACAGAAGAGATTGATATTATCTATTCATCTAGTAAATTTATTGGGGTTTTAAAATCAACTAGAAAAAATCTAAATTCTAGAGATGTTACGAATAGCTTTTTCTTTCTAGATGCAGAAAGTGGTAAAACTTTGTTTGAATTGGATGTTGACAAGATGCAGGATATTAATATTTATGGCTGTTATGTTGATGAAATCAATCAATTGGTTTATTTAAATGGTGAATATTACGCTGAAGGAAAAAATGCGACCAACAACAAAAGCGAAGGGTTGTATTTAATGAAGTTGAATCTTGATGGTGAGATGCTTAAAAATGAGCAATTAACTTGGAAAAAAGATTTAATCAATTTAACGGCAACAACAGACGGTGCGCAAACCAAAGAAAACATGCGTTTTTATATTCATAAAGTTCAAATTGGTAAAGATGGAAATACTTACATAGTTGCAGAGCAATATAAAATGGTTTTGTCGAAAGCTGCTGTTGGTTTGAAGGTGTTAAGTTTAGCAGCAGGACAAGGAGGGTCTACAGGAATGAGTAATTTTAGTATAAAAATATACAACATGGTTTACATGGTTTTTAACAAAGATTTTAAATTGATTCAAAAAGAAGTTGTTAAAAAGAAATATTCAGAAGTCTTTTTAGAATCAGGTTATCAATATGCTTCAATTACTAGGATATCACATTATTTAAAAGCAGCCGGATTTTTTGATTATCAATATTCAACGATAAATGAAGATGGAAATGGCTTTACTTCATATTACATTGATTTAAATAGAAAAGATGATGATGGTAAAAGAAATGATACTGTTGTGGGAAGTATAACTTTAGGAAATGGCGATCCTAAAACCAATAGAACCCCTATTGATGTTAACTCAAGAAATGTCAGTATTCATCCTGCAAAGAAAAATCACTTGATGGTACTTGAATATTACGCATTCAAAAAGAAATTGACCATAAGATTGGAGCCATTGAATTATTAATATCAACGCTTATTATACCAAAAAGTGCCGCAATTATTAATGTATATTTCATTATTAGTGACGGGCAAATAATAAAAAGTAGTATTACTATATGAATTAATCCTAATCAATATCTCGATAAAAAAAACATAGGCTTTCGACTAGTTGAAAGCCTATGTTTTTATGACAAATAAATATACAATAAAAATCATGAAAAAAGAAAATTTAATTTACGGTCTTGGTGCTGCATTAGTAATTGTGGGAGCTTTAATGAAAATTTTACATTTAACTTATGGGAATCAAATTTTTTTATTAAGTCTCATAGGTATGACAATTTTTCAATCTTGGCATGTGACAAAGTTGAAAAAAACAATTAAAGACTTAGAAACTAAATCACAATAGGCTGTAAGCTATACCGCCGCCTTCGCCAAGTCCGAATCAATAGTGGCTTTTTTGTAAATTCATTAAAGATTAAATGGCGTTTAAAGGGTGTTTAAAGGGTGTTAAAATTTAGACAGAACCGTTCGGTATTCATACTTAATTCCGTTTTCAGTCCATTTATCAAGGATGTTTCTAAAGATTTCGTCTTCCTCCTTGGTTTGAAGTAGAAATTCAAAGTTAAAAGGAATACCCATTTTTTTAAAACCAATGACATTGTTATTGCCTTTAATCATACTTCTTGGTTCAAAATCATTGCGCTTAAAGTAATTAAATTGTATTTCAAAATGCTTTAAATGCGACACATTTAATTTGTAAAGGATAGATTGTTTTCGACTTATAATGATGTTATGTTCTGTTATTGTCATATCACCAATGATAGTCAACGTGTTTTTGATTATAATAGTGAAAACAAAAGGAGCGGAGATGAGGAGGAAATAATAAGTGTATTGGGCATAAATAATGTAGTCTCCATAGTCAAATTGACTGAGTAAACCACGGTATAAAACTTCACCATTTTTGGAATAATGAGGGGTCAGAAGTCTGACAAATATAAAGAAGGCAATGTAAGTAAGAAGTAAGCCCATTATTTTCTTTTGCGACCTGCGTTTTAACAGTTCACAAGTAATGCTCAATTCCCCCATCTCTGACTATGCCAAATTCTTTAATTCCGTCACCAAATCAGTTAATGATTTTTTAGCATCACCAAATAACATACTGTTTTTTGGACTGTAGAATAATTCATTTTCGATACCTGCATAACCTGCTTTCATACTTCTTTTGAAAACCACAGTGTGTGCAGCATCTTCAACATCAAGAATTGGCATTCCATAAATTGGGGAACTTGGGTCGGTTTTAGCCGCAGGATTTACCACATCATTGGCCCCAACAATAAGAACAACATCTGTATTTTTGAATTCAGGGTTAATATCCTCCATCTCAATCAACTTGTCATAACTCACATTACTTTCGGCTAACAATACATTCATGTGCCCAGGCATACGACCCGCAACTGGATGTATGGCGTATTTTACATCAACACCTTCTTTTTCTAACTCAAGTTCCAACTCGTGACAAACGTGTTGCGCTTGTGCAACGGCTAATCCATATCCAGGAACAATGACTACTTTTTTGCTGTATTTCATCAAAACGGCCAAGTCTGTTTTAGTAATTTCTTTGGTAGAACCTGTAATCACCTTGCCTTCACCACTTGCTGTTTTGTTGCCACCGAAATTACCAATCAACACATTGGTTAATGAACGGTTCATGGCTTTACACATCACAACAGTTAATAGTGTTCCTGCACTTCCTACTAATATCCCACCAACCAACATTACCATATTGCCATATAAAAATCCGCCCATAGCCGCTGCTACTCCAGTAAAAGAGTTTAGTAGTGAAATAACAACAGGCATATCGGCACCACCAATTGGCATCACGAATAATATACCGTACAACAAAGACAAAGTCAGAACCACATAAATCATCATAGGGTTAGAGATAATGCCATAAGCTGCCAAACCGCCAAGGACTAATATAAAAAGTAATAAACCTATATTGATAACTTGTTGTAAGGGTAGGGTTTTGTCTTTGATTTTTTCGTCCAACTTGCCATAAGCAATAATACTTCCCGAAAAAGAGATTGAACCTATGATTAATCCCAGATAAATAATTGCTAAAGTACTTAAACTAGCTGTTTCAGGGTTGTGTTGTAAATGGTTGAATTCTACCAAAGAAATAAGCGCAGCACAAGCGCCACCCATTCCATTGAAGAAAGAAACCATTTGAGGCATGCCCGTCATTTTTACTTTTTTTGCCATTATGGTACCAATAACAGTTCCAATGATTAAAGCAGCAAAAATCCAAATGTAATTACTTGTTTTTATGCCTTCATAGAGGAAAATAGTTCCAAAAATAGAAATGGTCATACCAAAAGCAGCAATTAAGTTTCCTTTTTTTGCTTTAGCTGGATTTCCAAGCATTTTAATACCAAAGATGAAGCTTATAGCTCCAATCATATAGATAATGTCTAATATATGTTGTTTCATTTATTTACTTTGTAATAATTGTGTTTTTAAAATAGGTAGTTGATTTAAAATAGTGTTGTGTAGTACTTTGTAGTTTACAGAAAAATATTCGTGTACAATAATGTTTCTCATTCCTCTGATTGAACTCCAATCTATATTGTTATTAATATCTTTAAATTCGGATGACATTGCATTACAAGCTTCGGCTATTGTTTCTAAAAGTCTTTCAGATGCTAGCTTTAAAAGAAAATCAGATTCAAAATCTTCAAAGGATTTTTTTTCATTAATTTCGATGATTTTGTCAATAGTATTGATGATATATTCAATTCTGATTTTATCTTTTTCAAGCATAGGCTGGATTGTTAAATATTAATTTTTTTTGAACTTCAATAAAAGGTTTTAATAAATTATTGATATTATCGGTTGTAATTAAATCAACTTTTTTATGAAAAGTATCTTCAAGTTCTACGGCCCATTTTCCCATATCAAATAATGTTACTAGATGATTTGGCGCTAGTTCTATTAGAATATCAATATCATTTGCTTTCGATTCATCAATAACCGATGAGCCAAAAAGATAAACCCTTTTTACAGGTTTATTTTTAAAATAATTAATAATCTCTAAATCTAGTTTCATTTATTTTTTCTTTTTAAACATGTCTAACATTCTATCTGTCACTACAAATCCGCCTACTACGTTCAATGTGCCCAGAACGACTGCTATAAATCCAAGAATAGTTGCGTAAATGTTGTCTGCTTGTCCCATAATAATAATGGCGCCTATAATGACTACTCCATGAATGGCATTGGCACCACTCATTAATGGTGTGTGAAGTACACTAGGTACTTTTTCTATCAGTTCGATACCGACAAAAATCATCAACACGACCATGTAAATCATGAGTTGATGTTCTGAAATGAATTTTAATATATCTTGCATTTGGTTAATGGTTATTGGTTAAATTGTTATTGGTTAATAGTCCCGATAGCTATCGGGAAATTGTTATATTGTTATATTGTTGAATTGTTAAATTGTTGAATTGTTATAATTTTGAATTATTTTATTTTCAAATTGTTAAATTGTTGACACCTACTAGGCTGATTCTAGTTTCGTGAGGGGGTATCGAAGGGGTTATATTGTTAAATTATCGTTTGTGTATTTGATAAGTGAATTAATAGATTTGGGTAATTTTTGAAGTGTTTGTAATAGTTCGTTATATTCGCTTTCAGAAATTAAATTGCGGTGTTTAGATTTTTCGGTCCAATCGTATGATTCAAGTACAGAGCCTTTGCTGTATTGAAAGAATTTGATTTTGTCTTTTTTATGAAATCGTCCAAAACCCTCTGCAATATTGGCGGAAATTGAATCAATGGCTCTAACAAATTGTTTTCCAACAGTATCTCTAGCAAAAAAGTCCCATTTGATGACAATATCCCAAGTAAAGTTACTTAAGTCTTTTGAAATATTGTAAGCTTCTATTTGGCTTATTTTAAGATAATTTTTTTCTGTCATTTAAATAACAATTTAACAATTTAACAATCCAATAATTTATTTCTTCAAAATTTCTCCGTCTTTACAAATCAATGTTCCTTTGGTGATTTCTTCTTCCATTTCCCATTTAAATCCTTCGTTATTTGCTAGGTGTATAAGGAAAGTGTAAATGTTTTTGGCATAACTTTCACTGGCGTTTTGAGATAATAGTGACGGTAAATTAGTTTCGCCCACTATTTTAACACCATGTTTCACAACGACTTTGCCAGCTTCACTTATTTCGCAATTGCCTCCTTGTTCTACTGCCATGTCCACAATAACACTGCCTAGTTTCATGGTTTTTACCATGTCTTCGGTTACTAAAATTGGTGCTTTTTTGCCAGGAATTAAGGCCGTTGTAATCACAACATCAGCAGCAGCTATGTGTTTGCCAAGTATTTCTCTTTGCTTTTTTAAGGTGTCATCACTGGTTTCTTTCACATAGCCACCTTCTATTTTTACATCTCCAGTATCAAAACTAATGAATTTCCCCCCTAATGATTCCACTTGTTCTTTTGTTTCAGGTCTTATGTCGGTTACCTCAACCACAGCACCCAATCTTTTGGCTGTTCCAATAGCTTGCAAACCAGCTACACCTGCGCCAAAAATCAATACTTTTGAAGGAGTAATCGTTCCGGCAGCTGTCATTAACATTGGGAAAATTCTAGCCGAATGGTGAGCGCCAAGCATAACCGCCTTGTAACCAGCCAAATTGGCTTGTGAACTTAATGCATCCATACTTTGTGCCCTCGAAATTCTCGGAATAGCATCCATACTAAAAACCGTAATTTTCTTGGCGTTTAACTTTTCTATGAGCTCAGGATTGGTGAGGTGGTAAACAAAAGAAATTAAAGTAGAACCTTCCTTTAATAAATTGATTTCATCCTGATTGGGAGCATTAACTTTTAGTAATACATCCGATTTTTGACAAACGTCAGCATTTGAATTTAAAATTTCTGCTCCCGCTTGTTGGTAGTTGTCGTCGGAAAAATTAGACAAAGTGCCTGAACCAGTCTCTATGACACATTTAAAACCTGCTTTCACTAGGTTTTTAACCACATCAGGACTCATGGCAACTCTATTTTCGCCTTGTTTCGATTCTTTAATAGTACCTATTATCATCATGGGCAAATGTAGAAAAAAAACAAGAGAGTATCGATGTCACATGTTATTTTTTTAGCAAAAAGCTTAAATCAATTGGTTTTTATTACATTGTAATGGTTAAGATAAATTATTTTTTAAATTTTTAGTCCTCTTTATTCATTTTCCTTTGGTAGGTATGCAGCCTTGGATTAAGCGATGAGTACCAACCAATTTTTGTGGTCGTTCTGATAATTAGGAGGCAACCTCACAAGGCTATCATTCAGAATTAGTATAGCTAAAATCAATAATGAGGGAGTCGGTTTTATTTTTCAATATTGTGTCTTACAAGATCCCAAACACGTATATTTTTGTTAGTTGAAGTATCAACGATTTTTTTTCTTATGTAACCAACATTCATTGAAAAATAATAGTCAAAATTATATTTAGATACTGACGATCTCCTTCGTATGTCTTTATATGTCTTTCCTTTAATTTTAAAAGAATCAACAATATAAGATTTGCGGTCATAATATTCAAATGCATATATTCTTAGTAATTTAAAATTATTGTTTTCAATGTCATTAACTACAATTTCGTCTGTTGATGGATTTTCATATAGTTTATATTTTGTTAAAGAAATAGTATCTTTATAGAATGAAGAATACAAATACATGTTTGAAGTTCTTAAATGGTATTCGTATGAGCAATCATAACTTTTTTCTAGATAATCACTATAATCACTATTTATAACATATACTGAATCTATTGCTTTTGAAATGGTATCTTCATAAATCCAATAGGAGTTTTTGTTGAAATATAAGCATTGATAATCTATATTAAATCTCCTGTCAAAGTATGTTAAATTACAAGGGTGATCATTTGGCTTACTCATACAAGATATCAAAAGTATCACGCTTGTAAATATATAATTTTTGTTTTTCATAGTATGGTTAATTTAATTGGAGCTGTTGCTTGAAAAATGAATTTACTTTTTTTAGTAACTTTTTGTTTTAAGAGTTAATACGCAAATATATTATTTATTATTTTTTTATTTAGCTATGGGCAAAATAATATCAATAATAGTTTAAATCCTCATTTCCGAGGTTTTAGATATCGAAAAAGTTTTTTAATACGGCTTGTCTATTATGTGTTGGTGGGCAAACATCGTTTCACGTAAAAAGAATTTCTCCTTTGCTTGGTATGCAGCCTTGGCTTAAGGGATGAGTAACAGCCAATTTTTGTGGTCGGTCGCAATAACATAAGACTAATCATCAATCCAACCACTGTAAAAAACTTTTTACTTCTAAAATTTGCCTTACTTTTTTCACGGAAAAAGAATTTTTTTTTGAGGGGATAAAAAATTACTTTTGCACCACCTTAACAAAAAATAAATAATAATATGATTATCGGTGTTCCAAAAGAAATTAAAAATAACGAAAATAGAGTTGCTGTAACGCCAGCAGGTGTGAGTGATTTCGTTAGACATGGCCATACAGTTTATGTGCAACATACTGCTGGAAATGGAAGTGGTTTTAGTGATGAAGAATATACTGAAGCTGGAGCGACTATTTTGTCAACAATCGAAGAAGTATATGCCATTGCTGAAATGATTGTTAAAGTAAAAGAACCAATCGAAAGCGAATACAAACTGATTAAAAAAGGTCAATTGTTATTTACTTACTTTCACTTTGCTAGCTATGAGCCATTAACACATGCAATGATTGCAAGTGGTGCTACTTGTTTAGCTTATGAAACTGTTGAGAAAAACGACCGTTCATTGCCTTTGTTAGTGCCTATGAGCGAAGTAGCTGGTAGAATGTCTATTCAACAAGGGGCTAAATATTTAGAAAAACCAATGGGTGGAAGAGGTATTTTATTAGGTGGTGTTCCGGGTGTTAAACCAGCAGAAGTATTGGTATTAGGCGGTGGAATTGTGGGAACACAAGCTGCTAAAATGGCTGCAGGTATGGGCGCTCAGGTTACTATCATGGATATTTCTATTCCACGTTTACGTCAGTTAGACGATATTATGCCTGCTAACGTTCAAACGATGTTCAGTAACTCATACAACATTAAAGCGGCTATCAAAACTGCCGATTTAGTGATTGGTGGCGTTTTGATTCCAGGTGCAAAAGCGCCACACTTAATTACCAAAGATAATTTAAGTTCAATGAAAAAAGGTTCTGTATTGGTGGACGTTGCTGTAGACCAAGGTGGATGCTTCGAAACAACTAAACCTACTACTCACGCTGACCCAATTTATGTAATAGATGATGTTATTCACTATTGCGTTGCCAATATGCCAGGAGCAGTTCCTTACACTTCAACTTTAGCTTTAACAAATGCAACTTTACCGTATGCTATTCAATTGGCAAATCAAGGTTGGAAAACAGCTTGTTCAAGCAATAATGAATTGAAATTAGGTTTAAATGTGGTTGATGGAAAAGTGGTTTACAAAGCCGTTTCTGATGCTTTCAATTTACCTTACACGCCAGTTGAAGAAGTGTTAAATTAATTTTTATTTCACATAATTAAAAAAGGCGATACGTTTGTATCGCCTTTTTTTGTAAAAAAAATGTCATTTTATTCAAGTTCGCCAATTTTTGTAAACTTGTTAAATACTGATTCGGAATGTGGCGCATGTGCTAGTTCTTTTGTTAAATCCTGACCAGCCCAGTGCTCGTAATGCTTGCCATTGCGCCATAGTCGGCTCTCCGTAACATCATAAATATTTCCTTTATATGCCACCCAAATTTCGGGTTTGTCTTGCCCATTTCGCAGGGACAGCTGTTGTAGCGTGTATTTTTTCAAAGTGTTATTTCCTTTTTTTGTTTTAAATTTGAATTCTACAAAGATATTACAGATTTGAAATACAGATTGTTTTTTAGTTTAATAATTGTTTACATGGCTTGTGTCTTTGGCTGGTGGTTGTATTCCTTTATTTCTTTGGTCCGTTCTGAATACACTTTAGAAAAAGAAAATTTAAACCTAAATGCTTTACTCATCAGAAAGCGATTGTCCCTCGACTTAGAATCAATGAATAATGACTCTAAACTTAGTCCATATCAATTTTATTTAAAAAATAAATCGATGGTTGATTCTACTATTCAAAAGTTGAATGAAGAATTGTCAACAGAAACTTATTTAATTGTCAAAGACACAAACGCATCATTTTCGGGACTTTATGATGTAGTTGTTCATCCAAGGGAGTTTAAACAAAAAGAGAAAAGATACAACTCTAAAAAAAGAGCTTATTATTCTGAGGTCTTGTTTTTTGGCCTTTTAGTTATAGCAGGTTCCGTTTGGATTTTCACCAAATTAGAATCTTTACTTAAGTTGAATAAACTGCAAAACAACTTCCTTTTGTCCATTACACATGAGCTAAAAACCCCATTGGCTGCTATAAAATTAAGTAGTGAAACCTTGTTAAAGAGGAATTTAGACCCTGAAATGTCTAAACAAATTGTATCACAAACATTGAGTAATGCCGAGCGGTTGAATGATTTGATAGACAATGTTTTGTTAGCCACCAATATCGACAGTCAAACCTATCAGTTTAAAATGCAATCGCTCAATCTGTCCGATTTAATACACGAAACGGCTGATGTTATTTTTGTAGAACCTCATTTTACAGGACAATTGAATATTGAAACCGACAGTCAACGAATTTATGGAGATGAATTGGCTATTAAATTGGTTCTTAGTAACATATTCAACAATGCAATTAAGTATGGTGGTGAAAATGTAGTGGTTGATGTAAAAACAGAAACAGAACGCAATACAGAAAAGTTAATTATTTCTGACAATGGTATAGGGATTGATGTGAAAGAATCGAAACAGATATTTAAGAAATTTTACCGAGTAGGAGACGAAGAAACGCGTGAAACAAAAGGGACAGGTTTGGGGTTATACATTGTAAAAGAGATTCTTAAATACCACAAAGCGAAAATTGAAATAAAACCTAATGTGCCCAAAGGGACACAGTTTATAATAACCTTTAAAAAATTAAAAATATGACCAAAAGAATAATGTTAGTGGAAGATGAATCAAGTTTGCACGACTTATTAAAGTTGAATCTAGAACTTGATGGCAACAAGGTAGTTGGCGTTAAAGACGGAGAAACAGCTATTAAAAAATTCAATGACCAGCAGTTTGATTTGGTTATTTTAGATGTGATGATACCTGGAATTAATGGTTTAAATGTATGCGAAAGTATTCGTTTGAAAGATGGCAATGTGCCTATTTTGTTTTTATCAGCCAAAAGTAGACCGGAAGACAGAATAGCGGGTTTGAAAAAAGGTGCCGATGATTATTTAACCAAACCATTCAACTTGGAAGAATTGCAGTTAAGGGTTAATAATTTGCTTAATAGACGTCAAATGCAAGGCACTACTATGGCGCAAAACCATGGTCTCAAAGAGTTTTCATTTGGTCCAAACTATATCAATTTTGACAATCACGAAGCCAAAGGAGTAAATGGCACATACACTTTAACCAAAAAAGAAGTAATGTTACTTAAGCTATTAATAGAACACAAGGGCGAAATAGTAAGCAGAGAGAAAATATTACAAACAGTTTGGGGTTATTCGGTTTATCCATCTACCAGAACGATTGATAATTTCATACTTTCATTTAGAAAATATTTTGAATTAGACCCTAAAAATCCGCAATACATTATCTCAATCAGAGGTGTTGGCTATATGCTTGATTTTAAATAAGTTGCGCAATGTCATAATACTGTCATTTTTGAACTTGTTTTGAAATAAACAAGTAATAAAACGTAATTTTGTAACCACTTAAAATCTCTTTAAAAATGAAAAAAATAGCAAGCATATTCTTCTCTCTCTTTGTTGCTTCTTTTGCAGCACAATCTCAATGTCCTGTAACTGATAGTACTCTTATGGGTGCAGGCTCAATCAATGATGTTTATTACAGTTTAAAAAACGGGGTTGTCAAGACAGTTTCAAACAAAAATTGGCATTTGGCATTTTCGGTAATGCGTAGTCAGTTCCCAGGAAATCCATCTACAGGTGTAGCAGTTCGTTTAAATTCTGCAGGCAATAATATGAAGTTAGTAAGGTTACCCGCCACACAAAATCCAGCAAATTGGAGAAGCATAGATACTACAGGCATGTATGCTTTGCCAGAACTAATTGATTCTGATAGTACTTGGTTTTCTACTGCATTCACAAAGGGTTACTCATCTGCAGACCCATTTAATTTTATTTGGGGTGCTTACAACATGTCATCCAAACATGTTGATGGAACTAACGTGTATATTATGTTCAACAAAGCAGATAATATCTACAAAAAAGTATTTATTAGGCAAGTCACTTTTGATTCTATGTGGAGTGTAGTGGTTTCAAACTTAGACAATACAGATTCTAATTTTGTTCAAATTAGAAAAAACGCATATCCAAACAGAATGTTTGTTTATTACAATGCAGTAACCAATGAAGTTTTGGACAGAGAACCAGCGAATAACTCTTGGGATTTGGTTTGGACTAAATACACCACATTTGCAGTAAGTACCCAAGGCAGTGGATTGTTTCCTTTGGTTGGTGTGTTAAGTAATTTAGGCGTTCAGGTTGCAAAAAACATAGGTAAGAAATGCGATCAAGTATGGTTGTCAACCAAAACAGCACAAGTGAATCCAAAAATATCCTTGATAGGTGGTGATTGGAAATTGCACATGGGTGGTGGTGTTTTTTCAATAGCAGATACCTTTGTTTATTTTATCACAAGTGGAAATACTACTCATAAATTAACATTCAAAGGGTATATTGGAGGAGCAACGGGTAAATCAACATTCAATTTGTATGAGGCTACTTTGTCAAACAATGAATTGTCATCAACTCCACAAATTAAAGTAGTTCCAAATCCAATTAATGGTTTAGGTGAAATTTTAACAGATTCAAAAGTTGAGAAAATCACAATTCAGAATTTGCAAGGTCAGGTTATTTTAGAAAATTCACTGTCAAATTCATTTGATATTTTAAATTATGCAAGTGGTATATATCTAATGACCATTCAAACAGATAAAGGATTAACTAAATTGAAACTGATAAAACAATAATAGCTTTTGTAATTAATATTTGAATTTTTTAAAATACATATCACTAATTGTTTTGTTTTTTTGCCTAGCTCACCTTAGAGCTCAGGTTGAAGACTCTACTATGTTTGATGGATATGTCGTTACAGCTGAAATTCAACCAACAAAATCTTCTGAATCGGTTCAGAATATCAGATTAATTTCCCAAAAAACAATTGAAAAACAAGGGGCAGTTAACCTAAGCGACCTCCTTTCCAAAGAGATGAATATCAGAGTTGGAAATGATAATATTCTTGGTTCTTCATTGAGTTTACAAGGAATAAGTGGTCAAAATATTAAAATTTTGTTAGATGGGGTTCCTTTGATTGGAAGAGAAAATGGAAACATTGACCTGAGTCAGATCAACTTATCGAACATTGAAAAAATAGAAATCATTGAAGGGCCACTTTCAGTCATTTATGGAACAGATGCCTTAGGTGGAGTTATCAATTTAATCTCCAAAAGAATAGCATTAAACAAGAATTCTCTTGTTAATGCACAATCTTATTATGAATCAATAGGGCATTACAATTTTGGAGGTGGTGCCATATTTAAGTTAAACAATGTAAATATTTCGGCTAACTTAAACCGTAACTTTTTTGCAGGTTACAGTCCCGATAATACCAGAGTGATGTTATGGAAACCCAAGCAACAAGTATTTGGTAGTTTTGGAATTCATTCCGACGTGAGCAAGAAAATTAGGGTTCGATTTAAAACAGATATTTTTAGTGAAAAAATAGAGAACAGAGGAGCGCCCGTAATTAATCATCTTGAAGCTTATGCTTTTGACGAATACTACCTAACCAACAGAAGTATAACCTCTTTGGATATTTCATACAAACAAGATGTTAGAACCAATTGGAATGTGCTGTCCTCTTTCGGTTTTTATCAACGAGACAAAATTACTTACAGAAAAAATTTAGTTAATTTATTTTCTGATGTAATTCCAACACAAGAGGCCAATAGCTCAACTTCTTTTTTAAATTTTATGAGTCGTGGTACTTATAGTAAAATTACAAGTAAGGTTTTTAATTATCAGTTTGGGTATGACATAAATGTCAACAGTGCCTTCGGTACCAGAATAGTGAGTGAAAAAGGAAAGATGAATGATTTTGCGGTTTTCTCTAGCTTCGAATACAAACCTAATAAATACTTTACACTAAAGCCAGGAATTAGGGCAACATACAACAGTATTTATCCCGCACCATTAGTGCCATCAATTCAATTTCAATACAGTCGTTTTAAAAATTTGACAATGAAATATTCTTACGGTAGAGGCTTTAGAGCACCATCACTTAAGGAGTTGTTTTTGGATTTTGTCGACTTTAATCACAATATTACTGGCAATGAAAATTTAAAGTCGGAAATGTCTGACAATCAAAATTTAACATTCAAGTATAAATTGAAACATAAATCAAAAAAAGTCAGTTATATAGATTTGGCTTTTTTTCATAACAGTATTTATAATCAAATTGCAATTGTAGCAGTGAGCCCAATTGACCTAGCCTATACATACCAAAATATTGATAATTTTTACTCAAAAGGAGCATCATTAAATGTCTCTTCAAAAATCAAAGACTTAAGATACACCTTAGGAGCTTCTTACATTGGTGTTTACAACAATGCTTTTGATGTATTAAATAATAATAAGTTTTTATATTCCCCTGAATTAAGAGCGCAACTTAGCTATTCTCTCAAAATAAAGGACCAAGACCCTGTTTCATTGTCGCTGTTTTATAAATACAATGGTGTAATGAACGGTTTTGCTTTCAATGAAACCAGAGATATTGTAGCAACTAAAATAGCCGCTTTTAATATTTTAGACGTTACCGCTAACAGGACTTTTTGGGACAAAAAACTAAGTTTGACATTAGGCATAAAAAACCTACTCAATATCACCAATGTGTTGGCAACAGGAAATACTTCTGTGCACAGTGGCGGGTCTAATTCAATGCCAATTTCTGTAGGTCGTTCACTGTTTGTTCAATTATTACTAAAAATCTAATGAGAATTCTGCTAATTATAAGTATTGTTTTTCTAAGTTCATGTTTCAA
Organism: Bacteroidia bacterium; assembly: GCA_040403495.1. Classification (GTDB taxonomy): domain Bacteria; phylum Bacteroidota; class Bacteroidia; order NS11-12g; family UBA955; genus JABMMZ01. The sequence continues at coordinate 33,512 of JBBAKM010000004.1, forward strand.
AAAGGAAAAGCCCTATGAATTGCCAATTGGGGAATCCAATATTACTTCATTTTATTTAGGCGAAAATTACGAAAATCAAATCTTTTTTGATTTGGGCACTAATACTTACCAAACAAAGGATTTGTTCGATTGGGACTTAAGGTTTGAAACAGAAAAAAATCAATTTGGCGTTTTTATTAATAATGGTAAAGACATTAGAGTTAGAAAAACCAATTTGTTCAATTTAGACGAACCCTTGACTTTAGATACCAGTTATTTAAAATCTTTGCCAGTTTTGATAGATGAGCCCGAAGGAAAAGTAGACAAGTCTGCGATTGGAGATTGGCGAACGTTTTTAGCGCCAGGGTCTTCTAAGCCAGGAATTTATATTATTGAGTTGATTGATCAAGTGGGTTGGGATAGGTTTGTAAGAATGCAAATATTGGATGTGAATGACACGCAATATGTTTGCAAATTTTCGCCAATGGTATCCAATAATAAATTGGTTACAGAATGGACTGAATTAACATACATACCGAAACAAAAAAATCAAAATTTTACTTATTTCTCATTCAAGTCAGGAGGCTATGTTTTGAATAATGCCGAGCCAGACAAGCGTACTTGGGATTTAGAATTTACAAAATACAAGCATATCTTTTACAATTATGGACCCAATCCATTTCCGTATTTAGTTACCGGTGTTTTGAGTAATCCTAACAATGTAACAGTTGCAATAGATTCTGTTAGTAATTTCAATGACATAAACAGTGCTTCTATCAGTAAATACCAGTTTACAAGCAATCGCAATGGCGTAGGTTTTGAATGGAAATCTTTTGATTTTAATACAAGTTTTATATTTACAGTTAAGCCCAATTTAACATACATCATTAAGGATACTGACGATAAATTATACAAACTAAGATTTATCGATTTCTACAACGAACAACGTGTAAAGGGTTATCCTAAGTTTGAATTTATTTTAATAAAATAGGTTAATATAAAAGGCATTTGAGTTTTTTATCCTTCATTTAGTCGATTATAAAGGACATTTGAAGAGAAAAAAATCTGTTAAAGTTGCTAAATTTAAGCATCTTTGCAAGTCAAATCATGTCAGCAGGCACAGCACAGTCCATTTTAAGTTATTTAGGGAGTTTTACAAATCCTAAAATCATCATTACTACGCATCATAAACCGGATGCAGATGCAATGGGGTCTTCGCTAGGGTTGTATCATTTTTTGAAATATTTAGGTTTTCATCCAACTTTAATTTCTCCAACAGATTTTGCCCACAATTTACATTGGATGCCTCAATCTGAATTGGTAATAAACTACGAAGAACAGACAGAAAAATGCAAACAACTGGTTTCTGAAGCCGATTTGGTATTTTGTTTAGATTTTAATGATTTAAGTAGAATTAATGATTTGGGAATAGATGTAAAAGCTTCACGAGCTAAAACCGTTTTAATCGACCATCATCAATATCCTTCCAATTTTGAAAATTTTACCTATTGGGATGATACAGCAAGTAGTACATGTGAATTGGTTTACAGGTTGATACAAGATTTAAATCAAACCCATTTGGTGGATGCATCAATAGCTACTTGTTTATACACGGGTATTATGGCTGATACAGGTTCATTTAAGTACAGCAATTGCTCGGGTTCTACTCACCGTACTATTGCTGATTTAATTGACAAAGGGGCGAATCATGTGGAAATAAATGACCGTTTTTATGATAATTTTTCTGAACAAAGGGTCCGTTTTATAGGCTATGCAATTAGTGAAAAAATGGAGGTTTTGAGAGAGTTTAACACGGTTTTAATTGTAATAAATAAAGAAGAGTTAGAACGTTTTCAGCTTACAACCGGCGATACAGAAGGTTTGGTTAATTATGGTTTAAGTATCAAAGGGATTAAGTTTGCGGTTTTAATTATAGACAGAACAAAAATGGTTAAAATGAGCTTCAGAAGTAAAGGTAATTTTGGGGTCAATTTGTTTGCCAAAACATATTTTAATGGAGGCGGTCACTTTTACGCAGCAGGAGGAAGTAGCACTGATACATTGGAACAAACTGTTGTTAAATTTAAACAAGAATTAGTAAAATATAAAGATGAACTCAATGCCTAGAATAATTTATTTTTCAATTTTATTTTCAATCTTTTTGGTAGGTTGTGACCGATATTCAAAAACAGAAAGTGGCTTGAATTACAAAATTCTATCAAGAGGCCCTAACAGTCAATTGCCTTCAGTAGGGGATTATGTGCAGTGTCATATTTCAATTGCCAATCAGGACGATTCAGTCTTTTACTCAACATTTGGAAAAACACCTGAAAGAATATTGATTTCTGAATTTACACACAAAGGCGGAGACATAATGGAAGCATTACAAATTTTGTCTGAAGGTGACAGTGCTAAAATTTTAATTAGTGCAGATTCTTTCTATTTTAAAACCAGAAGAGAAACCGCTTTGCCATCCTATATTAAAGAGGGAAGTATGCTTACATTCTTAATTAAAATGGACAGAAAATTAAACCAATACCAAGTAGATAGTTTAATTAATTCAGAGAAAATAGAACGTTGGAATAAAGAAATTAAAGACATTACAAAGTATTGCAACAAAAATAGTTTGGAAGTTAAGATTGACACATCTACAGGTTTGAGATATCAGTTTCATCAAAAAGCAGTCGATACAGCACAAAGAATTGTAGAGGGTAAAATAGTTACTTTCCATTTTATTGGGAAATTGATGGATGGTACTGAATTTTTCAATTCTTACACAAGTGGTCAAAAACAAACGATTAGAGTTGTTAAAGGGAATTTAAATCCAATAGGATTATATGAGATTTTAGTCAAAATGAGAGAGGGCGAGAAAGCAACTTTCATTATGCCTTATGATTTAGCTTATGGTGCAAGAGGTGTTGAGGGTATTATTCCTCCATTTTCAACCTTAGTTTACGAGATTAATATTTTAAAAGTACAATAAAATGAATAAAAAGACATTATTAATTACAGGAGGTGCAGGCTTTATTGGTTCTCACGTCGTACGTCGATTTGTAAACGAATATCCCGATTATCTAATTGTTAATTTAGATAAATTGACCTATGCAGGTAATTTAGAAAATTTAAAAGATGTAGAAAATAGCCCAAACTACTTGTTTGTTAAAGGAGATATTACTGATGCTGCTTTTTTGGAAACTTTGTTCAATCAGTATCAATTTGATGGTGTTATTCATTTGGCTGCGGAGTCTCATGTGGATCGTTCTATAAGCAATCCAATGGAATTTGTAATGACCAATGTGGTTGGCACTGTCAATTTATTGAACATGAGCAAAATGATTTGGAATGGACAGTATGAAAATAAACTTTTTTACCATGTAAGTACCGATGAAGTATATGGTGAACTAGGCGATGATGGAAAGTTTTTGGAAACGACTCCTTATGATCCCAATTCTCCCTATTCTGCATCCAAAGCTTCGAGCGACCATTTTGTAAGAGCTTATCACCATACTTATGGACTCCCGGTAAAGATTTCCAACTGTAGTAACAATTACGGTTCACACCATTTCCCTGAAAAATTAATCCCTTTAATGATACACAATATCTTGAACATGAAACCATTGCCAGTTTATGGTAAAGGTGAAAATGTAAGAGATTGGTTGTTTGTAGTTGACCATGCCAGAGCTATTGATGTGATTTTTCATCAAGGTAAAATTGGAGATACTTACAATATTGGGGGCAACAATGAATGGAAAAATATTGATTTAGTAAAACTATTATGTCAATTAATGGATTCTAAATTAGGAAGAGAAGCAGGAACATCTGAAAACCTAATTCATTATGTAACCGACCGTGCAGGACATGATTTTAGATATGCCATAGACGCTGGAAAATTAATGAATGAACTTGGTTGGCAACCCTCTGTAACCTTTGAACAAGGGTTAGAAAAAACAGTAGAATGGTATTTGTCAAACCAAGAATGGTTGACCCATGTTACGAGTGGTGCTTATAAAAACTATTACCAACAAATGTATTCAAATAGATAAGATATGAAAGGAATAATATTAGCAGGAGGAAGTGGAACAAGATTGCATCCACTTACATTGGCAATGAGTAAACAAATGATGCCTGTTTATGATAAGCCAATGATTTATTATCCACTGTCCACTTTAATGATGGCAGGAATTAGAGAAATATTAATCATTTCGACGCCTCACGATTTGCCTAATTTTCAAAAACTATTGGGAGACGGAAGTCAGTTGGGTTGTCGTTTTGAATACGCAGAACAAGCTGTGCCTAATGGGTTAGCGCAAGCATTTGTAATTGGTGAATCATTTATTGGTAACGATAAAGTCGCTTTAATTTTGGGAGATAATATCTTTTTTGGCGCATCTTTACAAAACGTGTTACAAGAAAACAATGACCCTGAGGGAGGTGTAATTTTTGCATACCATGTGAGTGACCCTGAACGCTATGGAGTTGTGGAGTTTGATGAACATCTTAATGCAGTAAGTATTGAGGAAAAGCCATTGGTCCCTAAGTCTAATTTCGCTGTTCCGGGCTTGTATTTTTACGATAATCAAGTGGTGGAAATAGCTAAAAATTTAAAGCCATCACCACGTGGGGAATATGAAATCACCGATGTTAACAAAGAATATTTAAACAGAGGTCAGTTAAAAGTTGGTTTGCTCAAAAGAGGAACCGCTTGGTTGGATACAGGAACTTTCAATAGTTTAATGCAAGCAGGTCAGTTTGTTCAAGTCATTGAAGAACGCCAAGGATTGAAAATTGGTAGTATCGAAGAAGTGGCTTGGAGAATGAAATACATCGATGACAGTCAGCTCGAAAAAATTGCTTCACCATTAGTAAAAAGTGGTTATGGTAGTTATTTAATAAACCTTATAAAAAAATGAAAAAAGTAGGTCAAATTTTGTTTTTGGTAGTTGGATTGTTGTTTTTGAACTCATGCAAAATGTATAAGTCCAATATCATATTAAAAACAGAAAAAGAAACTTTGAATTGGAAGCAAACTTATCAGAAAGTGATAGTTGAATATCCTATTTCAATTGGGGATAAAATTCAGTTTTCTGTATTTACCAATTCAGGAGAAAACATCATTGAACCATCAGGAAAGTTAGTAAAAGTAGAAACGAGTTCTACTTCTACCTCTTCTTCTACAGAATCTACAGGGGGGATTAGTTACGAAGTTTTAGAAAATGGAACCTGTCATTTCCCACTCATTGGTAGAATCAATGTCGTAGGGTTAAAAATTTCACAAATTGACAGTATGTTGGCTCAAAAATACGAAACCTATTACAATGATGTTTATATTATATCGAAAGTCATCAATAGAAAAGTGGTAGTAATAAATGGCATTGCAGGTCAATTAATTCCCTTTAGACCAAACATGAATTTGTTCGAAGTAATTGCTTTAGGAGGAGGGTTAAGTAATACTGCTAAAGCTTATAATATTAGAATAGTAAGAGGGGATTTAAATAAGCCTGAGATAACTGTAGTGAATTTAGCAACAGTTAAATCAATGAAAGAAACCATTGTAAACATAATGCCATATGATATAATATACATAGAGCCTGTAAGAAAGCCTGTTACAGAAAGTATAAGTGACAATATTGTGTTTTTAAATATCACTCAATTGTTATTTACTTTTTATATAATCTTTAATAATACCAACAGATAAAGGATGAAATCATTTGATCTTAATCAGCCAGTTCTTAATCAAGGTAGTAGCGACTCTGGTTTTAATATTGAAAAATTATTTTTGCTACTCAAAAGGGTTTGGTATTGGATTCCTATCAGTGTTATTTTGTTTTTAGGGGTTGCTTATTATTATCTTAAATATACTAAACCTGTTTATCAAGCACAATCTCTTATTAAATTAGAACTACCTAAGGAACCTTCAGAATTAGGGTTGACTAATTTTAATTCGAAACAAAATGAAGATTTACTTGGTGAGGTTGAACTCATTAGATCGCCTTTAGTAGCCAATGATGTGCTGTCATTGCTCGACTTAAATGTTTCCTACTTTGCTATAGGGGAATTAATTACGACTGAGATTTATAAGTCTTCCCCTTTTGAAATTGTTGTATTTTCCGATCCCAATACTGTTCTTTACGACCAGCTCTTTTACATTACATTTACTAGTCCCTATGAGTTTAAATTGGCTAATGAAGAAAAAGCTATAGCAGAATCCAAAACCTATAGAATTGGAGAAACAATTCAATTTCAGGGATTTAAGTTTGCGATTAAAACAGTTGAGAACAAGGGTATGATGCTTGATCAAATGACCTACTGCTTTAAAATCAACAGCAAAGGTTCATTAAGCAATTTTTTATTAAGCAATGTAGGTGTTGAAATAGCAAACAGTGATGCCCGAACTATTGTTATTTCTTTTAAAGACAATAACAGAAAGAAAGCGATAGATATAGTGGATGCTTATAACCAAGCTTACTTAAAACAATCTACTCAGAAAGAACAAAAATCGCAAGAACAAACTTTAGCTTATATTGATAATCAAATTAGTGAAACATCTAACAAGTTGGAAGAGTACGAAAAAGGGATAGAAAATTTCATGAAATTACATGGAACCACTTCCCCACTTTCTGAATATGCCGAAATAAGTACAGGTGTAAATGAATTGCAAAAGATAAAAGAGGAAGTTGATAAAACAAGCTCAAGCATTGACAAAATACAAGCATTTATCCAAAGAGATGAAAGTAAAGACAATGTTATTCCTTTAATTATAGGGTTAGAAAACAACCAAATAGCTCAAAGTTTGGATGAGTTAAATGGTCTTTACAAACAAAGAGAATTGCTGAAATTTTCTAACAAAGAGGTTTCCATGGCTTACAGAAGAATTGAACTTGAAATTTCGCTTTTAAAATCAAGATTACTCTCTTATGTTCAAGAAACCAAGAAGTTTATAAACGAACAAAAAGCAGAAATCAACAGTAAAATAGGAGAGTTTAAAAATCAATACTCCAGCTTGCCAAATAAAGAAACTGAACTCAATAGATTGAAAAGGTTTAATGCATTGTACGAAAAGTTTTATTTAAGTCTGATAGAGAAACAAATAGAATATCAAATTTCAAAAGCAGGGACAGTGCCTGAATTTACTATTTTGTCTAATGCTTATGCCGATGAAAATCCGATTTCTCCTAATAAACAAAAAATTTATCTAGGCTTTATTATCATTTCTTTTTTGCCCACAGTTTTATATATACTTTATCAATATCTCTTTAATAATGTTATCTTTTCTCGTAAAAACTTAGAGAAAAAATTATTGGCTCCAATTTTGGGAATAGTGCCTTCTTATAATGATAAAATGCCAGCCTCTACTATCGTGGTTGATAAAAATCCAAAATCTGCCATCAGTGAATCCTTACGTTCTATAAGGACAAATTCTGAGTTTATGTTAACCAAAAAACAACATCAGATTTATGGGGTAACATCCACCGTGAGTGGAGAGGGTAAAACATTTTTTGCTATCAACTACGCAGCCATTCTTGCGATGTCTGGAAAAAAAGTAATTGTATTGGACTTGGATATGAGAAAACCCAAAATCCATATAGGTTTTAATGTGCCAAATAATCTTGGAATTAGCTCTGTATTATCAGGTTCTGTAGATTATAAAGAAACTATCAAACAGTCCACAGTTAAAAATTTGGATTTTATTACTGCAGGTCCTATTCCTCCTAATCCTAATGAACTATTACTTAAAAAGGAATTTGATATTTTAGTAGATAGCTTGTTCGAAGATTATGATGTAATTATGGCAGACAATCCTCCGATAGGTTTGGTGTCTGATGCGAATGTGGTATTCAGACGTTGCGATTTGTCCATTTATGTAGTTAGAGCAGGTTATACCAAAGAATCGGTTGTCGATGGCATTAATCAACTTTACCAAAAAAGAATATATGACAACTTCTCAGTAGTTATGAATGATGTCAATAACTCTAATACTTATGGTCAATATGGCTATGGAAATAGCTATGGCTACGGGTATTATCAAGACGATAAAGTTTCTAGTAAAACTGTGTTTTGGAAAAAATGGTTTAAGAAAAACTAATGTTTTTGCTGAATAATTTATTTAAGAAAAAAGCATCACCTAATACGCCTGTTTTATGTGATATGCACAATCACATATTGTTTGGTATAGATGATGGCTCTAAGACATTAGATTATTCAATAGAAATGATTCACCAAATGATGAATTTAGGGTTTAAAAAATTGATTTTTACACCGCATGTCATCAGTGATTATTATCCCAATAACAAGGAAACTATTTCTACCCCCTTTTTGGCTCTTCAACAATATGTTCAAGAGAATCATTTAGACATCAAAATTGAATATGCTGCTGAACACTTAATTGATGATGTTTTTATTCAAGATTTAAAAAGTAATCCTGAAAATATATTAAGCTTCGGGAATAAGAACGTTTTAATCGAAACGCCATTTATCAACCAACCAATACAACTCGAACAAGTCATTTTTGATTTAATTAACAAAGGATTTACTCCCATATTAGCTCATCCCGAACGTTATGTTTATTTGCAAAGTGATTATGAATTGGTAAATAAAATATTTCAAACCGGCGTTAAATTTCAAATCAACTTATTGTCCCTTATCTCACATTATTCGCCTCAATCAACGAAGTTGGCAAAGTATCTTATCGAAAACAAACTCTATCACTATGTGAGTTCCGATGCGCATAAATTGTCACACATTGAACAGTTAGAAGAAGTGTATTCAAGTAAGTTGTTTGGTAAAATAGAAGTTGAGCGATTGTTGAACAATCAATTAGTTGGCGAATAAACCAGCAGACCAATTCAAACTGTAATTGGATTTGTTGAACTTATAGAATGCCTCTAATCTTTTTAAACGGCTTTCGTAAAGTTTTTGTTCTCTGGAGTTGATTAAGAAAATACTGCTTTCACCCAATTCAAATCTCGACTTTTCTGCATTTAATACACGGTTAAAGTTTTCGACCATTGAACTTGCCAAATTAACCTGACTTTGATATAAGTTAGTTTGTACTTTATAGTCTAATATTTTATTTACAATACTGTTTTTAACCTGTTCAAAGGTGTAATTATTGTCAGAGATTTTTAGTTTAATAGATTGTAACTGACCTCTTTCTGCACGAAGAAAGATAGGGAACTGAACATCTACACCCCATTTGTAGTTCTGTGAAAAGTTGTTGTTGGCAATGCTAGGATTACGAGTGGCGTCATTTAATAGCACATTGTAGTTTACATCTATTTTGGGTAATAACTTATTAAACTTCAATTTTTCTTCCAATTCCAACTGTTCTATCTTTTGTTCAATACTCTTTACTTTTGGATGGTTTTGTGCCAGAAGGGTAGCTTCGTTTTTTAGTAAAGAATCATTTAAAATAAACTCTAATTCATCCACAACTGTTGGAATTATATTTTGTTCCAAAAATATAGGCTGATTGTTTTCGTTCCACAAAAAAGTATTGAGTTGAAATTTGATAGAGTTTAATTGGATAATCTCTTCTGCCAATAACATTTCAAAACTTTGTAGTTGTGATAGAGCTTCCACTGTATCTATGCTTGCAAGGTCACCAAACTCAACAGATTTTTTTAAGCCTACAATTCTCTCTCTGCCTATGTTTACAGCTTCTTTTAAAAGAGTTACTTTGGTGTATGAAAGCGACCATTCGTTGTAAGCATCATGGGCAGAAAATAATAAGTCGTTGACAGTATTTTGTCGGTCAAACTCACTTTGTTCAAGCATTGATTTTGCTTGTTTCAAAAATGTTCTTCTTTCATCAATCAATAATCCCGAACCTATACTAGCCTTAACTCCTGTATATAATAAGCCATTTGGAAGGTTTACGCGGTCACTTCCTATGTACTTGAATGAATTGTCACTCTCTCTTAATCCCTCATTAAACTCAAACCCTATTTTAGGTTGTAGGCCATACCAAGTAGGAATACTAACCTCGGTTAATAATTGTTGCCAGTAGTTTTTGTTATCAAATGTTTTTTGGTCAAACGAACCCCTAATTGTAGGGTCAAATTGTCCTCTAGCACTTAGTAAGTTAGCACGAGCTTGTTGTTTTAAAATCTCTGCTTGTTTTGCTACAGGGTGAAACTTCACAACAACCCCTACAAATTCTTTAAGAGAAAACACAAAAGTGGAATCAGCAGAAGCGCTGTATTGACAAAAAAGTAAAATAACGAGTGCTAAAATCTTACTTCTCATTCTTTTTCTGGGTTTTGGTAGAATAATAAAAATCAGGAGGGAATCCATTCAAGTTACGCCAAATTTCGTACGCAACTCTAACATTTTTTAACAATCCTATTCCTCTGGCACCTCCGCCTAATTGTATTTGTTTTGGCCAAGGATGTTCATTAGGGTCGGGGGACACTAATACACGGTATTTCCCATTTTCACTTATATCGCTGTCAATAACTGAAACTACACCGCCAAATGTACCATAACTTGCGCCGGGCCATCCCGAAAATACTATTGTTGGCCAACCATCAAACAGTATCCTAAACTGATTGCCTTTCTTTATTAAAGGCAAGTCCATTGGTTTTACATATAATTCTACCGCTAGGTTTGGTTGACTTGAGGTGATAGAAGCCACTTCTTCTCCTTGTTTGATGGTTTCTCCAATACCCGATTTTCTGATTTTTACTATCTGACCTTTTCTTGGCGATAATAAAAAGTAATTCCCGTTTCTAATGGCGTAATTGCTGTATTGATTGTTTAGCTTAGAAAGTTCCTCGTCGGCTTTAAACATGTCTGAATTTGTGCTTTCTATTTCAGATTCTATTTTATATATCTTACTCAAAAATTCAGATTCAATGGTGTTTAACTCAGTTATGGCATTAATATTTTCACTCAAACTAATAGAAAGTTTTTGTGAAGCTACAATTTCTTTTGAAGCAGCCTCTTGTTCTTTGTTTCTTCTTTGCTCTAATACTATTAAACTAATATTACCCTCCTTAAAAAGTTTCTCCCCACGTTCTAATTGCTCTTTTGAAATTTTATAATTCACAACAGCGGCTTTGAGTTCAGCACTGTCTTGCCTTACTTTGTCTCGACTTTGTTTTACTTTAACTTTGGCTTGCGCAAGTTTATTGAATAGGTTTTGTTTTTCTGCACCAACTTGTGATTCTAGGAATTTTACCTTACTTTCATAGGAACCGATAGCACCTTCTTTTGCTACAATTTGCTCTTTCGTTCTGTTTAGTAATTTGGGGTCAAAATATTGGTCTTTTATCTCAGAAATAAAGATGATGGTATCACCTTCTTCTACCAAGTCACCTTCTTTGACATACCATTTTTCAATACGACCATCAATGATGCTTTGAATGCCTTGTGGTCTGTCATAGGGGGTTAACGTGGTGACTTTTCCTTCTGAGCTAATATTCTGTGTCCAAGGGAAAAACATTAAAACGACAATAAAAACAAAAGTGCCAATAATGTATTTTTTTAATTTTCTGGCAGTTTTTGGAACCGTTATTAATCGTTCGCAAAGGCTATTTGATAATATATCTTCCATTTATCTTAATTTAGTGTTTCTGTTATTTCAACTCTGTTTTTAATGTTTTCAAAATGGTCGTTTATTTTTATTTCTCCTTTTTCGAGATAAACAATTCTATCGCACATTGAGGCAAGTACACTGCTGTTGCTTACTATAATCAATGTCCATTTTGCTTCTTTTGAGGTTAGAAGACTGCATATTCTTGCTTCATCCTCACGGCCCATTGTGCCTATAAAATCTTCTACTAGCAATATTGATGGCTTCAATATTAAGTTTCGTGCAATTTCTATTTTTTTAACAATGGAATTAGAGAGTAACTCGTCGTTAGGATACAATACCGTGTTCAATCCGTTTGGAAGATTGCCAATAAATTCAGTTAAATTAGTGTCTTCCAGCGCTTTGATAATTTGACTCATGTCTATGTCCTTTCGTCCCAAGGTTAAGTTTTCATACAAACTGCCATTGAATATACTTTGATTGCCAAAATCGCCTGATATATAGGTGTATAAATCTTCTAAATTGATGTTTTTAAGAGATATTTTATTGAATAAAATGTTTCCCTCATAATTTTGATTGATACCCGACAGTAAATTAGATAAAGTTGATTTTCCTGACCCTCCTTTTCCAACTAAACAAACTTTTTCTCCCGGTTTGATAGTTAAGTTGACGTTTTTTAAAATTTTAGCGTCGTAAATCATTGAATTAACCGATAGATTGCTAATTTCAATTTCGATTTTATTGTCCTGTGATTCTAATTTATAGACCCCCTGTTCATCTATAGGAATGGTCAATACTTGGTCTAGTTTTTCTGCACTCGTTGCCACATCATAAATGGCTTCTAAGCTTGTAATTAATTTTTCTACAGAACTAATTACCAAAATAATAATGATTTCTGAAGCAACGAATTGTCCAATATTGATTTGTTCAGCAAAGATTAAATTAGTTCCAATTATTAATAAACCTGAGGTTACTAATAATTTGAACCCTACCAAAAACCAATATTGTTGTATTAGTATTTTAAAGTGTCCTTTTCTCTCTTTCAACCAATGTGAAACCAATTTGTCAGTTTTGCGTAACGAGAAATCTTTGTGATTGTTCAGTTTGAAAATCTTTTGATTCCTTGCTACTTCTTCTAACCAAAACACAACCTTATACTTCATTTTAGATTCCTTTAAACTAGAGGCTATACCTCTTGGTAAAGTAAAACGGAGTAAAATAAACAATAAGAATATTAAAAATAAACCAAAGAAAACAAAGAAAGGATGGTAAAATGAAAGCAATAACAATCCAAAAAGAACCTGAAAAATAGCGGATGTGAAATCAATCAATATTTTATTTAATCCCTTTTGTATGTTCGTAGCGTCAAAAAAACGATTCACCAATTCAGGTAAATAAACATTATTCAGAGATTCATTTTTAAATCGTGGTATTTTGTGCGCAAACTCAAAAGCAGTAGTTGCAAATATTCTTTCTTGAATGCTTTCTGATATCCACATCTGCATAATTTGCAGAAACCCAGAGAATAAAAGACCCAATAATACCAATGAAATCAACAAGTATAGCGAAAACGACATTTGCGCTCCCATAATAAATCCTATGATTGATTGAATTCCTAAGGGTAATGATAATGCGATGATTCCCGAAAAAATTGCGTAACCATACATCAAATAAACATCCTTGGCGCTTGGTTTTAAAAGTTTAAAAAACTTACGGATTGGTATTAAATAATTTATAAAGTGTGTATTTTGTTCCAATGTTATTTATTTTTTGTCAAATTTATTAATATTAAGAGAATATTTTGCATACATTCGGATAAAAAGAATGTATATTTCGATAATTTTTTAATTCTTTATGCTCCATTACAACAAAGAAACAGTCAATAAGGTTTTGATAACAAGTGCTTTATTGTTTATAAATGCCTTATTTTGTGTTAAATATTTTGAACGTTATACCACATTGTATCCATTAGTCACTGTATTTTTACTTTCCCTACAAGTTGGTGTTTTGTATTTTTCTTTTTACGGCAAATGCACCTTAAAGCAACAAAAAATAATCAAATACTTGTTGTTAATCCTAGCCGTTTTAGGTTCTCTCTTTGTTTTTCGTAAAATACACATTTCTTCTTTAAATGTTGACAGATGGAGCGTTATATATTCTTTTTGGGAGGCTTTTTTTAATGGCGATTACCCCTATTTTGCTAAGTCACACATGAATAATCCGCCCGGACCAATGCCCATTTATTTTGTAATCGCTTTGCCGTTTTATTTGATAAATGAAATTGGTTGGATGCCCCTTGTTGCCGTTTTTATAGGAGTCCTTTTTATTAATAAGCTAATCAAAAACCCCACTTCACAACTCGTTTTCATTCTTTTTATGTTCACTTTTATGGGGTTTTACTGGGAACTCCTGTCGCGAAGTACCATTTTGTTAAATTCATTTTTGGTATTAATTGTGCTCCTATACAGTGAAAAAAGTATTGCCCGACAAAATTATTCCTTTTATCTCAGCGCCCTCTTAACAGGTGTAATTTTATCAACCCGAATGGTCTTTGTTATGCCTTTTCTCTCCTTGGGAATTATGACCTTGCTTAGTAAAAAAGTTTCGTTTTCTAGGCTATTCAGCTGGACTGCATTAGCTCTCTTTGCCTTTGCTCTCACTTTCTTGCCATTTTATATCGGTTTCCAAGAATCGTTTTTCGTAATGAACCCATTCAAAGTACAATCAGGGTTTTTGTTGCCTTCCATTTACAATTACTTATTTATATTCATTTCAATAGTACTGAGTTTGTTTTTTTATAATCAATTAAGTCTTTTACTACTGTCGGGATACTCATTGTTTATAAGTATATTTATTTATTTTGTTTACCATTTAATGCATTCAGGATTGCAAGGTGCTTATTTTCAAAGTGGTGCAGATATTTCTTATTTTTTATTTTGTGTTCCGTTTTTATTAATGCATTTTTTAATAGAAAAGAAAATAAAAATTTAATATATTCGCTTTTAAGAATTCATACTTAAAAATGTCTGTAAACACTCAACTTACCTATGATGAAAAATTTGAACAAATTTATCAATCCCTAAATTCAAATCAACAAGAAGCGGTCAACCATATAGATGGTCCTACTATGGTTATAGCAGGGCCCGGAACAGGAAAAACTCAAATATTAGCAGCTAGAATTGCCAATATATTAAAACAAACCGATACGGCGCCCTACCAAATATTATGTGTAACTTTCACTGATGCCGGTGTTGTGGCAATGCGCAGTCGTTTGGAAAGTTTTATTGGTCCCATCGCCTATCAAGTTAATATTCATACATTTCACTCTCTTTGTAATCAAATCATATTAGAAAATACCGATTATTTTGGATACAAGTCTGTGCAAGCCGCCTCTGATTTGGAAATATTGCAAGTAATAAGTGAAATTATAGACGAATTACCTGCACAACATCCAATAAAAAAACTAAAAGGGGATGTCTATCAAGAGGCTATCGATTTAAAAATTCTATTTTCAATTATGAAGAAAGAAGATTTTTCAGTTGAATTTATCAAAACAAGAACAGACAAACACTTGGAAGACATGCTTGAAAGTGGTGATTTTTACTATAAAAGAGCTTACAAAGACAAAAAAGCAGGCGACTTAAAAGAAGATAGTTATAATCAAGAACTTCAAAAGCATGAACGACTGAAAGCCGCTGCCGAATTGTACTCTACTTTTACCCAAAAAATGAAGGAAAAAGGTTGGTATGATTTTGACGATATGATTCTTTGGGTTATCAATGCATTTAAAGATGATCCCTCTTTTTTGCTCAATTATCAAGAGCAGTTCTTATACTATTTAGTTGATGAATTTCAAGACACCAATGGTTCTCAATTAGAGTTAATTAATTTGTTGGCAAGGTATGATGATAATCCCAATTTGTTTGTGGTAGGTGATGAAGATCAATCAATTTACCGTTTTCAAGGAGCAAATATTAATAATATAATAGATTTTGAGGAAGCCTATAAAAGTCATATTCATACCACTGTTTTAACCGATAATTACCGTTCATCACAGTCTATATTGGATGCTTCAAAAGCTTTGATTTCCTATAATACAGAACGCATTACAAGTGTAGATAAAGTGCTTTTGGCCAAAGGAGCAGTGAATGGCGCTTTCCCTAAATTGCCGCCAAGTTTGGAAGTGTATCAAAATAATCTCCAAGAAGTGGTCGGTATTGGAAACCAAATAAAAGCGCTGCATCAGCAAGGGGTAGCATACAAGGATATTGCAGTTTTGTACAGAAATCACAAACATGTAGATGACCTAATTGCTTACTTCAATATTCATAAAATGCCATACAGTTCATTTAAGAAAGTGAATGTGTTGGAGGAGCTTTTGATTAAAAAATTACTAACTATCCTAAAGTATATAGAAGCGGAAAATAAAAAGCCATTCTCGGGGGAATCCATGTTATTCCAAATTTTAAATTATGATTTTTATAACATTCATCCCTTAGATATTGCTAAAATTTCGGTTGAAATTTCCAAGTCAAGAAAAAAATGGCGAGAGTTTCTAGGTGAGAAAACCCAAGTTAATGCGTCCTTGTTTGACAATGTGAGTTCAAGTGAATCGAAAGCAGAACTTAATAGATTGGTGTCCGATTTGGAATATTGGATTAAACAATCTAATAATTTAACACTCCCTCAATTGGTTGAGAAAATTATTGCCAAAGGTGGTGTTTTGAGCTATGTAATGCATGCGCCTGATAAAAGATGGCAACTGCAAGTGTTAAGAACGTTTTTTGATTTTGTAAAAGCCCAAGCCGCCAAAAATCCTCAAATTTCAATTAATGATTTGGTGCAATTGGTAGCAGAATACAACCGTTTTGGTATTTCATTGGATGCCATACAAATGACTTCCTCCCCTGACAGTGTCAATTTGATGACATTGCACAAAAGTAAAGGACTCGAATTTGCTTATGTTTTTATGATTAAAAGTACTGAATCTGATTGGTCCAAAAAAGGGGGAAATAAACGCGATTTTAATGTTGCTAAATATGTAAGTTCACGCGTTGATTCTGTTGCTGACCAAAGGGATATTGAGGAGTTAAGACGTTTGTTTTTTGTGGGAATGACAAGGGCAAAAAAACAACTTACCATTTCATATTACAGTAAAACCATTAATGACAAAGAGGTTAGTAAATTGCAATTCGTGTCTGAATTAATTGAAAGTGCTGGATTGCAAGAAAAAAATGCACAAGTGGATGAAACAGATTTGTTTGATTTCGAAAGTGCCTTTTACCGCTTTGAGGAAACACCTGATTTTGACCTTATCGATCATGCTTTCATTGATGAAATTCTTAAAAATTACATGCTTTCAGTGACGCATCTCAACTCTTATTTAAAGTGTCCAATCACTTTTTATTTCAACAATGTATTGAGAGTGCCGAGTGCCAAAAATGAAAATCTAGCTTTCGGAACTGCCGTTCACGCTGCATTTGAGAATTTATTAAAAGAGAAAGCATCACAATCTGCATTGCCAGATGTTTCTTTATTCTTGTCAAGCTTTGTAAAGTCAATGCACCAAAATAGAGACAGTTTTACAGATAAATCTTTTGAAAGAATGATGATTCATGGGCAAGATGTTTTAACAGCCTATTATCAAAATTATCAAAATGATTTAGCCACACTTACCACTTTTGATGTTGAGAAAAACTTAAACTCTGTTAATTTTAATGGCATTCCACTGAAAGGTAAGTTGGACTGTGTAATTACAGATGGTGCTAAAGCGTTTGTTGTTGATTTTAAGACTGGTAAATACGATAATGGCAAAAAGAAATGCAACCCACCTAAAGAGGGTGCTACCGAAGAAAGTAAGTTTGAAGAGCAATTTGGCGGTGATTATTGGAGACAAATGATGTTTTATGCCATATTGATAAAACACGATGACCGATACAATAAACAAATGATTGGTGGTGAAATGGATTTTATAGAACCAAACGTGGTGGGAAATTCAACCAAATTCTTTAAAGAAAAATTCCAAGTATTGCCCAAAGAACTTGCCATTGTAGAACACCAAATCAAAGACACCTATTTTAAAATTAAAAACCATGAATTTGAAAATGGTTGTGGAAAAGAAGAATGTGATTGGTGTAATTTTGTAAAGTATTACCTAAAAAAAGAAGTTCATCTTAGTGAGCAATTGCCAGGTAGTCAGGTTGATGAAGATTAGGATTGGTTTTTTGTTGACTGAAACCGATATTTGATATTTTTTCTTTATTTTTGAAAAATGAGAAATAAATCACTCCTTCTCTTGCTATTCTTTTGTGGATTGTCACCTCTTTATTCTCAAAATAATGATAATAAGAATTGCTTTTTTAAAGTGGATTCAGCAACGAAATTAATTGAACATGCCGGTGTTTTTGGAGGAAGTGGTTCCATTCAGTATGACCTTTTTATAAAACTATCTCGTAAAAAAATTAAATCAATCGATTCTGCTTGGGCGCACAACCAAACGGCGATTGTTGTTTTTAAAGAACCTAAAAGTGACAATGCTTTTGTGCTCAAAAAAAACAGAACTTACCATTTAATCATTACAATTCCCTTTAGACCTGACCCTGATCCGGAATTCCCAATTACAACTGTAAATCCCCCTCAACCATGTCAGGATTTATTAATCCGCCTGACTCATAAAAACAAACGTCACTTCGTTTGTGTTAAACAATTTAAAATTATCCCATCCATTAATTTACCATAATTCATGTTTTATAAATCTCTTTTTATTTTTACTTTCTTTGTTTTTACAAGTACACAAGCCCAATCTTGGCTTCAGTCTGCCGATTCAAGCGCTAGTTTTTTCGAAATTCAGAATAAATTTTACACCTACTGGAATCAACGCCCTATGGAAAAAGGGGCAGGATATACCGTTTTTAAAAGATGGGAATGGTTTTGGGAAACTAGGGTAGGTCAGTCGGGTCAATTCCCTAATCCTAATCATGACAGGTTGGAATGGAATAAATTCGACCAAAATAGTACCAAAAGAAACAGTAGCAAAAGCTGGAGAAGTATCGGTCCGTTTACCACTCCAAGTGGATACCATGGTTTGGGTAGAATTAATTGTGTGGCATTTCACCCAAGCGATAAATTTACATTTTGGGTTGGTACACCCGGCGGTGGAATTTGGAAAACGGATGACATGGGTTTTACGTGGACTACCACATCGGATAAAAATCCTGTTCTTGGTGTTAGTAGTATCGCTATTCATCCTACTGTGCCTGACACCATGTATATAGCAACCGGCGATGGTGACCGAGGTAGTTTGTCGGGCATGACCGGTGGTGCAAGAGGAGATAGTAAAAGTGTTGGTGTGTTAATGTCTGCTGATGGAGGTAAAACTTGGAAAACAACAGGACTGAATTGGCAAATAAACCAATCTTTCTTGATAAGAACGCTTATAATGAATCCAAAAAAACCATGGATTTTACATTGTGCAACTTCAGATGGAATCTACAGAACTCTTAATGCAGGAAAAACGTGGACAAGAGCAATTACGGGTTACTACATGGATATTGAATTTAAACCAAACAATCCAAATGTTATTTTTGCAACTTCATTCGATTTGAATGGGAATGTCCGAATTTATAGGTCATTGAATGGTGGTGCGAATTATACATCGTTAAGAACTATTTCTAATGGGTCTAGAATAAAAATTGCTACAACAGCAGCAAACCCTAACAAAGTGCATTTTTTGGTGGCTCACAAAACGGGTGGAGGTTTAGAAGGGCTGTATGAAACCCTTGACAGTGGAAATACAATAGCAGTGAAGTTTAATACAAGTAACTTGCTGTCAAATAAATATGACGGAAGTGGAACCACCGGACAAGGATGGTATGACTTGGCTTATGCTATTGCGCCTAACAATGAAAATATAGCCTTTTTGGGTGGTGTAAATACATGGAAATCAACCAATGGTGGCAGCAATTGGACACTCAATAATTTTTGGACAGGTTATGAGCCATTTAATCCAGATCAAGTTAATGTTGTTCATGCAGATAAACATTTTTTAATGTATCACCCTTTAGATAATTCCTTGTTATTTGAATGTAATGATGGAGGCATTTACATGTCTTCTAATGCGGGTTCCTCTTGGACCGATATAACAGGGAATATGGCCATTACTCAGTTTTACAGAATTGGTTATACCGAATCAGATTCTTCTTTGATAATAGGTGGAACCCAAGACAATGGTGCAAGGGTATTTAGAGACGAAGAATGGTATGAAGCAACAGGTGGTGATGGTATGGAATGTGCCATTGATTATAATAATTCTGACATCATATACTCTTCTTATGCATACGGAAGATTGTACAGAAGCGATGATGGATTCCTTTCAGGAAATTATTCCACCATATCAGATAATATTCCCGAAGCAGGATCAGGTGCTTGGGTTACGCCATTTTTAATCGACCCTAATGAGCCTTCAAAATTATATGCAGCCTATAAAACAGTATATATATCAAATGATTACGGTGATACTTGGGATGATATTTTTTCAAGTGTTACCAATAATTCTTTACTCAGAAATATAGCTGTTGCCAAAGGAGACAGTCGCTATATTTATGTAGGTGATTACTACAATATTTGGAAAACAGACAACGGCGGAACCACTTGGACCAAAATAGTATCTTCGTCCCCACAACCCATCACCATGATAAAAGCGCATCCAAGTAATCATAATATTATTTATTACACACTTTCTTCATACAGTGCTGGTAATAAGGTGATTAAATTTAATAGTTCCATGCCAATTGGTTCTCAAAGAGAGAATATTTCTAGTAATTTACCCAATATCAGTGTCAATTGTATCCAATTGTCCGCTGCCAAAAACGAAGCCATGTACATTGGGACTGACTTAGGGGTGTTTTATAGGGATTCTTCAAGTAACAGTTGGGAAGTTTTGAATGGTAATTTGCCTAATGTTGTCGTTACAGATATTGAGGTAAATATGACCCAAAATAAATTAGTGGCAGCTACCTACGGAAGAGGAATTTGGCAAACCAATTTGTTGGATGAGGAATTGGCAAAAGTGGTTAGTTTAAATCCAGCACAGTTAAGTATAAACAATTCGATTGCAAGCAAACCGGTAATTAATTATAATAAACCGATAGTCAAAGGAATTGGAACCATTGTTATTAAAGAAAACGATGAAATTGTATCCATATTGAATGTAGATTCGAGCGCTGTAAGTATCAATGGAACTCAAGTTGAAATAAATCCGGGTGTTCAATTCAAGTTAAGTTCAACAGTGGATATAGAAATTCCTAATGGAACTTTTGTGGATTTGTTGGGATACAATGTGCTTGCAATGGCTAAAAATGCTTGGCAATTTAATATTGAAGCCTTTGTGTCAATTGAGGATTTAAAAAATGACCAATCTTTCAAGCTGTTTCCAAACCCTGTTCATCAATTGTTAAATGTGAGTATTAATAATGATTGGATTCATTCTGAATATGAAATTTTTGATTTTACAGGCAAACTGATTGAAAAAGGAGAATTTAATGCGTTGCAAAATGAAGTAGTTACATCTACTTATCAATCAGGGTTATACAGCTTGAAGATGAGTAAAGGGCAACAAGTGAAGACGCAATATTTTATCGTCAATCACTAAAAATCCATTTAAGTAAACAGTATTAAGTTGCTGTGGATTTCATTCGTTATTCAAACTGACATAATTCAGTTACTTGGGTTAATTTTGCCTTTTAACCCCTTTCCATGGCATTTAAGAACAAAAACACATTTAGAAATGCTGCTGATGACTTTCAGCCAGAGGAGTCTGCTAAAAAAAGTCGTGTCAAAGGAAACTATTTTTCGTGGTTGAAAGACGAGAAAACCGCCAGAGTAATAGGTGCCTTTTTTGTGCTCTTTTCATTGTTTTTGTTCATGTCTTTTATTTCTCATATTGTCAATTTATGGGGATTCGAAACCGATCAAGATTTATTGCTCTCTAATAGTTGGCAGTGGTACAAAACCAATAATCCCAAAGGTGCAGTTAACATGATGGGTTATTTGGGGGCATGGTTTAGCCACTTGTTTATTCACAAATGGTTTGGAGTTGCCTCTTTTGTGTGGCTATTAACTTTTTTTACATTGGGTACCAAAATGTTGTTCAATTGGCAATTGTATCCATTGTTAAAAACATTAAGATATTCCTTTTTCATCGTTATTTGGGTGTCAATGTTAATGGGTTTCTTGTTCTATAAACACAGCTTGTTTATGGGTGGTGGATTTGGTTATTACGGCGTGTCATGGTTGAGCTCATTGTTCGGTAAGTTAGGCGTTGTTCTGTTCTTGTTGTTGTATGCTTTTATGTTTGCAACTATTGTTTACAATTTAGATTTTAAATCAATTAAAAGAAGTAGTTTAATAGATGACAAGGAATCAAACACACCGGGTGTGCCGTTTTCTGAACATGAATTGGAAGCAGAGTCTATCAAAAATGAATTTTTAAATCAAGATTCCCCATTTGATGTAACGGCTAGTGAAATAGAAGAAGAGGATGAAGGTATAGAACTAATAACGATTAATCAAACACCTGAAATAAAAGAAGAAATAGAACTCGAGGAAATGATGAATCCTCAAGTTGTTAGTTTTGATGTAAACAATACCCCTAAACCAATTTCGAAAACTCAACCGAATTTTGAACTTAAAATAGAAGCACCGCAAGAGGAAGAATTAGTAATTGTTCAACCTGTAAGCGAACCTGTATTGGATACATCAAATTCTGTCGCTCCTATTACAGCTTCTTTTGGTGATGATTCTCAGTACGACCCACGTTTAGATTTGGCGGGTTATCAAATGCCAACCATAGATTTATTGCAGGACTATGAAGTGGCCAAAACAGAGATAGACAGAACAGAACTTGAGCACAGTAAAAACCTAATCATTGAAACACTCAAAAACTACAACATTGGTATTTCTGAGATTAAGGCAAACATAGGTCCTACGGTAACTTTATACGAAATAATTCCTGCACCGGGGGTTAAAATTTCGAGAATTAAAAATCTGGAAGACGATATAGCGCTCAGTTTGGCAGCTTTGGGAATTCGTATTATTGCCCCTATTCCCGGAAAAGGAACCATAGGGATAGAAGTGCCGAACAAAAAGCCCGAAATGGTCCCTATGAAATCCATGGTGGCAAGTAAAAAGTTTCAAGAGTGTGCTTATGAGTTGCCTGTAATATTAGGAAAAACAATATCTAATGAAATTTATATAGCAGATTTAGCCAAAATGCCGCATTTGTTGTGTGCTGGAGCCACAGGTCAAGGTAAGTCTGTGGGTCTTAATACCATTATTTGTTCGCTGTTGTACAAAAAACATCCTTCCGAATTAAAATTTGTATTAATCGATCCTAAAAAAGTTGAGTTAACACTTTATAACAAAATTGAAAGACATTTCTTAGCCAAATTGCCTGGAGATGGAGATGCTATTATTACTGATACCAAATTGGTGACCAATACATTGAATTCATTGTGTATGGAAATGGATGAGCGTTACGATTTGTTGAAATCGGCGGGTAAGCGTAATATCATTGAGTACAATACGAAGTTCAAAGAAAGAAAATTATTACCAACAGAAGGGCATCGTTTTTTGCCATACATAGTGGTAGTGATAGACGAGGTTGCCGATTTAATGATGACCGCAGGTAGGGAAGTAGAAACGCCAATTGCTAGGTTAGCTCAGTTGGCTAGGGCAGTAGGTATTCACGTTATTTTGGCAACACAAAGGCCATCAGTAAATATTATTACAGGTACTATCAAAGCGAATTTCCCTGCGCGATTAGCTTTTAGAGTCACCTCCAAAATAGATTCTCGTACGATTTTAGACAGCAATGGTGCCGACCAACTGATAGGAAAGGGAGATATGTTGTTTAGTACAGGCAACGATTTATTGCGATTGCAATGTCCATTTGTTGACACCCCTGAGGTGGAACGTATTACAGAATTTATAGGAAATCAAAGAGGATATAGTAGTGCCATGATATTGCCTGAGTTTAGGGGCGATGAAGACGGTGGTGCAAGAGATGATTTCGATCCTAATGACCGTGATGCTTTGTTTGAAGAAGCAGCCAGATTAATAGTTCAAACCCAACAAGGCAGTACCTCATTAATTCAAAGAAAATTGAAATTGGGCTACAACAGGGCAGGTCGTTTGATTGATCAATTAGAACAAGCAGGCATAGTGGGTCATTTTGAAGGGGCCAAAGCCAGAAAGGTATTAATACCAGACGAAGCCAGCTTAGATCAGTTTTTGGATAATATGTAGAACCGAATTAGTATTTAGTTCTAAATGCGATAGAGGTTATTAAAATATAATACTTTTGGTGTTAAAATGGTGGAGCGATTAGTTTAAAATATTTACTTGTATTTATTCGTAAATACATAATAGCATTTTATGCCCATTCTTGTCTAATCTTATATTTCTTAATTATATTATCTTTAGTAATTAGGGTCAAGTTTTCTGTTAGTGCTTGAGAAACAATTAGTCTATCAAATGGGTCGCTGTGATGACTTGGTAATTTTGAAAGAGTTAGTAAATGGTCATTCGAAATTTGTATTATCTCGATTTGGTTACGTTCGGTATATTCAAACAATTCTTCTAAAGAAATATCTAATGTCAATTTCCCAATTTGATGTTTAATTGTAATTTCCCAGAAACTTGCTATACTCAAGAAACAATGTTCATTAATGTCTTTTATTTTGGTTTTAATGCTTTCAGGAAGTTGCTTGTCGCCAGCAACAAACCATAGGAAAGTATGCGTATCAAGAAGATATGCCATTAAATATAGTCTTTAAAAATATCTAATGATTCATCAAAATCTTTGGCAAGCTTAATTTTGCCTTTAGCATATCCAAATTCCCTGAACTTTATTTTGTTCTTTTTCTTATTTTTCATTTTAAGAAACGCAACAAAGTCGGCAACTTCTTTTCGAAGTGAGATTGGTAATGACTCAATTTCTATTTTAAGCGATGGGTTGGTCATACCACAAATATACAAAAATAATTTTAAAGTAAATAAGTATTTCCAAAATAATATCATCAAAAACTTTAAGATTATGCTTCCGATATTTCCTGTGTTTGCTTTGTTTCAAATAACATATTTGGAAGAATAATTTGTATTCAATTGAAAATACATTAATTTTGAAACTATGAAAACTTTGACAGTAAATATACCCGACAATTTAGATTTGACAAATCGGGAATTGCTCATGCTAGTTGCTTCAAAATTGTACGAACAAGGTAAATTATCTCTTGGACAAGCAGCTGATCTTGTTGGATTATCTAAGCGAACTTTTGCTGAGTTATTACATCAATACAATGTTTCTGTTTTCAATTTTCCGACATCAGATTTAATAAGTGATGTAAAGAATGCGTAAGACCATTATCTCAGACACAAGTTGTTTAAATGTTTTGTCAAATATTGGTGAACTTGAATTGTTAAAAAAAGTATATGATCAAATTATAACAACCTCAGACATTGAAAATGAATTTGGAGAGGAATTGCCTGATTGGATAGTTGTTGAAAATGTAAAAGACCTATCCACTCAAAAAGTATTAGAACTTCAGATAGATAAGGGAGAATCTAGTGCCATTTCATTGGCCTTGGAGTTGCCAGACAGCACTTTAATTTTAGATGATTATAAAGCTAGAAAAATTGCTCAATAATTAGGTCTTAAAATTACAGGAACAATTGGAGTAATTGTAAAAGCTAAATTAAATGGGATTATCCCTTCAATAAAACCTTACATTGAGAAAATAAAAGAAACAAATTTTAGAGTTTCTGATGAAATAGAAATTGAAGCTTTAAAACAGGCTGATGAGTAAGATTTAAAAATGACAGCTAAGTAGTTTGGCTGTTCAAATATAGCTTTTTTTGGATTTTCAAGTGTCTTATAATTACACTTAACATAATCTTATAAAAGGAATAAGATTGTATTTTAAAAATTACTTATTCTTGTAGTACAATGAAAATTGATAAAACGGTTTTTGGTATGTATAAAAAAGTCGAAAAACCGAATGTCTTTAAATATTGGCAAACTAAAACGGTTAAAGAAAGACTTCTTGCAGTAGCCTATTTAAATAGTGTGGCATTTAATTACGATATCAATAATCCACCTAAAGTTGATAGAACGGTATTTTCTATTGAAAAAAGAGAGAAAAGAATAATTAATGATTTAAAATGGCAAAACAATCTTCAGCAAGACCTCTTGATATCAATGATTTAGAAAATTTGAATTAAAATTTTTAATTAAAATTACATATTTTATTAGCTCTTTTTTAAATGTTAGCATCAAGTTAACCCTCCAAAAGTTAAGCTTTTTGGAGAGTTGATTATCCAAAAAGACAGATATTCGGAGAGTTGACTCTCCAAAAGTAGGGAATTTTGGATATTTGTTTTATTTTAATATTGTAACTTGTATTACTTTATTTTATTGATAAGCTTTTGATTTTGATCTCTCAAGTATTTATTTTCTTCTTTCAATAGCTTAATTTCGTTTTCTTGAATCATTAATTGATGGAT
The DNA here is from genome assembly GCA_040403495.1 of Bacteroidia bacterium. Classification (GTDB taxonomy): domain Bacteria; phylum Bacteroidota; class Bacteroidia; order NS11-12g; family UBA955; genus JABMMZ01. Next base: position 59,583 of record JBBAKM010000004.1, read on the forward strand.
ATATCCATAATTGTAATTAACTGAGTTTTCTGAATTATTGAAATTGTTAGTTACGTTATTGCTGAGAAGTTCATTAAAATCGATTTCATAAATTTTAGCAAATTTAATCAACTTAGAAATATCTGGTTTAATTTTGCCAGTTTCAATTTTACTGTAATCTGATTGTTCAATTCCAAGCTCTGATGCAATTTTTTGCTGATCCCAACCTTTTTCTAGTCTTAATTTTTTTAGATTTTTGTGTATCATTATTAATATATTTGTTTTATTTTTTTAGGAAATTATGAAGACTCAATAAATTTAATTATTTTCGATTCGTTATTTTAAATATTGATTCAAACACTAATGAAAAAAACTCGCATTTGAAAGGTAATAAAATTTTATACATTTTAATTGTTTTTCTATCAATGTCATGTTACAAAGAATACAAGATAGAAAATAAAAGTTATTATGTAATGACTGGAGGGATAGTTAATGGCTATCCCCCTTTTTTTATCCTATATAAATGTGATTTGTTTTCTACTACAAAACTTCCATATTCTGAATTTGATATAGTAGTTTCAGATGATTTCGGGAATGTAGATTCAATGGTTAACGGATTGTTCAATAAAATAATTGGTATACCTGGACGTTCATATTTAGTTAAATGGAAGCTTAAGTTTGATGATACATGGAATCAGTTTAGTAAGCAAATGCCGGCTTTTAATATAGATGCTTATAGTGGGTATGTTGAAAATTCAAAGTATAAAGTAAATTCTCCAGATAATTATGAATATTTTTTGGCTTACAAATCAAACAATTCAGATTATTTCAATTTGTTTATAGATGGGTTATTCAACCCAATTGATATAGGTAGTGCATTTTTTAAATTAGATAAATCAAACAATACACTAAACATCTGGCCACCTGCAAATATAGAGATTTCAAATTCAGATAGAAAGGGTATAGAATTTACAAATTATAATTGTTACAAACCATTTATTTGGGAAAAAAAGTATTTTAAGTTTGGAAATAAAACAGATGAATTTTTTTTAAAAGACATTTTGTCATTATACTCTGTAAATCAAAATGATATGCAGAATATAGTGAATGGGAGTTTTAATTTTGCTTATCAAGATCAGCCGTTGTTTATAGGCGAATCGGTAAAATATGATACAAAAAGGAATAATCAATATACTATAACTTATTTCATTACAAGTTATAAGGATTTTAATTTTGATAAAGTTGTTGACACCTCTGGTTCAGTTGATTTTGAAATAAAACTAAATAATCAACCACTAGATTTAACTAAATATGAAATTGGAAATGTTGGATTTAACATATTGGATAATGATAATTTTAAATTTAATAATATTTACAAATTCTTCGATTCAAATAAAACAATCGGCAAATTGTTTAATAAAGATTTTGTAGATTATGTTTTTAATAAAGAAAGTAAAAATAATCAATGTGTTGTTAAGTCAAGTTATAATATTAGAGTAGTAGTTTATTTTTATGAAAGGTCAAATCCTAATATTAGAAAAACACATTTTGAATTATTAAATTATGATAAAAGCGTTAATAAAATCCAAATAAATTTGATTGATTGATGTTTGATGTCAAATTTATATTATTTTTTGTTTTTCTGCTGGGTTGTCAGTTATTAAAAGGGCAAAGAGATAATATAGTAGTTGTGAAGGTTGTTAGTTTTAATAGTCAAGAACCAATATTTGGAATTAAACTAAATATTGAAGATAAAGATTATCAAACAAATTCAGATGGCATTGCAAATGTTTATCTCAAAAATAGTATTGGGTTTTTGAAAATATACAAAGGGGATAGTTTAATTAAAACCAGTCGATTGTTTGTTTATAGAGATACATCTATAACAATCGTTATTGATGAACAGTATTTTGAAATTGAAAAATTTAAGTTAGTTGGTAATAAGAGCTTTAAAGAATTAGATAACAAAATTTCAATACCTATGAATTTGATAAAGACTTCGGTTTTGCCTTTATCAACAAATGATCCAATTCATCTTTTAAAAATGCTTCCCGGTGTTTCTACAGCTCAAGAAATGAATTCAAATATAAATGTAAGAGGCGCATCTTCATATAATACATGTATTTATCTTGATAATGTTCCTGTTCCAAATTTATCTCATAGCTTTGGATTAATTAGTTTTTATGATAATAACATTATAAGGCATATTGATTATTTTAACAATCAAATTTCTTCAGCTTTTGGTACAAGGGGGTCAAGTTATTTCAAGTTTTTTTTAAAAGACCCATTACTTAATAAAAATAAAGGTGAATTTATAATTAATCCATTTTTTGTGACTGGTAACGCCAATTTAAAAATGCTAGAAAATAAATTTGGTTTATTTGTTAATTATAGAAAATCGATATTGTCTGAGCAATATAATGCATCTTTTCCGCTTTTTTCAAATTTTCAAGATGTGTTAGTGAAATCAAAATTTAAAATTAAAGAGAACTCACATTTGTCAATATTTTATATGGATAGTTATGACAAAAGTTATAACTCATATGGTTTTGGATTAAATGTAAAAGATAGTGTTTTATCAAGGTTTAAAACATTTTCAGTTGTGTTTAATAAAATGAATAAAAGGGGCTTTTCTCAAACAATTAGTGGGTTTATAAAATCTCAATTTCTGTCTAGAACAAACAATAACTTCCTTGATGTCACATTGAATAATAAACTAGATGAATATAATGTATCGTATTTGAATAGCAAATCCTTAAATAAGTATTTTAAATTTCTTTTTGGATTTGAAAATCAATTTCATAAAAGTGAAAATAAAATTGATTCTTTTAATTTTAATAATCAAAAAAACAACATAAGTTCTTTGTTTTTTGATATTGAATATAAAAAAAATAATTACAAGGTGTTTGCTAATGTTAGACCAAATTACTTTGTTTCCCTCAATGAAATATATTTTGAAGCAAGATCTGGAATATTGAGAAAATTTAATAATCTGGGATTATATACAGAGGTAAATAGGTATGTAAACTCAATTCATTCGTTATCAAATAATCTTTTTGCAATTCCTGAAGATTATAGATTTTTACCTACAAAAGTGTTTAAGCCGCAAACAACAAATGAGATACTTATTGGTTTGAAATATTCAAACCTTAGAATAAACTTCTCATCAAATTTTTACTATAGGGTTTACGATAATAGCTATGATTACAAAAAACTTTATTTATCTCCAATTAACAAACTTTCGAATATATCAAAAGTGGATTTTAATAGTTATGGTATAGAAAATTTTGTTAGCATTAAGATAAGTAAGTCAAATTCAATGAATTTGTCATATACATATTCAAAATCAACAATGTATAATGATTCAATTAATTTAGGAATAAAATATGTTTCAAATTTTGATAGGCCTCACATTTTAAATGCATTTTATATGTTTAAATATAAAAGAATTACATTTACAACTTCTTTTATATTTAAAAGTGGTAGGCCATATACAGCGCCATTGTATGTTTTGAATAATATCCCCTTTTATTCAAACAGGAATGAGTTTAGGTTGCCTGTTTTTCATAAACTAGACATCGGAGTTCTCTATGAATTTAAATCAAAGGTTTCTCAAACTCTACAGTTTCACCTGTATAATGTCTATTCACGTAATAATATTTATGCTGTTGTTTTTAATTCTTCTTTTTCTAATCCTGAATTTAAGTATTTTTCAGCTTTCCCATTTCTACCATCCTTCTCTTACAGTATTAAATTTTAGATTTTTGTGTATCATTATTAAAAAATAGAATATATTCATCAAAAATTGAATTTTTTGATGAATATATTTGTTTTATTTTTTTGGGAAATTATGAAGACTCAATAAATTTAATTATTTTCGATTCGTTATTTTAAATATTGATTCAAACACTAATAAAAAAACTCGCCTATGAAATTTAAAATCATTCTTTTTTTTATCGTTTTAACTCAAATAAGTTGTTACAAAGATTACGACTTAATAAAGCAGGAATATTATTTTTTAAGGGGTTTGTTCGTCAATGGACAATCCCCTTCCTTTCAATTGTATTTTCAAAACACACAAGGCGATTATAAAGTAAATTATACTGACTATCAACTAGAGGTCATTAATGAAAATAATTCTGTTTTTAAAATGAATTCAAATGGTAACTTTTCTTTTTTATCTATAAAGCCTAATTCTAAATACAAAGTGAGATGGAAATTAAATAGCGAGAAAGAATGGCACGAGCTTACCAAAGAGTCTATTAACTATGAAACAACGTTAAATGACAAATCATTTGTTAAAGTCGAAAATGAATTGTTTGTTAATAGAGATAGAAATGATTCTTTTGTTTATTTTTTATACAATCCATATGATAGAAAGACTTTTGAAGAACAGTTTTTAAAATCTTTTTTGATTGAATATCCCGATGCATTTCTTGAATTAAATCAAACAGACAATGCATTGATTTTATGGCCACCTTCCAATAAATATTATTTAGATAGATTTAAAAATTCAACTAACTTTTGCTTCAAACCATTCACTTGGAAAATGTTAAGTGGGCCTGTATATAGTAATTTTCAACTTTATAGTATGTCTAAATCGGATTTTCAATTTTATTATAATTTACATAAAAATGATGTAGGAAAAAATACGCCTTTGGCGGTTGGTGAAGGCATATTGTGGGATTACAGTAAAGACAATGTAAAAGCCAAAATAGTCAATATTAACAATTATAATAATATTAAAATCTTTGATTATGTTAACAGAGATGAAAGGTTGTATGTTGATTTTTTAATAAATGGCAACTCAATAGATACATTAAGTCATAGAATAATTAGCGTTAATATGAGATTTGAAAAATCCGAAAATTCTTTTCCAGTTATGGGATGGCAAAATAAAACTGTTTATGCTGGTACTAAAGAATATTTTGCGCATCACTTCAACGAGAATTTCAATAAACCATGTGGTTATTTTAACAATATTTATAAATTGAGGTTTTTTGTATATCTTCATGATTTAAAAACAAACATAAGAACAAGTATTGAAATGCCAACATTCAACTACACAAAAGGCGAAAGTGTAGTTTTAGATATTAAACCATGAAAAAAATATTTGTATTTTCTCTTTTATTTCTGTGTTTAGTATTAAAAAGCCAAACATTACATCAAATAAATTTTAAGTTTTTAGACCAAGCAAACAATCAACCGATTTCTAATTTACTAGTCAAATGCCAAAATACTGCAGCGTATAGTAATTCAGATGGTTTTGTTTCTGTGTTCTTACATTCAGATACCTGTACGTTTCGTTTTTATGAATCAGATATATATTTACAAGAGTACAAATTAAAAGCATATAATGACACTTTTATAGTATTGAAAATAGAACGCATTTATGAAATAAGTAAGTTTAAGCTAAGGGTAAATCACCAGCCCATAACTGCTAAAAATAACAGAATTTCTATAGGTCAAAATACACTTCAGTCTATTTCATTGCCACTAAGTACCAACGACCCAATTCATTTATTAAAAACATTGCCCGGGGTTAATACCAGTCAAGAAATGAATGCTAATTTAAATATTAGAGGTGGAAGTGCTTACAATACAGTCTTTTATTTAGATAATATTCCTGTGCCTAATTTAACTCATAGTTTTGGTTTATACAGTTTTTTTGATTTGAATACTATCAGACAAATTGATTATTTCAATAATAATGTAAGTAGTGAGTATGGCTCTAGGGGTTCAAGTTATATAAAATTTTATCTTAAAGACCCAATTGCTAATAAATCAACATCAGAGCTGAATATTAATCCTTTTTTTGTTAGTGGTAATGTTAATTTGAAGTTAAAAAAAGAAAAATTGGGTGTTTTTGTTAATTACAGAAAATCAATTTTCAACACTGAATATAATGTTCTTTTCCCTCTTTTTTCGGAGTTTTCAGATTTATTGATTAAAACAAAATATAACTTTAACAAAAGGTCGTCATTAAGTTTAATATACACCGATAATCAAGACAGGGTTACTGATTTTAATGCAACGGGAATTAACTCAAGAGATAGCTTACAATGGCAGTTTAAAGCCTTTTCATCACAATTTGATTTAATCTCTAAAACTGGCGTAAAACATGAAGCAATTTTTTTCATTAAGAATCAAGTATTGTCAAGGCAATCTTTGAATAATCAGTTTAATTACAATAACGAATTTAATGAAATGAACTTTAAATATTCGTTAAAGAAAAGTTTTAGCCAGAATTTTAAATCATCATTAGGCTTAGAACATCAAATTCATCAAAATAATAATTCAATAGCTTTTAACAATAAAACCATCAATAATTTGAATGTTTTATCACTTTATACGGATAACTCATACCAATTTAAAAACTTGATTTTTAATGCTAATTTAAGGTTGAGTAATTTTATAGAATTAAAGAAAACCTATTTGGAAAAAAGGTTAAGTGTAAATTATAAGCTCAATAAGTCGAATTTTATTGCGGAATATAATTCTTTTGTTAATTCTACACATAGTTTGGTCAACAATGTTTTTCCCGTGCCTGATGATTTTAAGTTTTTGGCGAATAAAGATTTTTTGCCTCAGGTAACTAATGAGTGGTTGATTGGCTATAATGTTCAACTAAAAAAATCAAATCTACAATTAAATGCTTATCATAGAAATTATCTAAATAGCTATGATTACAGAAGATTGAATATTGATAATTATGCCTCATTTAGCAACGTTTTTAAGATGAATCATATCAGCTATGGGGTTGAAGCTTTGTCAAATATAAACATTAACGAAAAGCATAGTTTTGTTTTGTCCTATACTTATTCAAAATCTACGATGCAAAATGATTCAGTCAATTTAGGTTTATTATATCCAACTAGTTACGACAGGCCACATAATTTTAATTTATTGTATAGTTTTAAATATAAAAGATTTACGTTTACTAGTACTTTTACTTGGCAAAGTGGTAGGGTTGCTACGGTACCTTTATTTGTAGCTTACGCTAATGCTACCCCAATTTATTCTCTAAGAAATGAGTATCGTTTAAAACCTTTTCATAAAATGGATATTGGTTTTCAATACAGTTTTAGAAATAAAGGTAAAATTAAACAGTTTTTAAATGTTAATTTGTACAATGTATATTTTCGTCAAAATACTTATGCTGTTGTATGGGAAAGTAACAACAATACTAGATCTGCTGAACTAAAATATCTAACAGCTTTCCCATTTCTACCATCCTTCTCTTACAGTATTAAATTTTAGATTTATTCATTGTAGGTAGGGGCTTTAAGTTATATGTTTAAACAAGCCAAGTTGCTAACACAAAAAATATTGCAAATGAAAAAAAATAGTATCTTTGAGTATTATTTTTTTCAAATGAAAGCTGAGCACAATGTAAATAGTCAAAAATTAGAACTTATTCAATGGCTTTCTACTATAGAAGATCAATCTACCATTGAAAAGCTGATTGAATTTAAAAATAAAGAAAATAAAGATTGGTGGGATTCACTCTCTAAAAAAGAAGAACAATCAATAAATAAAGGAATTTTAGATGCAGAAAAAGGAAATCTAAAATCCCATTCAATTGTAAGAAACAGGTATGAAAAGTGGTTATAACGTATTCTAGACTGAAAATGCCCTAATAGAATTAGAAGAAACTATTAAATACTTAGAAACCAATTGGACAAATATTGAAATCCAAAATTTATTTGAAAATTTAGATAGAACGATAACCCTACTTTCTAAAAATCCATTAATTTTCCCATTAAGTCATAGAAAAAAGGTTAGAAGAGTGGTTTTCTCTCTTTAAATACTTTGTATTACAGAGTTGTAGATGGTAGGGTAGAAATATTATCGTTTTTTTCAAATAGGCAAAACCCTGATAAAATCAACATTTAGTAATAGTAATAGCTTGTTACTCTTTTTCTAATCCTGAATTTAGGCACTTTACAGCTTCCACATTTCTACCATCCTTCTCTTACAGTATTAAATTTTAGATTTAATTGTCTTTTTGTCCTGCTATTCACAGTAATAGTGTTATTTAATAGAAGTGTTCCTTTAAACAAACTCATTTTGGAACACTATTTGGATAGCTTGAATAATAAATAATAGTATTAAATTTGCGCCCAATGAAAATTAAAGTCCTTTTTTCTTTTTTGATTCTCGTGTTAATGTCCTTTGTAGCTACACCACCCAAAGTGGAAAAAGACAAAGATGCCAACAAGTTATTGAAAGATATTTCTAAAAAATACAAAGCTTATACCTCTCTTAAAGCCGATTTTACAATGTTGAACGAACCTGCCGATGGTAAAAAAAGTACCACCGAAAAGGGCTCTTTGTGGTCGAAAGGGAATAACTTTAAACTGAATTTTGGAGGTCAACAGATTTTTTGTAACGGTAAGTTTATATGGACTTATACCGCCGAAACCAATGAGTGTGTTAAGGATAATTACAATCCCAATAGCTCAAAAGGAATTAACCCTACCAAATTATTTACTATTTGGGAAAAAGGGTTTTTATACATCAGTGAAGGAACATACAAAAAAGGCACTTCTATTATTTCTAAAATAAAACTAACCCCAACCGACAAATCTGTTCCTTATTTCTTAATGAACTTAGAGGTTGACAATACCCTTAAAACATTGCAAAGTATGAAAGTATCATACAAAGCAGGCAACAAACAAACCTACACTATCACTCAACAAAAAGCCAATGAGGCTATTTTGGACAAGGAGTTTGTGTTTGATGCAAGCAAATACAGCGGTGTAGAAATCATCGATTTAACCAGTAAGTCAAAAAAATAAACAAGTCTTTTTAAATGATTTACGTCATTTATTGAAATTGTTTTTTTTTATAATTTTGCAAAGTGTTGTTACATAATAGAATTAGTAATAAAGAGTTAAAGGAAAAAATTAAGTTTAGCAACGAAGCTAGAACTACTATTTCTTTTTATAAATACCACCATCTGCAAAACCCCAAGGCTTTCAGAGATGAATTGTACTTGGCTTGGAATCAATTAGGTGTAATGGGTAGAATCTATGTGGCAGACGAAGGAATTAATGCCCAATTGTCTGTGCCTTCAGAAAATTTTGAGGCTTTTAAGTCCCATTTATACAGCTATGATTTTTTGAATGGTGTGCGCTTAAATACTGCTGTTGAAGATGATGGTAAATCATTTTTTAAATTGGCTATCAAAGTCAGAAAGAAAATTGTTGCTGATGGAATAGAAGATCCTAATTTTGATGTCACTAAAATAGGTACTCACTTAAAAGCGGAAGATTTTAATGCACTCATCGATAATCCAGATACCATAGTTGTGGATATGCGCAACCACTACGAAAGTGAAATTGGTCATTTTGAAAAAGCTATTTTGCCAGATGTGCTTAGTTTTAGAGAGCAATTGCCCAAAGTGGCCGAAATGTTGGAAAATCAAAAGGATAAACCAGTTTTGATGTATTGTACCGGAGGTATCCGTTGCGAAAAAGCCAGTGCTTATATGCTTTACAGAGGGTTTAAGGAAGTGTATCAGTTGGAAGGCGGTATTATTAAATATGCCAACGATATCAAAGAAAAAGGATTGCCCAATAAATTTCATGGTAAAAACTTTGTATTTGATGAACGTTTAGGCGAGCACATTTCAACCGAAATAATATCCAAGTGTCACCAATGTGGCAATCCGAGTGATACCCATACCAATTGTGCCAATGTAGCATGTAATTTACTGTTTATTCAATGTTCAGCTTGTAAAGAAAAGTACAGCAACTGCTGTGACGAAGAATGCCAACACATTGCTTCACTACCCGAAGAGGAGCAAAAGGTACTAAGAAAAGGCACCAACAAAGGTCGTTTGGTTTTTAACAAAGGCAAGAAGTTGAAAACGCAATAGATAAAGTGTTATTTCTTCTTCTTCTTTGTATATTTTACACCCTAGTAAACTCTATTAATGTGGAAAATAGATAGGTGTATTTATAGGCTGACTTATCGCTATTTTATTACGAGATAATTCAGTTATATGGTTCTTAACATATTAGGAAAATGTTACCTTGTGTTTTAATGTTAAATTTACTTAATGTGCTATAGGGTAATTTACATGTCAAAGATTTAGTGTTTTAGTCATATAAATGGTAGCAAATTTTTTATTATCTTTGTAAAATAGAAGTTTTTAAATATAGTTATGGAAGAGAAGCAAATAAAACTACTTAAAGCATTAGCTAAAAAGATTGAGTCCAAAAAGAGAGAAAGGGCTGTTGTTATGTTTTCTCTTAAATCTGCTAAAATTCTCACCAAGGAGGAAAATTTTACAGGGCATTTGAAAAATCTTGATAAAGTCTTTGCCACTGCCGAATAATGTATCGTAATCGTCCAAATTTATCAATTGGATTTCACGGATGTGACCTTGCTGTAATGCAAGAATTAGTATCTAATCCAGACAAAGTGAAAAAGAGTCAAGAAAAATTTGATTGGCTGGGTAATGGGTTTTATGTTTGGGAAAATAATCAAGCAAGAGCTTTGAAATGGGCGGTTGATAAAAAGCAAAGAGGAGGACAACTGAAATATCCAGCTGTCGTAGGTGTTGTATATCAACTTGATTATTGTTTAGATTTAACAGATTCAGAATCGATTGAATTACTTCCTACCTACTACAAATTGATGAAGGATGATTTATCCATAATGGGCAAGAATATTCCAGAAAATAGAAATGTAAATGGAGATAAACATCATGACCTTGTTATTAGGGAATTAGATTGCGCTGTTATAGAATATATGCATCAAAAGATTGATGAGGAAATTAAATCTGATTTAGAAACAAAAGGGTATTCTGAATATAGGCATTTTGATACAGTAAGGGGGATATTTACCGAAGGAGGTCCAATTTTTGATGGTGCAGGAATTCAATCTAAAAACCACATTCAAGTTTGTATTAGGAACTTAAATTGTATCAAAGGCTTCTTTATGCCAAGAAAAGAAAGTAAATTTCCTTAAAAGCAATTTGCTTTTAAATTTGAATTTCTAACAATTGTAAAATTCCCTAAAAAAACAATAATCTAGTTATAAATGACGATATAGGCATTCAGTGAAATGGCAGTAAAAAGCCAAATCAGATAAGGTAATAACAGTAAGTTGTAATAATGCTGTACTCTGAAATATCTTAAAAAGGTAATTATCAATACCACTTGTAATGCACTTATTACTAAAAGTGCCAATATATCATATTGGAAATAAAAGAAAATTGGATTCCATATAATATTGAGAACCCATTGTATGCCATATAAAATATAAATGGTTTTAGATTGAGATTTTACATTTTCTATCAATGATTTTAGATAAAAGGCATAGCAAATCATAATCGTGGTCCAAGCAGCCCCAAAAACCCAACCCGGTGGTGTCCAAGGGGCTTTGTTAATGGTTTGATACCATTCGCTAGCAACGCCGTTTCCGGTAAACTGCCCACCAATTGCTAGGGCTAGAAAATTTAAAGCTAAGAATATTATAAAGTTACGCATAAAAAAAGGGTTGTTGCAAATGTACAACAACCCTTCTCTTTAAGTTTGGTTTATTTTTTATTTTAAAAATAACAAGTCACGGTATTTAGGAAGTTTCCACATGTCATTGTCGATTAACTCTTCCAATTTGTCTGCACTTTCTCTAATCTCGTCAAAGTACGGTTTTACTTTGTCGCAATATGCTTTTGCTTTCTTGTCAGCATGTTCAATCAAGTTGGCTTTACGACGCTCTTCGGTCATTTTAGCATTATTACTCCAAATAGAATTGATATGCTTAGAAATTTCCTTGGTGAGTTCAAGCAATGTTTTGGTTTCTTGTTTTGTTTGACCAATTTTTGTTAAACCTTCAATCGTGTCAATCAATTGTTTTTGATATTTAACCGCTGATGGAATTACATAGTTTTTTGCCAATTCACCCAAAATTCTACCTTCAATTTGGATTTTTAACACGTAATCCTCAAATTTTATTTCAGTACGTGCTTCCAATTCTTTTTTGGTGTATATGCCATTGTCAACAAAGATAGATTGACTTTCTTTTTTATTGTAAGCATCCAAAGCGTAAGGCGTAGTTTTAATATTGCTCAAACCTCTTTTTGCAGCTTCTTTCACCCATTCTTCGCCATAACCATTGCCTTCGAAAATGATTTTTTTAGAAGTTTTAATATAGCCAATTAATGTTTTTTCAATAGCAGCCTGTTTGCTTACTTTTTTCTTTAACAATGCATCTACTTCTTTTTTAAACGCCATTAATTGATTGGCAACTATGGTGTTTAAGACAATAACTGCATTTGCGCAATGGTCACTAGAACCTACCGCTCTAAATTCAAATTTATTTCCAGTAAAGGCAAATGGAGAAGTTCTGTTTCTATCAGTATTGTCTAACAATATTTCAGGAATACGGTAAATATTAATGGTTTTTTCACTTACTCTGCCCGGTTTTTGTTCAGTTTTAGAATTTTCAAAACGGTTTAAAACTTCTGACAAGGTACTGCCAATAAATACCGACATGATAGCGGGAGGTGCCTCGTTTGCGCCCAATCTGTGGTCGTTGCCCGCAGTTGCTATACTTGCTCTTAACAAGTCTGCATGGTCGTGAACTGCTTTAATGGTATTAATAAAGAACGTTAAAAACTGTAAATTGTCTTGAGGGCTTTGTCCCGGTGACAATAAATTAACCCCTGTGTCAGTAATGATTGACCAATTGTTGTGTTTGCCAGAACCGTTTACCCCTTTAAAAGGTTTTTCGTGCCACAAAACTTTTAATTTGTGCTTACTTGCCACAGCTTGCATAACATCCATTAGCAATGAATTATGGTCGATTGCAATATCGGCTTCTTCAAACATAGGCGCACATTCATATTGCCCTGGAGCAACTTCATTGTGACGGGTTTTTAAAGGAATGCCAAGTTTAAAGGCTTCTTTTTCAAAATCAGTCATGTAGTTGTAGATGCGCTCAGGAATACTTCCAAAATAGTGGTCTTCCAACTGTTGCCCTTTTGCAGGCATGTTACCAACCAAAGTTCTTCCTGCAAATACTAGGTCAGGACGTTGGTGGTATAATTCTTCGTCTATTAGAAAATATTCTTGCTCAATACCCAAAGAGATTTTAGTGTTTTTTACGTTGGTATCAAATAATTGGCAAACTTCTGTTGAAGCTTTTGATAAAATATTAGTTGATTTAATTAATGGCGCTTTATAGTCTAATGCCTCACCTGTGTAAGAAACGAAAATAGTAGGAATACACAAAGTTTTTCCACTTGCTTTTTCCATAATAAATGCTGGAGAGGAAGGGTCCCAAGCACTGTAACCACGGGCTTCAAAAGTGTTTCTTATACCACCGTTAGGGAAACTTGATGCGTCAGGTTCTTGTTGAACGAGTGCTTTGCCTGGAAATTTTTCTACACCAGAGTCAATCCCTGTAGGTTCAAAAAATGAATCGTGCTTTTCAGCAGTAGAACCTCTTAGCGGTTGAAACCAATGCGTGTAATGTGTAGCGCCTCTTTCAATGGCCCAATTTTTCATACCTTCGGCAATTAAATTAGCCATTTTCATGTCCAAAGGATGGCCTGTGGTTCTTGACTCGTTAACAGCTTTGATGGCTTCTTTACTTACATACTCTGCCATGGCTTTTGGTCCAAAAACATTTTTACCGAAGTACTCGGAAATTTGTTTGGTGGTTTTCGACTTACTTTTTCCAGCGGATTGTATCATTTTATTATTATTTGACTGCAAAATTAGGGTTTAAGGGGGCAATAAAGATGGTTTTAAGGGTAAAAAAATTAACAAAATTTCAATATTTGTTAAAATATGTCGAAAAAAATTAATAATTTCGACACGAATTGTTAAATAGTCAAATTCCATACAATCAATTGCCTTTATTAACTGAGATTCAGTTTAAACCAAGTGATAGATTATTGGCTGTTAGTCGGCAATGTCAAATGTCTATCTCTTATTTAAAGGGTTATTTGGATGCTCTACCACAAAATGATTTGTTTTATATTTCTAAATGGTTTCAGTTGTTAGAACTTAAGTATTCGTTCGACTTGGAAAATAATTCAATCTCCATCCAAAGATTGTTTGAATCCTCTGTTTCAAAACAAAAAAACAACGACAAAACAACGCAACTTATTTTAGAACAGTTTGTTGCAGAAAGTAAAATAATAGGTAAGGATTTAAGTGATTTTAATAGGTTTTATATTGCCAAAGTAGGTAAAAAGAGGTCGGAATTAAGTTTTTACAGAGATAAGACCAAAGCCGTGATTAAAAGTTATTTTACCAATTTGGTGTTATATACTGCTCCCGATCAAGCCAATGTGCTTAGTCGGTTAAAAAAAGATTTGAATAAAGCGTTATTGACTAAGCCTTTTGAGGATGATTTAATCAATTTGTGTTTAATGCACCTTCAATTAAGGGCAGTTGCGCCATTCACACAATACAACGATGCGTCAGCTAGATTTTATTCGCAATTTGTTGTCCAAACTTTGTTAGAACGGTTTATTCCTATCCCTTTTTCACAACAATTGATGTTAGTGAAAGAAGATTATAATGTGATGCTGAAAAATGCGTTGTTTAATGAGAATTATGATTCTTGGTGTTTGCTAATAATCAATGCAATACAAGAGTCAATTGAAAAAATGATTATGAAACTGAAACAAATTTTTCAATTGAAAGAAAAGCAATCATTGATAATAATGAAATATACCAATTATAAATTGCCTGACGAATTACTATTGGTTTTGATGAAACATCCCTTTGTTAAAACTTCAGACATCATGTTGTTGTTAAACTGTCACAGACAAACAGCCTATACGTATCTCAAGCAAATGGTAAATGCAGGTCTTTTGATTTCGAAAAAATCGGGAAGGGAACAAGTTTATTATAACAAGGAATTGATGGATGTATTGATTTATTGATAGAGCTCCGCAATCTTGAAGATTCCGTATGATTTCCCTTTAAACAAGACCCATCCACAGCACTTTACGGAATGACTTAAGGGGAAGTATTCATTATCTCACTGACTTATTATTCTTGAATTAGTACTCTCATTTTGCCTCTTTTCATTGATATAATAAAATATCAACAATAAAGTTGTTATTTTTGCCATCGTAAATGAATGCCATGTTACGCATATTGAAAATGATAGTGCCTTTTAAGGGCTTAGCATTTCTCAATATGCTTTTTAATTTAATTCAAATTGTAGCCGGTTTGTTCTCTTTAGCGCTTATTATGCCTTTGCTCGATTTTATGTTTAATAACAACAAAGACTTGTTGGAAAGTAATTTGAATAAAAAGCAAGGTGGATTTAATGAATTTTATACCGATTTTATTAGTTGGATGACTCAATTGGTTCAGGATGACAAACGACAAGCCTTACTCTACATTAGTATTGCCCTAATTGTGGCAACGGTTATAAAAAATATAGCCCGTTATCTTGCTCTTTTTTATTTAGTTATTCTTAGAAACAAAGTTATTCAGGATATACGAAAAAGGGTATTTAATAAAATGCTTGATTTGCCTATTTCATACTTCAGTAATGAACGCAAGGGCGACCTAATATCACGAATGAGTAACGATGTTAAGGAGGTTGAGTGGAGTTTAATGGCCTCTTTGGAAGCAATCTTTAAAGAACCTGTTACCATATTGGTTTACATTGCAACTTTGGTTTTTATGAGTCCTAAGTTAACCTTATTTGTAGTGGTTTTGTTACCCGTAGCGGGTGGTTCTATCGCTTTATTGGGCAAATCGTTAAGGCGAAAATCAAAAAGAAATCAGGAACAACAAAGTTTGGTGCTTTCTTTCTTAGAAGAGTCAATAGGTGGTGTAAGAATTATCAAGGCTTTTGTTGTAGAATCTATTTTTAAGAAAAAGTTTGCAGACATCAATCAGTCCGCAACTACAGCCAATATTAAAGTCAATCACAGAGGGGATATGGCTTCACCTATCTCCGAAACATTGGGAATTATTGTTGCTGCTGTTATTTTGTGGTTTGGTGGTAATATGGTTTTTGACGAACAACTTACAGGGTCGGCTTTTTTAGCCTATTTTGCTATTTTTAGTCAAGTTATTCCGCCTTTCAAACAATTGTCTAATGCTTTTCCAATGGTGCAAAGAGGGGCAGTTAGTATGGACAGGTACGAAGAGATTTTAAATGCGGACATTAAAATACCTGAACCTGAAAATCCTGTGATTGTTGAACAATTTAGTAACTCTATTGAATTTAACAATGTGAGTTTTTCATACGGTAAAGAAGAGGTTGTTAAACAAGTTAGTTTTTCAATCCCAAAGAATAAAAAAATTGCATTGGTTGGTTCAAGTGGGAGTGGTAAAAGTACTTTAGCCGATTTGCTGCCCCGTTTTTATGATGTTACTAAGGGTGAAATTACGATTGATGGGGTCAATGTCAAAGATATTTCTACACAACAATTACGCTCTTTAATGGGTATAGTGACCCAAGAGGCTATATTGTTTAATGATACCATTGCCAATAATATTAAATTTGGTTTAGATAATGTCAGTCAAGCGCAATTGGAAGCAGCCTGTAAAATGGCAAATGCCTTAGATTTTATCAATGAAACTGAACATCAATTTGAAACTGTAATAGGAGAGAGGGGTAGTAAATTGAGTGGCGGTCAAAGACAAAGAATAGCCATTGCCCGTGCTTTGCTTAGAAATCCTCAAATCTTAATTTTAGATGAAGCAACAAGTGCATTGGATAATGAAAGTGAAAGATTGGTCCAAGAAGCGCTCGAACATTTAAAAGAGGGACGAACCAGTTTGGTTATTGCCCATAGATTAAGTACTATCAAAGATGCAGATGAGATTATCGTTTTAAAACATGGTAAAATAATAGAACGAGGAAATCATTACGATTTAATGACTCGCGAAGGGGTTTATTATAATTTGTCTAGAATGACAGAAGGTTTTTAAGTCCATAGCGATAGTTTTGAAAGTGAATTTTATTTGAAAGAATTCTTATATTTGTTGAATGTTACTCAGGTTTTTTATATTAATTAATTGTTTTATAAGTGTTGTATTGTCAGCACAAACGATGGCTGAACAAAAAGACTATCGAAATACGTTGTTGATGGGAATTACATATGGCCGTCAACAATCCATAGGTGTTTTAAATGAAAGGTTTGGCGGTAGTAACACTGTTGGACTTAATACTAGTTACAAATTTGGTAAAAACTGGCAGGCTAGTTTTCAACTTAATACTTTGTTTGGTTCTGTAGTTAAAGAAAATGGAATGTTTGATTCTATTAGTAAAAATGGAACCGACTTGTTGGATGTCAATGGAAATTTTGCTGAAATTAGGTTGTATCAACGTGGCTATATGTGGCATTTTGATTTTGGGAAAGTTATTCCATTGTCGCCTCTAAACAAAAATTCGGGTTTATTAATGACCGCTGGTTTGGGTTTTATGGAACACAAAATCAAGTTTTTCTATCAAAGAGATGTGTTGCCACAATTGGAAAACGGTTATTTTAAAGGATACGATAGGTTGACTAATGGTTTTATGTGGAGAGGATTTGTTGGTTATCAAAGGATAGATGATGAACAAATGTTGAATTTTATTGCAGGTCTTGAATGGATGCATGGTTTAACTCAAAGTAGACGCTCTTTTGATTTTGATACAAGAAAAGCAGATTTGCGCCAAAGGAATGATTTGTTAATTGGTCTGAAAATTGGGGTAATGATTGCCATTCAAGGGAGAAAAGCAGGTGCCAAAAAAGGACAAGAAGAAAGGTACTTTGATTGATGCGTTATTTGTACACTTTTCTGTTAACTATAGCCGATGCTTGTTTGCCTTTGGCCGCTTTATTGTTAAGGAAAGGAAAGACACACGCATTTGTTGCAGGTAGATTAGCCCAAAGGGAAATAAGTTTGCCCGAAAAAATAGGACAACGAATATGGATTCATTGCGCCAGTTTAGGTGAATTTGAACAAGTAAAACCAATCATAGAAAGCATAAAACACCAACAAAACTGTCAAATAGTAGTTAGTTTTTTCTCTCCGTCAGGGTATCAATATTCTAAAAATTATCCATTTGTTAATGCAGTGCTTTATTTGCCATTAGATACTCCACGAAATGCCAAAAGATTTATCAAAGCAGTGAATCCCGATAAGGTCATCTTTGTAAAATACGAATTTTGGTTTCATTTTTTAACAGAATTGTTTGCCAAAGACATTCCGGTTTATTTGGTTTCTGCGGTTTTCAGGCCTAATCAGTTTCTTTTTTCTAAATTTGGAAAATGGTTGTTTAAATTATTGCCAAAGTACAAAACCATCTTTGTGCAAGATAAAAATTCGTTAGATTGTTTGATTTCTCATGGGATTAATAATGCAATATTGTCGGGAGATACCAGATATGACAAGGTTTATTCTACATCGTTGAATGTAAAAACAAATCCAATTATTGAAGCCTTTAAAGGCGAATCTAATTTATTGATTTTGGGAAGCAGTTGGTTTGCTGAGGAAGATTTGTTGCTGCATTATTTGTCAAAGAGAAATGAAATTGAGTTAAAAATTCTTATTGCCCCACATGACATATCGCAAGGACATGTCAATGAAGTTTTACAAAAGTTTAAAGACTTTACGCCATTACTTTATTCAAAATTAAAACCATCAGATTCCATGTCTCAAGTTATGGTTTTAGACACTATTGGACATTTAGCAAGTGCTTATTATTACGGGAATGTGGCCTTAGTTGGTGGGGCATTTGGAAAGGGATTGCATAATATTTTGGAGCCTATTGCCTTTGGCGTTCCTGTGATTTTTGGCCCTCATACACAAAAGTATCCTGAGGCACAATTAGCGATTAACAATCAAATTGCTATTCAGGTAAATACCGCAGAGGAGTTTGTAAATGCATTAGAGGGGTTAATGAAAAATCCACCTCAACAAGCGTGTTTGGAATTTATAAAATCCAATAAAGGGGCGAGTGAAATTGTGGTAAAGGAATTGTTGATTTTAAAACAATGAGTTCCCTTTGCTGTAATGAACTCTTCCAAGGTGTTTAAAGGCCAATTCTGTCGCTTCACGCCCTCTAGCAGTTCGCATTAAATAGCCTTCTTGAATTAAGAATGGTTCATAAACCTCTTCAATCGTTCCCGGTTCTTCACCTACAGCGGTGGCTATAGTATTTAATCCAACAGGTCCACCTTTAAATTTGTCAATTATTGTGCTTAAAATGCGGTTGTCCATTTCATCCAAACCATTGTAATCCACATTCAGGGCATCAAGTGCAATTTTAGCAATAGTCATATCAATATTACCACTTCCTTTTATTTGAGCAAAATCTCTAGTTCTTCTTAATAAAGCATTAGCAATACGAGGGGTTCCACGACTTCTTCTAGCAATTTCGTAAGCTGCGTCATTAACGATTGGAATATTGATGATTCCCGAGGAACGGGTTATGATTTTTGCTAACAAATCGGTGTTGTAATATTCCAAACGGTTGGTAATACCAAAACGGGCTCTCAAAGGTGAGGTTAAAAGGCCAGAGCGGGTGGTTGCCCCAACTAAAGTGAAAGGTGCCAAACTGATTTGCACACTTCGCGCACTTGGACCACTGTCCAGCATAATGTCTATTTTGTAATCCTCCATTGCAGAGTATAAATATTCTTCAACAACAGGACTCAAACGGTGTATTTCATCAATGAATAAAACATCGCCCTCTTCAAGGTTCGTTAACAATCCAGCCAAATCGCCCGGTTTTTCTAAGACGGGTCCACTTGTAATTTTAATATTACTGTTTAATTCATTTGCAATGATATTGGCTAAGGTTGTTTTACCTAAACCAGGAGGGCCATGTAATAAAACATGGTCCAAAGCTTCGCCCCTTTGAACGGCCGCTTTTACAAATATTTTTAGGTTTTCTAAAATTTTATCTTGTCCAGCAAAATCATCAAAATTTGCCGGTCTCAATACCTTCTCAATGTCTTTGTCAGTTGAACTTAATTGTTCAGAGTCTGGATTTAAATGCTCGTTTTTCATCCTTTACACAAAGGTAGGGCATTGTTTAATCAATCCAAAAATTGATATTCACATTTCATGTGGTTTTCTGTCTTTGTGTTGTGACATATTTTCACTCTTTCAAAGAGATAAAGCAACTTTTTGTCAATTTTTTGCTACTTAATAAATAATTTGTACGAAATTTGTTATCCTTTATAAACATGAAATTTTTAATTACTGCTACCTTTTTAATCCTATCTCAACTTGCTTTTGCTCAGGTTAACAACGCTATTATTTTTGATAAAATGATACATGATTTTGGAGATGTAAATGAAGAAAGCAATGAAGTGAGTTGCGTTTTTACTTTTAAAAATATATCTGACCAGCCTATTAAAATATTAAGAGTTGAAACCAGTTGTGGATGTACTACTCCTCAATATTCTAAAGAGGAAATTAAGCCGGGTGACAGTGGTATTATCAAAGCTGTGTATGGAACAAGAGGCAGACCCAACAGTTTTAACAAGAATTTATATGTCCATTTTTCTAATTCTGCTACATTCCAAACCTTGGTTATCAAGGGAAATGTAATTCCTGCCGTAAATATTGCAAAAAAACCACAAGAATATACAACCAATTATTCTAATTTGTCATTCAATTATTCTATTGCTTCTTTTCCCAAAATTACAAAATATCAAGTTCTCAATACAACCATAAAAATATACAACTACAATGGTTATCCAATTAAGTTTTTAGGGGTAAAATCTATGCCTGATTATGTGACATTAGATTTACAAGACAGTCTTTTGGATGTAGATGATTCTTTGATAGTTACAGTTACTTGTGACGGAAGTAAGGTTCAGAAAATTGGAGATAATTATGAGCAAATTTCTTTGTTGACTGATGATGAAGGAAGTGAAGTGAAAAACATCTACGTTCATACCAATTTAAGACAAGATTTTTCAAAGCTTTCTGCAAAAGAATTAGCAAAGGCACCTGTTCTTCACATTGATAAAACCTTGCCTTTGGATTATGGTCGCAAAACTGCAGGTGCAAGATTTAAAGATGCAATTGTCATCTCAAATAATGGCAAATCAGATCTTAATTTAATGAAAATTATTCCTAGTTGTTCTTGTATTACCTACTCAATTGCGAAACAGATTTTAAAACCAGGAGAGTCAGTAAAGATGTTTATAAATATCGATACAGTGAACCAATCTATCGCTTTGCACAACAAATATTTGACTATCATAAGTAATGACCCAATAAAGCCAGAAATGAGTATTAAAATGGTAATGGATATAACCCGATAAAATATATGATTAAAAAAATAGTATTGAATAGTTTATTGTCCCTTTTTTTCGGCGTTTTAGGAGCGGTATTTTTTCAACAATTCAGTTCTAAAACCAATGAAAATGCAATCCCATTAGAGGACTTAAGAGCAACGTTAGTTAACTACAATGGCAATGCAACCGAGCAAAGCTTAAATTTTGTATTAGCATCCAAAGTAAGCACACCAAGTGTTGTCTTTATTAAAACGACGGCAATGGTAAGGCAACGTAATCCGTTTGGTTTTTTCTTTGATGGATGGGATCCATTTGGAAGTATAGGTCAGGTTAGCAGTACAGGAAGTGGTGTTATCGTGAGAAAAGATGGATATATAGTAACAAATTTACATGTTATAAAAGACGCTGAAACCATTGAGGTAGTTCTCAATAATAAGAAAAAAACATACAAAGCAACTTTAATCGGTACCGACCCTTCTACAGATTTGGCTTTGCTAAAAATAGATGCTGAATCACTGCCCGCTATTGCTATTGCCGATTCTGATGTATTAGAAATAGGGGAATGGGTGGTTGCAGTAGGTAATCCATTTAATCTTACATCTACTGTTACTGCAGGAATTGTAAGTGCCAAAGGAAGAAATATTAATGTAGTTAACAATCAATTTCCAATAGAATCTTTTATTCAAACAGATGCTGCCATTAATCCGGGAAATAGCGGTGGTGCACTTGTTAATTTGAATGGAGAGTTGGTTGGAATAAATACAGCGATTTTTAGTAAAACAGGAAGTTATACAGGTTATGGTTTTGCAATTCCTGCCAACATTGTGTCTAAATCTGTCAAAGATTTAATCGATTTTGGTGAAATACAACGAGGATACCATGGAATGGAAATTGACGAAATTACAGAGAGTAGCGAAAGGATTAACAAAACAACAAATGGGGCGCTTGTTGTAAAAGTCTACCCTGATGGTCCTGCAAGTAAAGCGGGTTTACTAAAAGATGATATTATCGTCAAAATTCAGAATAAAACCATTTCAGGAAAGTCTTCTTTTGATGAGAATATGTCCTATTACAGGCCGGGCGATAAGCTCAAAATTAATGTAATAAGAAATGGTTCTGAAAAAGAGTTAACCTTAATTTTAACCAATTTAGATGGAGAAACTTCTGTTAGAAAACGTCATGTAGTAAGTTCAAGTAAATTAGGGGCAAGTTTCGAAGCTTTGTCAAAAGTTGAACTTCAGAAATACAGAATCCAAAATGGGGTAAAAGTAACCCAAGTAAAAGGAGGATTGATAGGAAGTATGAACATTGAGGATGGTTTTATTTTCGTAAAATACAATGGTCAGCCCTGCGTTAACCCAGAAGATTTAGTTAAGCAATTGGAAAATGCTGGTGGTAGAATGCAAATAGAAGGGGTGGGTTCTGACGGTGGAAGTCGAATCTATAACTTTTATTACTAAACAGTTAATCCCTAAAACGTACAACTTGGCTCAATTGCAAGGCTTAGGTTTTGCTTAGAATTTAGGAAAAAAAGCATCAATAATATGATGTACTTCTTCTTGTTTTTTATTGCTAATGATACTAATTATGTCATACCGAATCTCAACATCTCTTAGTTTTTTTACATAACAATAGTAATCTGCAATTTTGGCTAGACTTTTTTGTTGAGTTGGACTTACAAATTTTTCTGGATACCCAAAAAAACTACTCGTCCTTGTTTTGACTTCAATGAAAACCAATAGAGAGTCTATTTTAGCGATTATATCAACCTCGTTTTTGCCCGAACGCCAATTGCGCTCAAGAATAGCATAGCCATTTTTAATTAAAAAAGCACAAGCAATATCTTCCCCATTTTTGCCCGTAATATTGTGTTGGGCCATAGTCCTACTAGTCTACGTTATTATGAAGATATTTGTTGCCACCTTCTTTAAATCTAGGGGCTTTGTTGTCTTTTTCTTCCTCAAGAAACACGTTTGATATGTCCCCGTCTTTCGGAAGCTCCTCAAAAATAACTTGATGACGTAAATAAGCAGGTGTATTTAAATCGTTGTTGTTAATAGGTTTGTGCTCAGTTGGAAATCCTCTTTCAAACGTTGGATTTGTGTTGGTTCTAAAATCGAATTCAAACGGTTTGGGCACCTCTTTTTGAACTGGTTTTTCTAAATTAGTAAAGTCAATTTCTATTACACCCGATTCTTCTTCGTCGATGATTTCCTCAATTTTAGTCTCAGTTTTAAAAACATTTAAGTTTTCTAAATGAACAATGTTTCTGTTTTTTTCAAACCCTGTAGCAACTACAGTAACAGACAATTCATCACCTAAGCCTTCGCTTTGTGTTAAGCCATATTTTAAGTTAGCATTTTTACCGGCCTCTTGTTGTAAGAATTCGCAAATAGCCGAAATTTCATTGGTATATGGTTCTTCATTGCCGAAACAGATATTCAATAAAATGTGTTCTGCCCCTTCTATGCTATTATCGTCGAGAAGTGGTGAGTCTAAAGCCATTTGTGCAGCGTTTAATGCGCGATTATCTCCTGTAGACAAACCTGTTCCCATAATTGCTCTACCGCTATTCTCTAAAGCTGTTTTAACATCTCTGAAATCCACATTCATATAGCCTTCAACTGTTATAATTTCTGCAATACCTTTTACTGCAGTACATAAAATATCGTCAGCTTTGCTTAATGATTCTCTGATTCTTAGGTTAGAATACATTTGAATTATTCTCTCGTTATTAATAACCAAAAGAGCATCCACATGTGGTTTTAATTCTTCAATCCCTTTTTCGGCTTTGTCTGATTTTGCTGGACCTTCATTTTTGAATGGTTTGGTCACAATTCCGACAGTAAGAATGCCCATTTGTTTTGCTTTTTGAGCAATAACGGGAGCTGCACCTGTTCCAGTTCCACCACCCATTCCTGCTGTTATAAACAACATTTTAGTGTTGTGTTTAAGCGCCTCTTCTATGTGATTAATGCTTTCTAAAGCACATCTTTTGCCAAATTCAGGGTCTCCACCTGCACCTAAGCCCTCTGTTAAGCTACTGCCTAACTGGATTTTGTTTTTTATTGGGCTTTTTTCAAGATGCTGAGCATCTGTATTGCATAAAAAGAAATCTACCCCTATAATGCCTCTGTCATGCATGTAGTTTACAGCATTACTGCCACCACCGCCAACTCCCATTACTTTTATAATAGAGGATTGTTCTTTTGGTAATTCTACTTTAAAATAACTCATAATTTTTTATTATTTACTGTAATCGTCCGTGTCACTGTCATCTTTTATCCACTGTTTAAAACTTCCTATAAATCCAAAAAGTTTATTTTTGCCTTCTATGCTCGTTACTTTTACAGGTTTTGTCTTGTTTTCTGGTTTTATAAGGTTTATGTCCAAGTCTTTGAATCCTTTTAATACTAGGCCAATACAAGTGGCATACATCGGGCTTTTAACTTCTTCTACTAAGCCTTTTCCCAAGTGTGGGTCAGGTAAGCCAATTTTTACTTCACAACCTAAAATATAAGAAGCCAAATTGCTCAAATCTTTCAATTGTGCACCACCACCTGTTAAAACAACCCCTAAGTTAAGCTTGTTTTGATAGCCAGATAGTTTAATCTCCTCG
This sequence comes from Bacteroidia bacterium, assembly GCA_040403495.1. Taxonomy (GTDB): domain Bacteria; phylum Bacteroidota; class Bacteroidia; order NS11-12g; family UBA955; genus JABMMZ01. The sequence goes on from JBBAKM010000004.1 coordinate 84,419, forward strand.
TTAACCATTTCCAATATCTCTTTCATTCTTGCGTGGATAACATGAGCTAAGTTGCGTTCAACTATTTCCTTCGGTTTTCTATCGCCAATGCCCTTTACCGAAATAACAGTATTGGTTCTAGCACCTTGTGGTGTAGCATGTCCGTGTTTTACTTTAACCAATTCCGCTTGTTTTTCAATGATTTTGAAAGCATCAACTATGTCTGCGGTAATAATTTCACCTCCATAAGGAATAACTGCGGTATGTCTAATTTTGCCATCGTGAAAAATAGCTATATCGGTAGTACCACCACCAATGTCAATAATGGCAATTCCGCTGTTGATTTCTTCTTCAGATAAAACAGCATGTGCAGAGGCAATAGGTTCAACAATAACGTCATTTGCTATTAATCCAGCATTTTCTACACATTTTACTATGGTTTTAGCTGCACTTACTCTCCCTGTTACAATATGGTATTTACATTCAAGTTTTGTGCCCTGCATTCCAATAGGTTCCTTGGTCGGAAAACGATCGTCTATGTTGTATTCCTGAGGAAGTGCATGTAATATTTTTGATCCTGCATCTACCACAATTCTAAATTGTTCTTTATTCATGTCTTCCAATTCCTTGGCAGTAATTTCAGATTCTGAATTTTCTCTGATTTTGACCCCATTTTGTTGGAAACTTCTGATATGTTCTCCAGCTATACCAACATGAACAGCATTGATCTGAACATTGGAAATGCTTGAAGCTTTGGCTACCGCATGTCTTATTGCTTCTACTGTTTTGGTGATGTTCGTAACTTCACCTCTCATAACTCCGCCTAATGAAGGATGTGAACCAACACCCAATATGTTGATTTTGCCATATTCATTCATTTGACCCACTATAGCACACACTTTTGTTGTGCCAATATCTAATCCTACTATTAAACTATTTAAATTATTTTCTGACATGTTTTTCTTTAATTTCTTTTTTCTGCTACGATTTGACCTTTGTACTTTAAATTTATTCGATTGTATTTATCCCACCCAACTGTATTTAATCCTTTACTGTATAGTGCTTTTAAGTTGTTGAATTTTTCTTCTATAAATAATCCCGAACCAAATACAATACTATGATTTCCTACCTTAGGAATCAATATTATGTCCATATAATTATCTACATACAATTGTTCAATTTGTGATTTCCAAAAGGGATGTTCATTGCAATAGTTCACAATTGATGTTATATCTTGTAGTACTTGACTGCTTGTAAAGTTAGAATCTGTAAGGCTTTCAGCTATATTTCCATTGGCAATTATTACCCTTGGTGTGAAGTCGGAACCAGCAGGAAACTTGTATCCATTTTTTGATACATAATACGTTTGTCCTGTGCTTGAATACACTCTTAAAATAGCTTCTCTCTGTTTTATTTTGATGAATAGCTGTCCCGATTGGTCAAGTAAAATGTCTGCATTTTCAATAAATGGATTTTTTTCTAACTGTTTTTCCATTTCAGAAATATTTAATTCTTTGACATTTAATCCGTTTGTTAATGGATTGGCAAGTCGCTCATTGATTATAGAAATAATTTTACTGCTGTCAATAAAGTTGATTTCATCCGATTTTTTAATATCAATCTTTATGGCTTTTACTTTTAACTCATTTTCATTTTTGTTTATGAATATAGCAAATAAAATCAAACACACACCCATGCCTATCCACACCCCTGTGTTCCAAATCTTATTGCTCTTTATGTATTCAAAAAACTTAAGCATTTTGGTATATTTCTGTAATTGGTTTTATCAATTGGTCTATATTCCCAGCACCCATTATCAATAACAACGGAACCTGTTTTTCTTTGAGCTGTTTTAGTATGTTGTCATGTGATATTAAGACCACAGGTTTTTTCATTTTTAAAGCTAAAAACTCGCTGTTGATTCCCGGAATGGGTAGTTCTCTCGCTGGGTAAATATCCATTAACCAACATTCGTCTAATAAATCAAGGGATTCTGCAAATTCATCTGCAAAATCTCTGGTTCTTGTATACAAGTGTGGTTGAAAGATGCCTACAATTTTTTGATAGGGATACAATTCTTTAACCGAAAGTATAAATGAACTAAGCTCTGTAGGATGATGGGCATAGTCATCAATAACAATATAGTTTTCCTGCTTTACAATGTACTCAAATCTTCTTTTTACACCCAAGAACTTTGCACAGGATGCAACTATTGATTCTATTGGGAGCCCCATTTGTAAACAAGCTGTTATTGCTGCTGTGGTATTTTCTACATTGTGAAAACCGGGAATGCCATTGCAAACTTCAACTGTTGTTTCTGCATAATGATACTGAAAGTGAAATTGTCCTTCTTTGATGTTTATATCACGAATAACTACTTTGCAATTTTCATCTTTACCATATATAATGTTGTCAGTGTCTTCTTTAATATCTGCTTTTTCGCAAATAATTTTCCTTCCATTTGTTTTTGTGTTTTTCAAAAACTCATGAAATGATTCTATTACATCGGCATGCTGACCGTAAATGTCCAAATGGTCGGCATCGGTAGATGTTACTATGGCAATATTGGGTTTTAAATGAAGAAAACTGCGGTCGTACTCATCAGCCTCCACAACAATAATGTCTTCTTTTAATAACTTTATACCGTCCGTTTTATGAATGTAATTTGAGTTTAAATTGGTGCTTATGCCTCCAAGGAATGCGGTAAAATTTATGTTATTGTCGTTTAAAATATGCGCAATTAAACAACTGGTTGTGGTTTTGCCATGGGTGCCTGCAATAGCAATAGTATATTGATTTTCGGAAATTAATCCCAGAATTTCGGCTCTTTTGTAAAGCTTAATTCCAAGCGACAAAAGATGTAGTTTTTCTTTGTGTTCATTAGGGATTGCTGGCGTGTAAATCACAATCCCTTTGTTTTGTAATATTTCTTCAGGGATTGCTTTAATGTCTTCGTTGTAATGAATGTCAAATCCCTCTTTTTCTAGTTGGATTGTAAAGTCATTTCTGGTTTTATCGTATCCACTTACCTGAATGCCGATTGAATTAAAATATCGAGCAATAGCGCTCATGCCTATGCCACCAATACCAATAAAGTAGGCTGTTTTTATGTCAGTTAGTTTCATAGGATGATTTGTTCTATTACGTTTACGATTCTCGCACTTGCATTTGGTTTTGCCATTTGCTTAATGTTGTTTGATAGGGATTTTTGAAGTTCTTTGTTTTGGTTTAATTCGGTAATTACCGAATATATTGTATTGATGGCTTCACTGTCTTTTACTAATATTGCGGCTTCATTGTTGCTTAATGAAAGCGCATTTTTGGTTTGATGGTCGTCGGTAACATTGGGTGAAGGAATTAAAATGACTGGTTTCCCTACTATTTGTAATTCGCTGATAGACAATGCGCCAGCTCTTGATATAATTATGTCTGCTGCGGCATAAACTTCTGTCATGTTTTGAATAAAAGGACTGATTATAAGATCTTTGTTTTCAGGAATTTCGTTTTTATAATTTTTGCCTGTTTGCCAATAAATGCTAATCGATTGGCTTAAAATATTTGCATAGTTTTTTGCAAGTGCATTGTTAATAGTTCTAGCTCCTAAACTGCCTCCAATCACCAATAAAAGGGGTTTGTTTTTATCAAATCCAAGCTTTTCTTTTATTTCTGATTGTGAGTATTGTGATACAGTTAATATGTCTTGCCTAACGGGATTTCCTGTGAAAACAATTTTGTCGTTGTCGAAAAATTGAAACATATCGGCATAAGCGACACAACATTTGGTGCTTTTTTTACTTAATATCCTATTGGTTAGTCCAGGATATGAATTTTGTTCTTGAATGATAGTTGGAATTTTCATAAAATTGGCAACATATAATACTGCAGCACTTGCATAGCCACCCACACCAATGACGCAATCTGGTTTGTGTTTTTTAAGTATTCGGAACGACAAGTAAAGGCTTACAATTAATTTGAAAGGAACTAACAAGTTTTTCAAAGTTAGTTTCCTTTGAATGCCTGCAATAGGAAGTCCTATAATAGAATAACCTGCTTGAGGCACTTTTTCCATTTCCATTTTGTGTTGTGCACCCACAAATTGGATTGCAGCATTTGGATAACGGTTTTTTATTTCATTTGCAATTGCAATAGCCGGAAAAATATGACCACCAGTGCCACCACCCGATATAATAACTGATTTAATTTCCTTCATTGTTTGCAATATTAGTTTCAGTTTGATTGTTTTGTTCTTCAACAGTTCTGCTAACACTCAGTAATACACCAAATGCAGCACTTGTAAAAATAATACTTGTTCCTCCCATACTGACCAGTGGAAGCGTAAGTCCTGTTACGGGAAATAAACTACTAGCAACTGCCATGTGGATAAAAGCTTGAAGCGATAAGCTAAATGCCAATCCAACCGCTAGAAGTGCCCCAAATGCCTTAGGGCTTTTTATAACTATTCTTATGGATCGATAAAGGATTAATAAGTAAAGTCCCATCACTGTTATACCTCCAAATAGCAACCCGAATTCTTCTATAATTACAGCAAATATAAAGTCAGAATAAGGGTGGGGTAGGTAGGCGCTTTGTTCCCCTTTTCCCGGACCTTTGCCAAAAAGTCCACCTGATGTAATGGCTATTTTTGCTTGAACGGTTTGGAAACTCTCAGTAGAATCTCCACCACTGAAATTCTCAATCCTTGCTTTCCAAGTTGCAAATCGCCCAGGAAGTAAGTCGTCGGGAGCGTTTTTTAAAGTTAAGTAGCCTATTGTTAAAAAACTAGCTGATACCAGTGTTAATATGAATAAAAACTTTAAATTAGTATTGCCAATAAACAAGAGTAAACATGAGGTGAAAAACAAAACGAGTGAAGTACTTAAGTTTTCGGGTAATATCAATGCACATATTACAATAATCCATGCCAATATTTTCAAAAAGCCCTTCCAGGAGTTCAATTCTTCCTGTTTTTTTGATAAATATCTTGCAATGAACATTATAAGTGCAAACTTGGCGTAATCGCTGGCCTGAAATGTTATTCCTAATATTGTAATTGTTCTTTTGGCGTCATTGATGTCGTGTCCAAAAATTAAAGTAGCTAACAATAATGGGACCGCCACAAAAATGGCAATTTGCGATAATCTTGAAAAGTAGACGTAATCCAATAAATGGAAAAAGTACATCAAGAAATAACCGCCAAACAAAAATAAAATATGCCTAAAAAGAAAGTATTCTGTATTGCCTCCAAATTTTTTGAAAGCCAAAGACCCCGTTGCACTGTATACCTCTACTAAGCCTATACTTGTTAGGCAAAATATAGCTATCCAAATGTATGGGTCGCCTTTGAATTTTAACTTTCCAATTTGCATATTTAATTCTTACAAATTTCTAACGGCTTGTTTGAATTGATTGCCTCTGTCTTCGTAATTAGCAAATAAATCAAAACTCGCACATGCAGGTGATAACAATACTGCATCGCCTTTTTTCGCAAATGTTTTGGCAACTAAAGCAGCTTCTTCTGCGCTTGATGTATTAATCATTAAGTCAACATGTTTGCCAAATGCTGAATGGATTTTACTGTTGTCTAATCCTAGGCAAATAATCATTTTAACTTTGTCTTTTACCAAAGGAACAATACTCTCATAGTCATTGCCTTTGTCAACGCCACCAGCTATCCAAATAACAGGTTTGTCCATGCTTTCAAGTGCATACCAAGCTGAATTTACATTCGTTGCTTTACTGTCATTAATGTATTCCACGCCAGCGATGTTAGCAACATGCTCCAATCGGTGTTCTACATTTTGAAAGTCAAGCAAACTTTCGCGGATAGTTTCTTTGTTGATGTTTAAAACATTAGCTGCAATTGCAGCTGCCATGTTGTTGTAAGTGTTGTGGATGCCTTTGATGGCGAAATCGTTGATAAACATATTGAATTGATTTGAAGGGTTTTTAGGGTTAAGGAAATAAGCTATTTTGTCTTTTACATATGCACCATTTTCAAGTGCTTTTTCGTATGAAAATGTAATTTTTTGAGCTTCTATTTTGTGGGTTTTTACATATTCATTAACGACAGTATCATCCTCGCAATAGATAAAGGTGTCGTTCTCATCTTGATTCATACAAATTCTAAATTTGGAAGCTACATAGTTTTCAAACTGATAATTGTAACGGTCGAGATGGTCAGGTGTAATATTCGTTAAAATCGAAATATTCGGTTTAAAATGATAAGTATTGTCTAATTGGAAACTGCTAATTTCTAATACATAGTAGTCGAAGTTTGAAAGCGCAACTTGACGGGCATAGCTTTTGCCAATATTCCCGCCTAAGCCAACATTAAAACCTGCTTTTTGTAATAAGTGATAGCACAATAGGGTTGTAGTTGTTTTGCCATTTGTGCCTGTTATAGCAATGTGTTTGGCTTGGGTATATTGACAAGCAAATTCAATTTCAGAAAAAATTGGAATTTGTTTTGCTATTGCTTTTTGAATAATCTCTACTTTGTCAGGAATACCGGGGCTTTTGATGATAATATCTGCATTCAAAATAAGTGCTTCTGTGTGTTGGTTTTCTTCAAAATCTACAGACAATGAGATAAGCTCATTTTTGTATGTTTCAGCAATGCTTGATTTGTCGCTAACAAACACATCAAATTGATGTTTTTTTGCTAGAACGGCACAACCAGTTCCACTTTCGCCAGCACCTAATATGACTATTCTTTTTGACAATTTATTATCTTAGTTTTAAAGTAATAATGGATAAAATAGCAAGGATAATTCCGATGATTAAAAATCGAGTCACAATTTTAGCTTCATGAAATCCCTTTTTTTGGTAATGGTGATGAATAGGTGACATCAGGAAAATTCTTCTCCCTTCGCCATATTTTTTCTTGGTGTATTTAAAGTATCCCACTTGTAAAACCACACTTAAATTCTCGATTAAGAAAATGCCACACAGTATTGGAATTAGTAATTCTTTTCTTATAATAATTGCCAATGCTGCAATAACACCGCCTAACATCAAACTTCCGGTATCGCCCATAAACACTTGAGCAGGATAGCTGTTATACCATAGGAAACCAATACACGCCCCAACAAATGCACCAGCAAAAACAAACAACTCTCCCAAATATGGGATGTACATTATGTTTAAGTAGTCCGCAAATAAAATATTACCAGACAAGAAAGCGAATAATCCGAGTGTTGTTCCAATAATAGCAGATGTTCCTGCCGCCAATCCATCAATGCCATCAGTTATGTTTGCGCCATTTGAAACCGCAGTGATGATAAAAATGACAACTAGGGTGTAAATAATCCATCCATATTTGCTGTTCATTCCTAAGGCATTGGTTATTTTTTGGTAGTCAAATTCTGAATGTTTAAAAAATGGAATGGTTGTTTTAAGTGTCTTTTCGTTTTTTATAAAATAGCTAGTGCCGTTTATTACAGTTTTGTTTAAACCAATGGTATCTATCTTGTATTGAATAGCCTCTTGTTTGGTGTAATGATTGGTTATAACAACTGCTTTGTTGAAATAAAGAGTTAATCCTACAACAAGTCCAACTATGATTTGACCTAAGATTTTAAATCTTCCCGACAAACCTTCTTTGTCCTTTTTAAATACTTTGATGTAGTCGTCTATAAAGCCTATTAAGCCAGTTAATACCGTAACAACAATCATTAAAATGACATAAACATTGTTGAGTCTAGCAAGTAATAATGTTGGAATAAGTATGGCAGCTAGCATAATAAGTCCACCCATAGTTGGCGTGCCTTTTTTTGCATTTTCACCCTCAAGACCCAAATTTCTGATGGTTTCAGAAACTTGCATTTTTTGAAGCAATTGAATTAATCTTTTGCCAAAAACTGCTGAAATAGTAAGTGACAAAATTACAGCCAAAGCCATTCTAAAGGTTAGGTATTTCCAAACGCCTAGCCCTATAAAATCGTAGTGGGTGTCGAGGTATGTAAAAAAATGATACAGCATTATTGTATTTCTTTAAATAATTCTTGAATAATAATTCGGTCGTCAAATGGGTGCTTCACCCCATTTATTTCCTGATAAGTTTCGTGTCCTTTTCCAGCAACAAGAATTAAGTCGCCTTTTTTGCAAAGCATTATTCCTGCTCTTATCGCTTCTTTTCTGTCGCTGATTTTAAGTATTTTTTTGTAATCACTTGCATGGATTCCAAGCATCATTTCTTCAATAATTTGCTGAGGATCTTCTGTTCTTGGATTGTCGCTTGTTAATATCACTTTATTGCTTTTTTGTGCAGCAATTCTTCCCATCTCAGGTCTTTTTTCTTTGTCTCTGTTGCCGCCACATCCCAATATGCTAATGAGTTGTTCGTTTTGTGAACGAATATTATTGATAGTGTCTAGTACATTTTCCAAGGCATCGGGAGTATGGGCGTAATCAACAATGGCAACCACACCGGTGCTGCTTTTGTAAATTTCGAATCTGCCATTGACACGGTTTTGTTTCGAAAGATGTTGGATAATTACTTCTCTTTCTTCGCCTAATAAAAAAGCAACAGAATAAGCTGCTAATAAATTGTAAGCATTAAACTTGCCTACTAAGTTGTACCAAGCCTCAATTTGGTCTATTTTTAAAAGCAAACCATCAAAGTCTGATTCAATAATTTTGCAATTAAAATCAGCCATGGTTTTTAAAGCATAACTGTATTTGTTTGCTTTAGTGTTTTGAAGCATTACACTGCCATTTTTATCATCTTTGTTGGTCAATGCAAAAGCATCGTTAGGAAGCATATCAAAAAATCCTTTTTTGGCTTGAATGTAATTGGCAAAAGTTTTATGGTAATCCAAATGATCGTGTGTGATATTTGTGAATACACCGCCATCAAATAGTAATCCATTGATACGGCCTTGAACAATAGCATGTGAACTTACTTCCATAAAGCAATATTCACAACCAGCCTCTACCATTTGTGACATTAAAAAGTTAAGTTTGATGGGGTCAGGTGTGGTGTGAGTGCTGTTGTATTTTTGTGTACCTATAATGTATTCAACGGTACTGATGAGTCCGCATTGGTAACCCAATGAAGTGAATAAATGATATAAAATACTGGTACAAGTTGTTTTGCCATTAGTGCCAGTAACTCCAACTAGTTTGAAGTGTTGTGAAGGGTTTTCGTAATATTCAGAAGCAAGAAAGCCACAACTTTGTTGAACATCCTCAACCAAAATATAAGTTACATCTGAATTTAAATCTTTTGGCAATGTGCTACAAACAATAACAGAAGCACCCATTTCTATCACGTTAGGAATGTATTGATGTGCATCGGTACTAGTGCCTTTAACTGCAAAAAACATTGCATCTTTTTTTACCTCACGTGAGTCAAGTGTTAAAAAACTAACTTGTTTATCCAATGAGCCAAAAACCTCAATAGTGCTTTTATAGTTTTTGATGATATCTTTTACAGTCTTTATCATAATGAAAGTTTTAAATAAACAGTAGAACCTTTAATGATTTTTGATTGAGCAGGGATTGATTGCTGAACCACACTTCCGGCACCACTAATAATGACTTTTAATCCACGATTTTCTAATAAATAAACGGCGTCTTTTGCACCCATCCCTATTACATTGGGAACCAAGTCTGCTTGGGTTTTTAATTCGAGTAGATTGATGGATTTAACATCGTAGTTAGTTCTAACCCATTCTGTTTCTGCTATGTCGGAAAGTGTTTTGCTGCTAATTTGCAATTGATTCAATACATTTTTGATGTCTGTTCTATTTCCGTTTTTTACAGATGGAACAGAGGTCAGTGTAGTTTGAACCAATGGTTTGTGAAAGCTTAAATTGGTGCTGTAAACTTTGTCCGCCACTTCTTTAAATACGGGACCTGCAACCAAACCGCCATAATAAACACCGGCTGTTGGGGCATTAATAACTACAATACAAGTGTATTGAGGGTTGTTAGCTGGGAAGTAACCTACAAATGAAGCTTTGTGTGAAGATTTGTTATAGCCACTTCCGTTTGTTGCTATTTGTGCAGTACCTGTTTTGCCCGCAACTTTATAATCAAGAGCTTTCAAATTAGTGGCAGTTCCGTTTTCTACAACCCCTTCTAATAATTGTTTTAAAACTTTAATGGTTTCGGGTTTGCATATTTTTTTGTTTAAAATTACAGGTTTGTTTTTGTAAATAGATTTGCCATAGTCTTTAATTTCTTTAACTATAAATGGTTTTATCATTTCACCTTGATTGGCAATGGCATTGTAGAAAGCAAGAATTTGCAATGAGCTAATTTCTAATTCATAGCCGATACTCATAAACGGAAGTGAAGTGCCACTCCAAGTTTTGTCTTTTGTGTTTTTAAGTTTTGGGAATCGGGTAGATTTAATGTCAAAATCCAACGATTCATGTAAGCCCAAATTGAATGCGTGTGCTAAAAATTTATCGGGATTGTTTTTATAATGTTTTTGAACTGTTTTGGCAATCCCAACATTGCTTGAGTGTTCAAAAGCATATTGGAAAGTCACGAATTTATAAGGAGATTCGTGAGCATCAACCATTTTTAAAGGGCCAAATTTTGTTTCGCCCCATTCAATATCGATAGAATCGTTTAAGTTTACATAGCCATCTTCGATAAGAGCAAGCGCGCTTAGCAGTTTGAAAGTACTTCCTGGGTCGGAAAATTCATTGATTGCGTAGTTTTCAGCTTCATAACATTCGTTGTTTTGGTTGCGTTTTAAATTAGCAATTGCTTTAACTGCACCTGTTTTAACCTCCATTAAAATAACAGAGCCATGGTCAGCTTGGTTTGCTATTAAACACTTTTTTAAAGCATTTTGAGCCACATCTTGAATATTTATGTCAATAGTGGTGTAAACATCAAAACCATTTTTAGGGTCTATTTCTTTATTGTCGTCTATTGGTTTCCATACACCACCATAAGATCTTTGTTCTAAACGCTTGCCTAAGGTGCCGCTTAGCATTGAATCATAAGCGCCTTCTAATCCAATTTTAATCCCCGATTGATTCGTATATCCTATGGTTCTGCGTGCTAATTCACCAAAAGGAATCTCTCTCTTGAACTGCTCTATTTTAATAAAACCGCCTTTGTATTTTCCTAAATTAAACAAGGGCCATTTTCCCATGTTTTTAGCAGTGGTATAGTCAACATCTTTTTTGAGAAGTAAATATCTTTCGCCTCTGTTGCGAGCTGCCACTATGTATTGTCTCCATTCTGGATAGGTTTTATCTCTGAATTCTACAGAGAGTAACAACGCCAAACTGTCTATTTTTTTGAAGAAATAATCATTGGTCATGCCATCCACTTTCGTGTCCATTCTAATTTCATATTTTGGAATGCTTGTGGCGAGTAAACTGCCATCATCTGAAAATATATTCCCTCTCGAAGCTTGAACAGAACGCCATTTGGTGCTCTGTGCTAAACTTATTTTTTTGTATTTATCTGATTGGTAAACTTGGAGTTTGAAAATTTGAATAAAAATAGCCACAGCAAATCCAAGGATTAACAAAAATGCAATCCATGAACGCAGTAATATGGCTTTTTTCAAATTCATGTTTAGTCTTTCTTAAGGATAATTGGGGGTGTTGTTAATTCTTTTAAGCCTTCAGTCTCTAGTCTTTTTGAAACTTCACTCGGATTGCTTTTTTTCATTAAGTTGCTTTTTACACTGATGTATTCAGACCTTAATTCATTGATTTCCTTTTTTAATTCATCTTCGTTTTTTAAGCTTTTTACATGAAAATGAGAAAGTGAAACATATAAAATGGTTGTAAAAACCAAAAGGAGCAGTGCCGGAATAATATCATTTAGCTGTTCTTTTTTGATAAAAAAAGTAAACTCACTAATCTTGTTGATGGTTGAATCTACATTGTTTTCAACGGCAGGATTTTGAGCTTGCTCTGTAGGTTTTGATCTAAACTTATTCATAGTTTTTCAGCAATTCTTAATTTGGCAGAACGGGCTCTTTTATTAATCCCAATTTCCTCATCACTTGGAATAATTGGTTTTTTGGTTATGACTTTAAAAGGGGTGTTTTTGTTTCCGAAAAAATCTTTTGAAACCTCCCCATCTACATGGCCAGAATTGATAAAGTTTTTTACAATTCTATCTTCCAAAGAATGGTAACTCATTATCACCAATCGTCCACCGGGTTTTAAGCAATCTACCACGTTTTCAAGTAGAGTTTCCAAAGCACTCATTTCATCGTTTACCGCTATTCTTAATGCTTGAAATACGGGAGATAAATACTTGCTTTCTTCTCTTGGTGGAATGCAGTTTTTAATAGCCGTTTTAAAATCCTGAATGGTTACAATAGGGGTTTGTTTTCTGAAAGTGAGTATAGAGTGAACCAATTTATATGCATTTTTTATTTCGCCATATAAATTGAAAATTTTAAGAAGCTCTTGTTCACTGTAATTCATTACAATGTGTGCTGCTGTTAATGGATTTTTTTGATCCATACGCATGTCCAACGGGCCTTCTAAGCGGTGAGCAAATCCTTTTTCACCTTCATTTATTTGAAAAGAAGAAATGCCTAAGTCGCCCAAAATGCCATCAACAGGTGCTGCATTTAGATAAACTAAAAATTGTTTTAAATACTTAAAGTTGTGGTTGATGAAAACACAGCGCTCATCGTCAGGGATATTTTGAATGGCATCAGAATCTTGATCAAAAACATAAAGTTTGCCGTTTTCGTTCAATTGACTCAGAATTGCTTTGCTGTGACCACCGCCGCCAAAAGTTAAGTCCACATAAGTGCCGTTGGGTTTAATCTGAAGTCCGTCTAGGCACTCCTTTAACATTACGGGAATGTGATATGCCTCATTTGTTTTCACCATTGTCCGTAGAATTGTTTAATTGTTGATTGCCCATTAATTCTTCAGCCATTTTAGAGAATTCTTCTTCGTCAAACTTCAATTCTTCGTCGTAATGTTTCTTATCCCAAATTTCAATTTTGTGATTGTAACATGAAATAACAATATCGTCTTTCAGTGAAGCGTAGTCAATTAAAGAATTTGGGATATTTATTCTGCTATTGCTGTCAATTGATACAATGTTAGCACCATTGTTAAATTGACGAATGAATTTTCTCGCATTACGGTTGAAGTCATTTAAAACATTCAACTTTTCTGTTTCCATATTCCAATCAACAGAAGTGTATAGAACCAAGCATTTTTCAAAGCCTCTGTTTATAACCATTGTTTTGGCATCTTTATCCTCAATTTGAGCGCGCAACTTTACAGGAAGAATGATTCTTCCTTTGTTGTCTATTTTACACTCAAATTCTCCTATAAATCTTGCCATGAAATGGTTTTAATTAATTACTCGGTAAAAATAAATCTAAAAACCCCACTTTCCTCCACTTTCCTCCACTTTGTTGATAAATATTTATAGCTTTGTATGTAATTAATTGTAATTCAATTAATTAATATGTTTATTTTGCCTTGTTTTTGGGCGATAAAATATTGTTTTTAGGGGCTTATTTGGGGGTGTGGCCAAAAAAATGAACAGTCAAAAAAGTAAAATTTTGCTGAAACGCTTCGGAAGTGTGGTTTTTTTGGGTAGAAAGTTTAAGACACGAAAAGACAGTCTTTTTTTACTGAATTATTTTAGTAAAAAAGAGTTTGTAAACCTTAGAGAAATTATGGCTAAAGGTGCTATTAAAGTTCTTTGAATGAACCTATAATACGGTCGAAATCGGGTTCGTATTTTTTGAAATCTTCTTTTAGTGTCCAAACGTAAACTTGGTAAAATCCGTTTTTACCTTCTAGTATGGCTTTTTTACCTTGGGAGTATGTTTTTTTGTCTCCAAGTTTAATTTCGGTTTCTATTTCCAGAATTTCACCCTTCATGCCATTTACTTTAATTTCTTTTTGAAGAAGTGTTTTTGTAGGTAATTCGGTTAAAGCATCTTGATTGTTTTTTAATATCAATACATAGTCTTCCAATGACATATCTTCATAACCGTATTGACTTAAAGTGTCTTTATGTTCGTCTAACACCAAACAATAAAATTCTTTTTTGGGATTGCTATAGGACATACTTGCTTCGGAAGTGAGTGTGTTGTCGGGAGAAAGAAAGGAAGGGTATTCTACCGTATATTTATTTGAAGCTGTAAATGTTTTCCATTCTGTTTTTAGTTGATTACAAGCAGTTAATATTAAAATAGTTATTATTAGATAATAAAATGAGATTTTGTGCAACTTCATCGATAAATAAATTAAATTAATGCAATTTTACATCAATTAATCGGGTTTTTCTTTATTTTTGTTTTACCTATTTTTATGAAATCATTTGTACTATATGATTATTTTGGATTGGAAGTTTATTTCCAAGGGGAATCCACATTGCCTATAACTGTATATGGTAAAAGAGGGAATTTAAAAGCTGTAAAAACTATTGTCCTCAAAGACGGCTTGCTTGCTGGAATTAAAGACAGTAAAGTAGATAGTCCTTTAGATGATTCTGACCAGGAGTTGTTCAATCAATTGGTGGAACGCAATGTTACCGAAATAATTAAATCATGGATAGATATCTATGTTTATGGCATAAAAAAACAGCCTGAGCTTATTAAGCAAAGGCTGTCTTCTAATTAAAGGTTTTTAAAAGTTTATTTTGCAACTAAATGATGGTAGAACTGGCAATGAGTTTATAGGATTAATATTATTAAATTGAGATGAATTGTTTTTTATAAAAAGGATATTAAATAATGATAAATTCCATTCACCAATTAATGACCCAATTTTAAAATTTTTGTTGCAAGAAATGTCAATTCTAAAATAATCATTTAGTCTATATTCATTCCTTAAAGAATATAATTTTGTGTTTTGAAATTCAATGGTAATTGGAACACCATTTTGATAAATAGCATTTAAACCCCATGACCATTTTTTACTTTTTGTATAATTTAGAACTAAGTTTGATACATGAGTCCTGTCAAAATTTGAAGGGAACCATGCGTTGTTATTAATTTGGGTATTTTTTCTCTCTGATCTAGATAATGTATATGAAAGATGACCATTAAATTTTCTAACTCTTTTTTCTAATAATACTTCAATCCCATAGGCTCTTGCCTCAACAATGAGTATATCAGAAAGGATGTTGATATTGTTATTTGTTGACGAACCGTCTTTTAAGTCTAGTGCATTTTCAAAAGATTTGTAATAAGATTCAATTTTAAAATCCATCCATTTTAATGTTTTATTCATACCCAAAGAATAGGAGTGGACTTGTTGGGGTTTAAAGGTTGAATTAGACATTATCCAATAATCATTAGGTATAAATATTCTTTTGTTGCCAATATAATGTTGAAATTGATTCGTTTTGTCATAAGATACATAAAACTTTGTTGATTTGAATTCTCTAGAAAAACTAAATCTAGGTTCAAAAAAGAAGTTGGTGTTTAAGTCAATTAAGTTTTTGTAAAGGCCAATTCTAAGATTTGACATTAATGCGTATTTATTTTTAAAAACTTTTATTTTATTTTTGAATAACATTCCAAAATCAATTGATTTTTCTGGGTCAGTTATATTTGTTATAATATTTGAATTAGTGTATTGAACACTTTGCTCAATTGTATGATAGTTTCCAAAAATTCCATAAGAAATAAAATTACTTAAGTCTTTTACAATTTGGATTGTCGAGTTAGTAAATATTGAATTTGAATTTGGGTAAATATCAAACAGTGAAGTCTGATTGGTTTTGTATCGAGAATGACTAGCAGTGTAGCTAATAAAGTTGTTTTTTGCAGTGTTTGATGTATAACGTAATGAGTATGTTTGGTTGCCCCAATTGACTTTGCTTATTTTGAAGTCATTAGTGAAGTACTGATTGAGGTTAGATAGATTTATATAGTCAATGCTTTTGAATGAAGAAAAGTATACTTGTTTATTTGGGTTTATATTCCACTTTAATTTAAGATTTCCATCAAAAAAATAGTCATTTAGTAAAGAACGAGATTGCCTATTGATTAAAAAGCCAGGATAGGCATATCTAATATTGGCATAATAGCTCAATTTGTTTTTTACTATTGGTCCTTCAGATTTTATTTTAGATGTTAAAAAACCAATGCTAACAGAATGATTTAATTTGGTTAAGTTCCCGTCTCTTAATTTTACATCTAAAACGCTAGAACCCCTTCCTCCGTATATAGAACTTATGTTAGATGTATGAATAGAAAAAGATTTGACAGCATCACCATCAAATGCACTAAAAAAACCATATAAATGGTTAATGTTAAAAATTGGGGCATCATCTAAATAAATTGCACATTGGTCTATGTTTCCACCTCTTACATATAGACCAGTGTTTGCCTCATAACTTGATAAAACCCCGGGCATTGTTTGAACTGCTTTAAAAACATCAAGCTCGCCCATTATGAAGGGGATTTTCTTGAAGTAATTCATGGAAATTTCATGACTTCCAACTCTGTTTAATTTAAGTTTTGATTTTGATAATGTGTAACTTGATAATTCAAAACTTTTGCTATTTAACAATATTTGTTGATTTTGTTTGTTGATGTCAATTTTTTTAGTAGATTCTTCGTAATTTATGTGTTGAAATTTTAATGAAATATTTTTCTTTATTTTAATAGTGATATAACCGTAACTATTAGTGTAACCAATAAAAGAATCATTTGCAAATACTGAAACATCAGAAATGAATTCATTTGTTGTGCTGTCAATGAAATACAATTGAATCCTTTTTTGACTGTATACTATGTTACTTCCTATTATAAGATATAATGTAATTAATAATTTCAATCTATTGTAAAAGTATAATTTGTTCTTTTTGTTGGATTTAAATCAATATTTAAGTTTTTAGTCTTTCTAGTTAGGATATTAGTCACATTGATATTAGAAATAGCTTTATTTTCTGATGTTAAAGTTGTGTTACAATTGTTAAAGAATTTTATAAAATAATTTTTTTGTAAGTACAAGTATTGATTATTCATATTAAACAATGAGGATGAAATTTTGAAGTTCGGATTTCCTAAAATGTTATTCCCTAAATTGTCTATAAGTTTGATTGTTGTGATCGTATCACTTGGGTCATTAATTTTTATGTTATCAATTAATTTGTAGCTTGTACATATTAACTTTCCTTGAATTGTTTTATTACTATTCTCGATTATGTTTTTGGCTTGATAATGTATAAAAAACGGATTCCCTTTATTTGAATTATTATCAGCCATTGATTGGATATAACCTGCATCTTCATTATTGCATTTATATAAACCATATCTGTAAATTTGATTATGCGGTAAGTACAAACATTCCTGATTATATGTTGAAAAATTTGTTATCGGAAGTCTTAATCCATTTGATAATTGATTGTTTGAGAATCCATTAATATTCAATTTATCATCCTTGGAAATTAATTCGGGTAGATTATTGAAGTCAAGACTACTAGTTCTCCCAGAAACCGAACTTCTTGTATTTTGGTAGAAAATATTGAAAGAAGAAAGAAAATAGTGGTTATCGGATTTGTCATTAAGTGAATTCAAATCAATTTTAAACTCATTTTGATTTAAATAAGATACTTTGTGTGAAGTATGTATAGAATCTGGGATTACAGATTTTAAAATTATTGAATCGTTGGATTTAGTGATTTTACATACAATTTCAACCGATTTTGATGGCCTGAATTTAATGAAATCAAATTTAGATTCCAATATTTCTGAGTTTTTATCACTCATAATTGAAGATTTTAAATCAATTATAAAAAGTGTGTCATCGTATTTTAAATATGCAACAATCTCATTTTCTAATAAGTTTGTCCCAAATATTTTTATACCGGAAACATTTGTTTCCGTTGATAAATAACAAACACAAAATATCTTATTATTTATTAAATAATCATTTTTTAATTTAGTTTCTTTTGTGCAAGAAATTAGAAAGAGAGAGAATAAAAACAAGAATCTGTTCATGAGTTTTAGTCTTTAATCACAATAATAATGATAATTTTTCTTTTTCAACCAAATATTAAGTTTTTTGGGTCTAAAAAAAGTAATTTATGGCATAAAAAAACAGCCTGAGCTTATTAAGCAAAGGCTGTCTTCTAATTAAAGGTTTTTAAAAGTTTATTTTAAAATATCTCTCGAAATTACCACTCTTTGTACTTCACTTGTACCTTCGTAAATTTGGGTAATTTTGGCATCTCTCATTAATCTTTCTACATGGTATTCTTTTACATAACCGTAACCGCCATGTATTTGAACTGCTTCTGTAGTGGTTTTCATCGCTACTTCGCTGGCAAATAATTTAGCCATACTGCTTGCTCTGCCATAATCCATACCATTGTCTTTCAACCATGCTGCTTTCAAGCAAAGTAGTCTAGCTGCTTCTATTTCTGTAGCCATGTCAGCCAATTTAAACTGAATAGCTTGGTGGTTTTTGATTTCTGTACCAAATGCTTTTCTTTCTTTAGCATATTGTAATGCAAGCTCGTAAGCACCACTCGCAATTCCTAATGCTTGTGCAGCAATACCTATACGACCGCCTGTTAAGGTTTTCATCGCGAATTTGAAACCAAATCCATCTTCACCAATTCTATTTGCTTTTGGAACTTTTACATCAGTAAACATCAAAGAATGTGTATCACTTCCTCTGATTCCCATTTTGTCTTCTTTTTTACCAACTACAAATCCTTCCATGCCTCTTTCAACAATGAAAGCATTGATCCCTTTGTGACCTGCTTCAACATTGGTTTGTGCTATTACTAAGTAGAAAGTTGCTGATTTACCATTGGTAATCCAGTTTTTAGTTCCGTTTAGTAAGTAATAATCGCCCATGTCAACTGCAGTGGTTCTTTGTGATGTGGCATCACTACCTGCTTCTGGCTCACTTAAACAAAAAGCACCGTGAACTTCGCCTTTTGCCAATGGAATTAAAAACTTTTGCTTTTGCTCTTCATTTCCGAATGTTTCTAAACCCCAACAAACCAAAGAATTGTTTACAGAAACTACAACCGAAGCTGAAGCGTCTATTTTGCTCAATTCTTCCATTGCTAAAACATAGCTGATAGTGTCCATGCCACTTCCGCCATATTTAGGGTCAACCATCATTCCCAAAAAACCTAGTTCTCCTAATTTTCTAATCTGAGCCTCAGGAAACTCTTGGTTGTTGTCTCTGTCAATTACGCCCGGTAACAATTCTGTTTGAGCGAAATCTCTAGCGGCTTGTTGTACCGCTATCTGTTCTTCTGATAAGTCAAAATGCATCATTGGACTGCAAAAATAAGGGCTTTACTTTATTTATGAAACAGTTTATTAAAATTTCTTTGGTTATTGGTTTTAATTATAAATAGCTTTGTACCCTATTTTTTACTAAAATGCTCATTATCAAAAATTACAATACCGACCCTTATTTTAATTTGGCTGCCGAAGAATATTTATTGAAACAGTTTGATGACGATATTTTTACCCTTTGGCGTAATGACAATGCTATTATTGTAGGTAAACACCAAAATACTTTAGCAGAAATTAATGTAGATGTAGTCAATGAAAAAAACATTAAAGTAATCCGTCGACTCTCTGGTGGTGGTACTGTTTTTCATGATTTGGGGAATTTGAATTTTACTTTTATTACCAACGCTAAAAATAAAGATGAAATCAAAATTGATTTTAAATTCTTTACAATGCCAATTATTGAGGTACTCAAAACTTTAGGAGTCAATGCCGAATTCAGCGGCCGAAACGACTTGTTGATTGATGGAATGAAAATAAGTGGGAATGCAGAACATATTTACCATCAAAAGAAACGAACATTACACCACGGTACGCTTTTATACGCCAGCCAAATAGCAGATTTGTCTGCGGCACTCAAAGTGAATCCTCTGAAATTTGAAGACAAAGCAGTAAAATCGGTTAGAAGTAGAGTGACTAATATTAGCAGTCACATGCCATCTGCTCTAACGGTGGAAGCTTTCTACCAAAAAATAATTGAATTTATGGCTTCGCAATACAAGGATGTTCGCTTTTATGAATACACCGATGCTGATGTGGCGGCTATTGAACAATTGGCAACTGAAAAATACAAAACTTGGGAATGGAATTTTGGTTATTCACCCAAATACACGTTCAAAAAAAGCAGTAAGTCGCCCGGAGGATTTATTGAAGTTTATTTAATGGTTGAGAAAGGATACATTGAACAAGCAAGAATTCACGGTGATTTCTTTAATGCCAAAGAGGTTGAAGAGTTAGAACAATTACTAATTGGAAGTCCTCACAACTCGGAATTTATTCGTCAAAAACTAAGTCAAGTAAATATTGAAGATTACATCACCGGAAGTACTATCGACCATTTTTTGGAAGCCTTATTTTAGGTATATAAAGCCTTTGTAATAATAGGCCTTTTTCTCAAAACTCTTTACTGTAATGTGGTAATAATACATGCCCTCTTGGCAAATTTCACCTTTGTAAGTACCATCCCACTCTATTTGAGTGCCACTTTGTTTCAGGAGAATTTCTCCCCATCTGTTAAAAATAATAAGTTCAGCGTCTTTTAATGACTCTATTCGTGGTTTCCAAATGTCGTTTAAGCCGTCCTTGTTGGGCGAAAATGAATTGGGAATGATACTGCTGTATGGATTGTGAACTTTAATAGATTTAGTAATAGTGTCGTTGCAATTGTGTTCATTTTGAGCAATTAAAGTCACATCAAAACTACCTGCTCTTTTAAACTGATGCTGTATGTCTGTGGTTTGGTAGTTGCTAGTGTCTGAAATATACCAAAAATATTGGTTTGCTTTTATTGATTTGTTGTCAATTGAAACAATGGGATTTGAGATAATTAGGTCGTAAGAGGAGGCTTGAAAGTCAGCAATAGCTTGGGGTAGAACTGTAACAGTGTCATTTAAAACAACACAAGTTTTGCTTGGGCTAATTTTTTGTTCAAGTAAAAGGGTATACTTGCCATTGCTGTTGAAAATTAATGGGATAGGGCTTTCTGTTTTACCGCTTTCTGTGTTAATGGTTTGTTGTTTAATGTTGTTGATGTAAAAATCCCAAAGGAAAGGAGTGGTAATGCTTGACGTTTTTGAAGTGGGAATAGTAAGGATTGTGGAAAAAGGTTCACACCCTATTTTTAAACCTAAAAGGCTTGTGTTATTGAGTTCGGGCACCACCCATATTCGCGATTTAAGGAGTAGTGGTTCAGCGCAATTGTCAGAAATATTGAGCAGGAGGGTGCTTGATTGCTTAGGGGAATATTGTATAGAATCGGTATTGCCCAATAAGATGCCTGTAAGGGAATCGGTCCAAGAGAAGGAGAGGGCTTTTGTGCTTGACTGATTAATGGCATTCAATTTAATAGAATCACCTGCGCAAAAATAGGGTTCAAATGGTTTTAAAATATAGTTCGCTTTGGGTCTTTTCTTGAGATTGAAATAGAGTGTATCATTCTTACTGCATTTCATCGTGGCAATGACCATGAAATCTTCCTCAACTTCATTGGTGTTGAAGTTAAATATGACTTGATTTTTGCTTTTCAAAGAGTTTAATAAAGATAATGAATTGCCGTTCTGTTTGTATAGACTTACGATAGCAGGAGAATCATTCGTGTTATTGATTATGTCTATTTTTAGTTCGTATAAAGAATTGACACAAACAGTATCATTGTTTTTTGATGTGCTTAAATTAAAAAGCTTTGTTTTTGCTTCACAAGTTTGACCACAAACTAAACTAACGTTATAATCAAAAGCTGTAACGGTTGAATTGATATTGTTCAATTGAATGTTTTTTACAAGTGTAAGAATAGAAGTTGTGTGTTTGGGTATTTTAATTGTGTTGAGTTCGTGGCTTAAAACATTAAGGCAACTTAATTCACTTAAAGAGATGTTACTAATTAGGGCTTTACTTTTCGCTTTATTGGTAGATTCAGAGAAGTATCCTGCAACTAATATTTCGTTATTTTTTGTAATATCAACATAAGCAGGACCGCTGGTATGCTTGGTGTTGTCAATTTCTTTAAATTGGTAATAAGTTGTTTTTTTTAAATCACTGTTATCAATAATTTGGAACAACATATTAATTTCATTTCTTTGTTTGTGAAAAGTTCCAATTACAAATTGATTCAAATTGGGAAGAAATTTAATAGAAGATCCTCTTGTGGCATTTCCATTTAAAACTTTATACAATTGAATTCTTTCTAAAGTGTCTTTTTTGGTGTTGTAAATGGCAATACCTTGGAATGTTGGGTCGCTATAGCCCGAATTTACAACTACTGATAATGCAATTAAATCGGTTCCCTCAATATTGCAAATGTTGTCAAAACCGCTGTTGAAATAAGATCCCATGCTGAAATCATATTTCCGAATTTTTAATAGATTGCCATTGTCGGGATTAAAAGTAAGAATTCCGCTGTCAAAAATAGAACCATTGCTCAGTGCCCCTGCTAAAATGATATCACCGTCATTAGATTCTGTTAGGCAATATGTAAGCTCATTTCCTCCAGAGATGTCTTGTTCTTTCGCCCATTTTACAACCCCATTTTTCGACATTCTTCCAATAAAGTGCGTATATGGATTATTGCTCATCCCCAGAAATATATAATCATCTGAATTGCCTTTATTCATCTGATAAATTCTTAGTATCTTGTTTTGAAGGCCATTGCTCGCGTTAGTAATACTTTTGCTAAATAAAACGGTTCCTTGATTGCTTTCAACTTTTAGCATAAATGAAAAATTAGGGTTGTAGCCACCAACAACAACAATGTTTTTATCGCTATCTATCATAAAATCAAATGCAAAGTCATTTGAATTGTTACTTAAGTCATATTTTTTTGACCATACAATATTGTTGTTATTGTCGTGTTTGCTGATAACAATGTCTGTTGCGCCATTTTGAGTTTCATTGACTACACTTATTTTGTAATCATCATTTAAGGACTTGTAGCCAATGGCTTGAGATAAATTATCTGTACTTAGAAACTTAATGCTATTTTGAGCAAATACATTCAAACAAAGGGTTAAAAAGATTGAAAGTAATTGGTGTTTCATAGTTTTATATCACTTTTTGTTTTAAGAAAGGATATACAAATTTAATTTATTCCCTTCAAATTTTCTAACGTTTTTTTGCTCTTGGATGATAAAGGGCAATGGTTTCTTTAAGGTATTTTTTGTCCAAATGGGTGTATATCTCGGTTGTCGTTATACTCTCATGTCCCAACATTTGCTGAACAGCTCTTAAATCTGCACCACCATTCACCAAACTTGAGGCAAAGGAATGGCGAAATGTGTGCGGACTTATCGATTTTTTAATCTGCGCTTTCTCTGCCAATTGTTTGATGATTTTAAAAACAAAAATTCGACTCAATACTCCGCCTCGTTGGTTTAAAAAAACCATGTCACTTTTGCTTTTTATGGCAGGTAAGTGAACCCGTGTTTCTTCTATGTATATTTTTAGTGCTTTTAATGCCACTTTGCTTATTGGCACCAGTCTTTCCTTGTTCCCCTTGCCACTTACTTTAATAAAGGTGTCTTTGTAATAAATTTCTGATATTTTTAATCCAACCAATTCGCTAACCCTTAGTCCACAAGCAAACAATGTTTCTATGATTGCCTTGTCGCGATGCCCCATCGGTTTGCTTAGGTCTATTTGGTTTAACATCGCATTAATCTCACTCAGTTCTAACACATCGGGCAAACTTCTTTTGAGTTTAGGAAGCTCAATAAACTGAGTTGGGTCTTGGTCTATCTCATCTTCCATCAATAAGTAATGGTAAAAAGCCCTCAATCCACTTATCATTCTTGCCTGACTTGTGGCCGCAATACCTATTTGATTTAATGCGGTAATAAACGCTTTTAAATGGGTGTATTCTACCTCTTTAGGCCCTATAGAAGGGAATTCTAATTTCAGGTATTTTTCTATTGAATGAATGTCGTGCAAATAGGCGTCAATGCTATTAACCGACAATGATTTTTCCAGTTGAAGATAAAGTTTAAACCCTTTGATGGCACTGTGCCAATCCATTTTATTTTAATGAGATTTGACGAACATTAACCACTTCATTGGTAATAGCATCAGTAACGACACAAACAAGATAACAATTGGTAGGAACTATGTTAGAAGGTATTTCATAGCTTAATTCTTTCTCAAAAACCCTACCTGCTACTAGTGATTCTTTGAGGGGATTGCCGGTGGAAAGCCCGAAAGCGTAACGCAAAACATGGTTGTGGATGTAATCGTCCTTAGGTTTTGCGCCAAAAGGCATGGCTTGTTTGCTTTCAACGTTGTCTTCGGTCAAAAATAAAGAGTATTTGTGTGTAGATGTTTCGTTTTCAGTATAAGTTAATTTTAATTTGGCTGTAACCAAATTGGCGTTCAATGTTTTGCCGATTTCAATATTAACTTTGGTTTTTAATTTTAATCGAATGTTGACTAAATTTCCCCATATATTAGGTGTATTAAACCGAACGGTTTGAGGTGAAATAATAGCCCTATCCACATAGCCGGAAGGTAATCCTGTAGGGGCGCCCAAGGCATCAACAACCTGAAAACTATACATATTAGTTAAATCTGGAAAGCCCTCCCAAGGTTCAGTGAAATTGTTTAAGTGAGTGGTGTAAACACTTATTAAGACAACACTGTCTTCAGTTTTTAATGTTAAAATTTCTTTAGCTCTTTTCGCGGCTTCTGGACAGTTGTTGCATCTAACACCCGTAATGTCCTCAATTAATACTGCTTTGTGCTGAGGTGCAGGGATATTTGATGTAATATAAGCGGTGTCTTTGGTTTTAACAGTAGTGCCAAAGTCAATAAAAGGTGGAACTTCTTCGCAAGAGGTTAATATAAATAAGAATAATGATGTTAACAATAAACTATTTTTCATAATGACAAAGATACATAGTTTTTGTTAAATTTATTAGTTTTTCAATGTAAATGAATCTAAATTTGCAATTGATTTTTCGGTTTTATTAAGTAAAACTACTTTTTAACCTTTATAAATCGCTATGCCCACGTGGTGAAATTGGTAGACACGCCACCTTGAGGGGGTGGTTTCCTTAGGATGTGCAAGTTCGAATCTTGTCGTGGGCACTTAACTCATAATTTGAAATAGATTGTCTATTTTTTCCAAAACGATAATGATAAATTCTCGTCATGTTCTACAAGTTGATAAGCGTTTGGTATGTGTTCATGAGCAGTGAAATAACTAATTAAATAAGTTCCCTTTTCTTTTTTTTCTAATTCGTTTTTTACAAATTGAGTGTACTCATTGAAAGCTTTGGTTTTTAATGGAATTGCATTATCAATAGTGTTTTCCAATACAATGTTTTCGAAAAAAGGGTTGTAGTAATAAAAACAATCGTAAGGACTAAAATCTATTTCTGTTATACTTCCATTGATGAAAGATACTTGGCTCAGTTGGTAAGATTGGGCAATAGATTGGGCATACAAGTGTAAGTTTTTTCTGATTTCAACTCCTGTGGTTTTTTGCCCAGTAAGTGCAGATACTATCATGCAAAACTTGCCAACGCCTGAGCCTATATCTAAGATATTCTTACAGTTTTCTTGACTAATGAATTCGGCACATTTTTGTATAATCTCAAAAGGGGTCCAGTGTATTTCAGCTTGCTTGCGAATCGATTCGGGAAGTAACAAATCAAACTCTTTGTCGCTAATTTCTATTCCGTTTCGGATTTTGTTAAACAGCATTTCTACCAATTATGGGTGTTGTCGTTCCACCATTTTTCTTGAATTTTCATGGTTTTCTCAATAATATCTCTAACGCAACCCTTGCCACCATCAATGGGCGAAACATAATGGCATATTTTTTTAATGTCAATGGCTGCATCTGCAGGACAAGTCGCAAATCCTACTTTTTTTAATAGCGTGTAATCGGGCAAGTCGTCGCCCATATAAAGAATATCACTTTCTTCTAATTGGTGTTTTCTTAAAAATTGGTTAAAAGCTTCTTCTTTGTTCGACTGTCCCAAATAAATATCCTTAACACCCAAAGTTTCAAATCTTTTTAATATACCCGATGATTTACCGCCAGAAATGATGGCAATAGGATATTTGTTCTTTACAGCATGTTGTATGGCATAGCCGTCTTTAATATTGAAAGTTCTTAAGAAAAAACCATCCTCTGTCGCCATTATTCTTCCATCGGTCATCACACCATCTACATCAAATATAAAGGCTCTTACTTTTTTTAAGTTCTCGAAAATGAGTTCCATTTTGTGTTAATTTAGGTTTTTTATTAATTCGTCGTATAGGATGTAGGCAGCCATTTCTGACCCTTCGTTTGTGAAATGAAACCCATTGTAATAAAATCTTGAATCTTTCGGCATTCTTGAAGATAAGGTTATAAATGGAGTGTTTGTTTTTTTAGCAACTTCGAAAGCTACTTTATTGTATTGTTTAACAATCAATGCCATGGTTTTGCCATTCAATTTACCTGTCTTTATTTGGCCTAAATTTACATTGCTGAAAAGGTCTTTGTCTTCTGTAAATAATATACTTTGCGATACTATAATAAGCTTGATGTTTTCTTGTTGACACAATGCTTGAAACTGACTTAATTGGGTTCTGTATTTTTCTAGTTTGGGTGTTTCTTGTGCTATAGATTGAATAATCTCATTTTCATTTAATATTAGTGTATCTATCGCAGAATAATCTTTGATGATTTTATCACTTATGTCATTTGATTTGCTATTGTTAGGGAAGAAACTTGAAACAGTTTTGATAATTTCTAATTTTAATAAAAAATTGAGCGATAAAGCATTCGATTCTTTTGAAATAGATGGGTAATTAACAGGTGCAACATAGTCGTATTCTTCAGGTCCACTCATTAATATAATATGACTTGGTTTTAATGGAATGAGTTTAGTTTTTAACAGATTTAATTGTTCTTCCAGTTTATAACCCTCGTAACCAGCATTGTAAACAAAGGTGTTTTTATAGTTTGATTGCAGTTTCTCTTGCAATAAAAAAGGCCAATGTTTCTGGTCTCCCAAGTATAGACATTCGGTATTTCCTCCTCCTACACAAATAATATTTATACTTGCAGAATCTTTAAAGTTGGAACCTCTAAAACCTTGTTCATTTTTGGTATGTACAATGGTATCTTCTAAGTATTTGCTCGAATTTTGAGTAAACAGGTAACTTAAGTTTTCTTTAGGCTCATTTTTATTATGTTTAGTCTGGTTCACAAAAGGGTTGTAAACCCTAAGAGCTAACTCGATTCCCAAGATTATAAATAGGGGTAATCGAAAACGTTTCCAAACTGATTTCATTCATGCAAATCTATTGTTTTTTTACTTTGCGCCAAAATGTTTTAAATCATTCTTTTTAATCAATAGTTTCTTTAACTTTGCATTATGCAAAAAATAACTCAAGTATTTAAGAATTTAGGAGTAAAGCAACATTGCGAAAGTGTGTGTACCGGTTTGAATTGGATAGATGCAGTTGGTAGCGAACACCGCAAAATAGTATCACCAACAGATGGTAAAAAAATAGGGGAGATGACCTTTGCAGGGATTACGGAATATGAGGCGATATTGAAAAGAGCGGAGTCTGCCTCTAATTTTTGGAGACAAATTCCAGCGCCCAAAAGAGGCGAAATAGTTAGGCAATATGGAAATATTTTGCGTGAAAATAAGGAAAGTTTGGGGACTTTGGTGAGTTATGAAATGGGTAAAAGTCTTCAAGAAGGCTTAGGTGAAGTTCAGGAAATGATAGACATTTGTGACTATGCTGTGGGTTTAAGCAGACAGTTGCACGGATTAACCATGCACAGCGAACGCCCAGGACATAGAATGTATGAACAATGGCATCCATTGGGAATAGTTGGGGTTATTACGTCGTTCAATTTTCCTGTTGCTGTGTGGGCTTGGAATGCCATGATTGCAGCAGTTTGTGGAAATGTTACGATTTGGAAACCTTCAGAAAAAACACCTTTCTCGGCATTGGCTTGTATGAACTTAATGAAAAAAGTATTGGAGTTGAATCAATTGCCTGAGGGGATTTTTACGCTGATTAATGGTGATAAAACAATTGGGCAAATGATGGCGAATGACAAACGTATTGCTTTGGTTTCTGCCACAGGAAGTACCGCAATGGGAAGGTCTGTGGGTAAAATGGTTGCAGAAAGGTTTGGTAAGTCTATCTTGGAATTAGGCGGCAATAATGCAATTATAGTTACTGAAAATGCTTCTATAGACATGGCATTGCGCGCTATTGTTTTTGGTGCCGTTGGAACCGCAGGTCAAAGATGCACTACCACCAGAAGATTGATAATTCACGACTCTATTTACGATACTTTGCTCAAAAAAATTATCAAAATATACAAACAGTTAAATATTGGAAATCCATTGGATGCCAATAACCACGTGGGTCCATTAATAGATGAAGTTGCCGTTGGTCATTTCCTAAATGCTGTTGAACAGTTGAAAAAAGAAGGAGGTAAAGTGTTGTATGGCGGTAAACAACTTAAAGGGGAAGGTTATGAAAGTGGATGTTATGTAACGCCGGCAATTTGCGAAGCAAAAAATACCTATAAGATAGTACAAGAGGAAACTTTTGCCCCCATTTTATACGTTATGAAATATAAAAATATCAGCGAAGCCATAGCCATGCAAAATGATGTTAAGCAAGGTTTGAGTTCTGCGATATTCTCAAATAATATTCAAGAAACTGAGCTATTCTTGTCGTCACAAGGTAGCGATTGCGGAATAGCTAACGTAAATATAGGGACAAGTGGTGCCGAAATTGGAGGCGCTTTTGGTGGTGAAAAAGAAACTGGTGGAGGAAGAGAAAGTGGAAGTGACAGCTGGAAAGCTTACATGAGAAGACAAACCAATACCATTAATTATACCAATAACCTACCATTGGCACAAGGAATTAAGTTCGATTTTTAATCTACTTAACCGCTATTACACTTATTTCTACATGAACTCCTTTTGGGAGTGCGCTTACTTGGACGGTTTCTCTGGCAGGAAAATCTTTGTCAAAAAACTTTGAATAGGTTTCATTTACAGTCGCAAAATCATTCATATCGGTTAAAAAAATACTTGTTTTTACGATGTTGCCAAAGTTCATTCCAGAAGTTTTTAAAACTTCGTTAATGTTTGCCATTATTTGTTTAGTTTCGTTTTCTATAGAGCTAGTGTCGAGAGTTCCTTCGCTAGTTAGCGCAATTTGACCACTGCAATATAAAGTGTTGTTTACTAAAACAGCTTGAGAATAAGGCCCGATAGGAGCAGGGGCGTTAGGTGTGAAAATGATTTTTTTATCCATCTTTAATGTTGTATTTTTGCACGAGAATGAACATTGCAGCAATAGGCTCAATAAAACGATTAGAGGCGCTACAAAGGGTGCTTTCATCTGTCGCATTAGAATTTACAGGGTTCGAAAGTACAAAAAATATTGATTTATCCAATTTCAATCTTATTTTTGATTTGAATTTCGACGACCATTTGGATCTTAGTCCCTACATGAATTTGCCGAAAAATCCAATCCTTTGTCTCAACACTATCAAAGTTCAACTCGAAGCCTTTGTTCCTCCCTCTTTAGTTAATAATGTGGTTGGCATTAATGCATTGCCTACTTTTTTGGAACGTAAATCCATAGAATGTTCTACATTAAGTTCTCAGTTAGATTTAGAATTTTTTAAGAAATTAGGTTGGGAACAAATACACCTAGTTAAATCAAGAGTTGGAATGGTTTCGCCACGTGTTATTTTTATGATAATCAATGAAGCGTATTTCACGTTTGAGGAAGGTACTGCCAATCGCGAAGACATTGACAAAGGAATGAAACTTGGAACAGCATACCCTTTCGGCCCTTTCGAATGGTCGCAGTTGGTGGGTATTGATGTTGTGTATGAAACATTGTTGGCTATTAAAACTGATACTGGTGACGAGCGCTACAAAATTTGTAACCTTTTAAAAACAGATTATTTGTTGTTCAAATCAAATGAATTACAAGCTTAAGAATTATTTCTTGCCCATTTTTGTGTTTATTAACCTGATTGTTAGTGAACTGCATTCGGCACAAACCCTTTATCTATGTCGTGAAGATGGGATTCGTTATACCAGTATTTCTCGATCAGGAACGCCTGTGTCTTGGAATTGGAGGTTTCAAGGTGGCGATATTCCCACTAGTGTTTTGCAAAACCCTCCCGTAGTAACCTATAATACTGCAGGTACTTTTAATACCTTTGTTACAACGGTGTTCGACAATGGTCAAACCTTCGAAGATACCTTTATAGTCGTGGTTAAGGATTGGCCTTTGAATGCTTTTTCTTTACCCAATGATACTGGTTTTTGTGCAGGAACTCCATTTTCTTTAAATCTACAAACTTTGTCAAATCCCGATGCCACTTTTGAATGGAGTAATGGTTCAACAAATTCTAATATTACAGTCAATAGTTTTGGCACTTTCTGGGTTAAAGCATTTATCAAATCGGGTAATCGTGTGTGTGATAGTGTTTACAAAGAAATTACTATTGAGGAATATCCTTTGCCTACAGTTAATTTAGGACAAGACAGAGTGATGTGCCAAAATCAAAGTATAACGATTAATGCGAATCCCGGCCTAAACTATCGCTATCAGTGGTTCCCCAATAACCAAACAACCCAATCCATTACAACCACCATTCCGGGTGTTTATAGAGTGGTCGTTTCTACCGTAAATAATTGTACCGCACAAGATGAAATTGAACTAATAGACAGTTGTCCGCACTATATTTTTATTCCCAATGTGTTCAGTCCTAATACGGATGGTTTAAACGATGCTTTTAATAAAGTATGGAATTTTACACCTTTGGAATACACCATTAGGATTTTTAATAGATGGGGTCAATTACTATACGAATCAAATGATTTATTAAAAGGTTGGGATGGTATTTACAATGAAGAGCCGGCACAACAGGATATTTATATTTACGATATCAAATATTTTGACACCGATAAAAAATGGTACTATTTTAGAGGTACTTTTTATTTGGTAAGGTAGGTTTTTAGTTTTTCCAGACGCTCGTTCCTTCACTGCAATTTTTGCAAATGTCAATATGTTTACGACCTTTTATTAACTGACTTCTGAACCTTTTGTAAGCATCGCCTTGCCATATTTCTTTAAAGCTTTTTGAGTTAATAGAACCCAATTGGTAATGAGCATCTTTGTCGAAACAACAAGGAACCACCTGCCCATTCCAAGTAAAAACGCAACTACTCCAAAGTTTCCAACAATGGTTTAGTAGTTTGTTTTTGAAGCGGTATCCATTTTCGTCTTTTTTGTATCTGCTGTAATTTTCATTGCTTGGGATTAAATCATTGCCAGTCTCAAATTCGTAAATTTGAGCAGTTTTTATAGAAAGTTCATCAACATCTACTTCATCTGCCATTTTTTTAATATCTTCAAGTTGATGTTCATTGTGTCTGAAAACAATAAACTGCCAAATAATGTGAGGTGTTTTACTTTTTAGATTTTTTTTAGCCTCAACTAATGCTTGAGTCCCTTTAATTACTTTGTCAATACTTCCCCCAATTCTGTATTTGCTGTATGTTTCTTGGTCTATGCCATCAATAGAGATAATTAGTCTGTCTAAGCCTGATTTAATGACGCTTTCCGCATTTTCTTTGTTAAAGTAATGGGCATTTGAACTGGTGGCAGTGTACATTTTTTTCTGATACGCATAATTCACTATGGCATTAAAGTTTTTGTTCAAATAAGGCTCACCTTGAAAGTATAACGTGATATAACCACTTGTTCGGTAAAGTTGGTCAATGATAGTTTTGTAGGTTTCCAATTCAAGAGAACCTGTTTCTCTGGTAAAACTGCGAAGACCACTTGGGCACTGCGGACATCTTAAGTTACATGATGTTGTGGGTTCAACAGAAAAAGCAATCGGATAACCCCATTGAATGGGTTGTTTGATTAGTTTTGAGAGGTAATAACTGCTTATAACTTTAATGCCGTTCACTACCCTCAAAGGTTGTAGGTTTTTGCCCAATAAACGAATAATATCTGAAGTGTTTTTGTTCAAAAGAGAGGGAGATTAGTCGTACAATTCAATTTTAATTTCTTTGCGGGTGTAACCCAGTTCTTTCAAATGGTCGCGAGCTTCTTTTACCATTTTTGTCCAACCGCAAATATAAAAAAGTGCCTCAGGTTTGTGTTTGTAATGAGTCAGGTAATGTTCGTGAACATAGCCTTTTAAATGGTCCCATTTTTCACGACTTAAACAAGGGTAATATTGGAAGTTAGGATAGGTTTGAGAGAGGGTTTCAAATTCATCTTTAAACAATAAATCAGTTTGATTTCTGCCGCCAAAAAATAAATCAATTTTGTTTTTAAAGTTTTTGTTAATAAGCAAGTCTTTGATCATTGTTCGGAATGGTGCAACACCTGTTCCTGTGCAGATAAAGCAAATTGGATTTTCGGCAATGGGTTCAGGAAGTATAAATCGCCCTTGAGCGCTTGATATTTTGAGGAAATCGCTTTCTTTTTTACTGAATAATTGGGGAGTCGCAGCACCATCAGGTTTTAACACAACACAAATTTCAATTAACTGGTCCGAACGCAGGTCCGAAATAGAATAGCTTCTTGTCGTGTAAGTATGTTTAATGGTTTCAAAATCGATGATTATAAATTGTCCACTTAAATAAGGGAGAGGTTCACTTGGTTTTAATAAAAATAATTTTACATATTCGTTCAAACACGTAATACTAACAATTTCTGCCTTTAAAAATGAAGATGATTCCATTTTGAATTGGTTTGCAAATTAAACAAAAAACCCCACTTAGAAGTGAGGTTTTTCAAAAATGTATTTCATTAAAACTTAGTCGTTCAATTGAATAGGCGACTTAGGCTTGGCAACTTCAGGAATAATATTGCCTTTTATGTTTAGATAAGAAGAACCAACGTTGGTAACAATGGTAATGGTTTTAACAAAGTTTCCCATTTTTCCAGCAGAGTCAAATATTGCAGTGACAGTGCCTTGTTGATTAGGGCCAACAGGTTCTTTGCTATAGCTAGGTACAGTGCATCCACAAGAAGCGGTAGCATTTGTAATGACAATTGGAGTAGTTCCTTTGTTCACGAAAGTAAAGGTGAATTTTGATTTAGAACCTTGAACTATTTCGCCAAAATCATGGGTTGTTTTTTTCCATTCTATTTCAGCTGGTTGAGGATTGGTTTGAGCGGTGTTTTCGGGCGTTTGAAATAAGCCAACTAAAGCAAAAATTGTAGTAAAGAAAGATATCATAATAAGGTTGTGTGGGTTTCTGTTTTTTAAAGTATCAAATTTTATGCCGAAATTATTTTGAGTTTCTACACGAGTAGAGGACTCATCATGTTTATATGGATAAAATGAAGTTAATCTTTATTTGGTGTAATAATAATAAAAAAATGCAACAATGTTGATTTGTTGCATTTTTAAATATTTGAATTGTTTAGTTATTGTTAGGCTTTATTATTATTCCCGGAGCGATTGGGTCAACTTTTGCTTTTTCAGTTACTTCACATTTAAAGGTAAGTTCGATAGAACCACCGTTTGTTGTTAAAGTTACTTTTTTATTGTTCGTTCCAAGTTTTCCTGCTGTGTTAAAACCAACATTGATTTTGGCAGATTTGCCCGGCATAATTGGTTCTTTTGGGTAATCAGGCGTTGTGCAACCGCATTCTACAGTGTGGTTTTGGATAATGATAGGTTCTTTTCCAGTGTTAGTTAAGGTGTAGGCTGTAGTTACTTGGTCGCCTTCATTTGCTTTACCAAAATCGTGAAAAGTTTTGTCTAATTTGTAATCAAAAGCCTTGTCAGAAATAACAACTTTAGGGGCGTTTTTTGCAGGAGTTGCAGATTGTTCTGTGCTTGTTTTTTTCTTCGCAGGTTTTTTAGGTTTCTTAGGTTGGAATGCAGATAGCGAAACGAATAAGATAAGTGCTGTGCTGAATAAAATTGCTTTTTTCATGGTGGAATATTTTTTTAAAGATTATTTTGATTTTGAAGCAGGTTTTGCTGGTGTAGCAGGGGTTGCTGGTGTCGCTTTTTTAGCAGCTGTTTTTGGTTTTTTTACCGCTTTTGGAGTTGTTGTTGTTTTGGTTTTGTTTAAAGCATCTTCTTCATCCTTTTTTGCTTTCCATACATTGTATTCAGCATCCGTTAAAACAGTTCCTGTAATGTATAAGGTTATTACACCTTCTGAAGACATAACTGTAATGTTTTTAGAGAAAAAGCCCGGACTTGCAGCATTGAATGTAGCTGTAATTTCACCATTATCGCCTGGCTTGTAAATACCGCCTTTCCAATTTGGAGTGGTACATCCACAAGAAGCTTGTACATTGGTTATGGTAATATCTCTATCACCAATGTTTTTGTAATTAAACACATGTGATACAGGGATGTTTTGTTTAATGTTCCCGAAATCATAAGTAGTTGTTTTGAATTGAATGAATTCAGGGTTTTGAGGGACTGTTGGTGTTGCAGGTGTTTCGGTTTGAGCAATTACACTGCCAAAGCTGAATAGTGCTAAAACGATTGGTAATATTATTTTTTTCATGTTATGTAAAATTATCTATAATGTTGTTTCAAAAATTGTACCAAATGAAAATTTGGAAAAAATTTCTGACAAAGTTATAAAAGTTTCGTTTATTTTGAAAAATATTTTTTTAGCTTGAAAACATACGTAAAACCCAAAAAACATCTAGGTCAACATTTCCTTAATGACTTATCCGTAGCGGAAAAAATTGCGCTTATGTTCAAAGAGGAGTTTGTTAATAATCATTCAAAGATGATTGAAATAGGTCCGGGGATGGGGGTGCTTACCCAGTTTTTAGTCCAAAACTATCAGCCGGTCTCTTTAGTGGAAATTGACCAAGAGTCGATTCAATATTTAAAAACAAAGGAAGAGTTTAGTGCCCTACAAATGGTTGAAGGCGATATTTTAAATGATCAATTGTTGACGGATTTAATAGCGGATAATACTTTTATCATTGGTAATTATCCATATAACATCAGTTCTCAAATTGTATTTAAGGTTTTACAATTTCACCAACAAATAGAAGGTTTTGGTGGAATGTTTCAAAAAGAAGTTGCCGAAAGACTAGTTGCTCCCAAAGGTTCTAAAACTTATGGTATATTGAGTGTTTTGTTAAACGCTTTTTATGACACAAAATATTTGTTTACAGTAGAACCTGGTGTGTTTATTCCTCCACCCAAAGTTAAGTCGGGCGTTATTAAATGTATCAGGAAAAAGGATTTTGTAATGCCTTGTAGTCAAAAATTGTTTTTTGATGTTGTAAAAACGGCTTTTAACCAAAGACGTAAAACGCTAAGAAATGCCTTACATAAATTTAATTTAAAGGAAACAGATGAATTTGCTAAATTGCGTGCCGAACAATTAGGGGTTGACGAATTTATAAAACTTACTCAATTTATTGAAAAATCAATATGAATAATTTAGCGTCTGAAAAACAATTGCTGTTAGAAATTAAGCCAATTTTGACTTCTTTTGATGTTGAATTGCTTAAGTCTCTATTGTTGCAATACAGACCTGAAGACATTGCTGATATTTTTTGGGATATTGAACTTGATGAAGCCAAATTTATTATCAATCATGTTGAAAAACAAAAAGCAGTTGAAATAATTAGGTCGCTTGATGAAGAACTACAAGAGCGATTTTTTAAAGGGTACACCGCTCAAGAAATTGCCCAAGATGTACTCGGATTCCTTGACTCAGATGATGCGGTAGATATTTTAAGTATTCTTCCAACTCAAAAAGCTGAGGAGGTATTGTCTTACATAGAAGATCAGGATTATGCCAATAGTCTTGCCGCCATGCTCCATTATGCCGATGATATTGCGGGTGGATTAATGGCAAAGGAATTGGTTCAAGTAAAATACAATTGGACCGTAAGTCAATGTATTGAAGAAATAAGAAAACAAGCAGAGGAAGTTGATTCTGTTCATGCTGTTTATGTGGTCGATAACAGGTCTATCCTTAAAGGGGTAGTTTCTTTGAAAGACATTGTATTGTCAAAGCCTCACATTTCTGTTATAGAAATAACAAATATTAATTTCATTGCGGTAAATGCTTATGCAACAGGGGAAGAGGTTGCTAGATTAATGAATAAATACGATTTAATTACCATCCCTGTTGTGGATAGTATGACCCGTTTAATTGGTCGTATTACCATTGATGACGTTGTAGATTTTATTAAAGAAGAAGCAGATAAAGATTTCCAATTACAAGCGGGTTTAAGTGAAAATGTAGAAAGTAGTGACAGTGTTTATATTCTCTCTAGAGCACGTTTGCCTTGGTTAATGGTCGGGCTCTTAGGTGGGTTAGGGAGTTCGATGATTATTTCAAACTTTGAAGGAGATATTTCTCATTTACCCAAAATGGCTTTTTTTATGCCGGTGGTAGCTGCAATGGGCGGTAATGCTGGCGTTCAATCTTCTGCAATTATTGTTCAAGGTCTTGCAAATAATACCCTAAAAAGTAAAAATATATTTCCCAAATTAGGCAAAGAATTTACAGTATCTCTGTTGAATGGTTTGATTTGTTCGGCCATTTTATTGAGCTTTAATATGTTGCTAGGACATGGCTATGATTTGAGTATTGTAGTGAGTTCTGCTTTGGTTACTGTTATTATTTTCGCATCACTTTTGGGAACCATTACCCCTTTAGTTCTCGATAAGTTTAATATTGACCCTGCACTTGCTACAGGGCCTTTTATAACAACTATTAATGATATTGTGGGTTTGGGGGTTTATTTTTTATTAGGTCGAATTTTATTAGGTGTCATTTAAACTCTATTGAAAGTCGTAAGACCTTATACCGCCAAAGGAAAAATCATTTGTGGAATTCTGGCAGCGTTGCTCAGTATTGTTTCTTTGTTCAAAGGGAAAAAATGGAAATATCCAAGGGAATTTGAGGAAAATCCAAGGACAATGTCTTGGAAAGATTTAATCTATTTTTCTTACAAATATTACTACCAATCGGCAACTCAATATTCAAATGAAGTTATTGCTTATTTTCAAAATAAAGAGGAAACCATAAAGTCGGAACTTGCATTCAAAAGTCAATTAACCATCAGCATAGGTGGGGATTTAATGCCTTATGAGTTAATAAATAAGGATTCGTGTGTTAATCTTTGGGACGAAATAGGTCCTGATTTTTTTGGTTCGGATA
Organism: Bacteroidia bacterium; assembly: GCA_040403495.1. GTDB lineage: Bacteria > Bacteroidota > Bacteroidia > NS11-12g > UBA955 > JABMMZ01. Next base: position 121,526 of record JBBAKM010000004.1, read on the forward strand.
TAGTTTTTGCCAATTTAGAAACACCTATTGATATTCACCAAACCAAGGGTTTTGTGCCCGAAGTGATGCTTAACAACATGTATTTTAATGGTGATGAAGCCTTGTTTAACATTTTTAGTGGAAATGGTCATTACAAAGGATATGATGTGTTAAGTTTTGCCAATAATCACACCTTAGACAAAGGAAAAGATGGGCTTTTGAATACCATCAAATTCTTAGAAAACAAGTCAATATTACCCGTGGGAGTGGCTTCGAGTGAAGGTCAAAAATCCTACCAAATCATTAAGAAAAACGGAATAAAAGTGGCGTTTTTAGCCTATACTTATTCACTCAACGCCATAGAACTAAAGCCTGAACAAGCTTACATGGTTAATTTATTGCCGTTAAATCTGCCTGATTGCCCATTAGATCAAGTAAAAAGTGAAGTTATTGCAGCTAAAGAGGAGGGTGCAGAGTTAGTGATTGTTTCTGTGCATGCAGGCAATGCTTATCAAGCTTTTCCATCGCAGGTTACGGTAAATTTATACGAGCGATTGTTCAATGAATGTGGCGTTGATATTATAGCAGGAGGTCACCCACATAATTTACAACCTTGGAAATACTACCGCTATAAGGACCCATTTACTCAAAAAGAGAAAAAGGGTTTTGCTATCTTTAGTTTGGCCGATTTTGTGGCTTATGATATATACACATGGTGTCATTTATGCGCCTATTTAACCATTGAGGTTATGAAATTAGAAGATGCATCTATTGATTTCAGCGTAAAAGTTCACCCTACAGTGATGGAAAGGGTCAATAATAAATTTAAATTAACACCAGCTGATAGTGTTTTTTCTAAGAAGCAACTTAGCGATGAAGAATTGGATTTAAAAGAGCTTTATGACCGAGTATTAGGCGTTTATAGTTAGTTTGTCATACGTAATTGATGGTTGCTGACTGAGTTGATTTGACTTTAATTGCTGTGGAAAAGGGTGTTGTATATAAAACCCATGAAAAAAGATTTTATCATTTATCATTATTTTTATATTTTTGCCGCCTTATACAAAGAAAAAAATGAGTATATCAAAAATTCAAGAATTATTAGGATCGGATTCAGAAAGTTTATTAACTCACCAATGTAAAACCATTGATAAATCACACTTGCACTTACCAGGAAATGATTTTATAGACAGAGCATTTGCACACACGAATCGTTCACCACAAGTTTTAAGAAGTCTTAATGCTTTATACAATCACGGTAGATTGGCTGGTACAGGTTATGTTAGTATTTTGCCAGTTGACCAAGGGATTGAACACAGTGCGGGTGCTTCTTTTGCGCCTAATCCAATTTATTTTGACCCAGAAAATATTGTTAAGTTGGCAATAGAAGGTGGTTGTAATGCAGTCGCTTCAACTTATGGTGTATTAGCTTCTTGTAGTAGAAAATATGCGCACAAAATTCCTTTTATTGTGAAGTTAAATCACAATGAGTTTTTAAGTTACCCAAATAAATTTGACCAAATTATGTTTGGTAGTGTTGATGAGGCTTGGAATTTAGGTGCTACAGCAGTTGGGGCAACTATCTATTTTGGTTCAAACGAATCAGCAAGACAAATAGTAGAAGTTGCACAAGCTTTTGAAAGAGCGCATGAATTAGGAATGGCAACCATTTTATGGTGTTATTTAAGAAACCCTGGATTCAAAAAAGACGGGATTGATTACCATACTTCAACAGACTTAACGGCTCAAGCTAACCACTTAGGGGTTACTATCCAAGCAGATATTATTAAACAAAAATTACCTACTAACAATGGCGGTTACAATGCTGTTAATTTCGGTAAAACACACCCTAAAGTTTACAGTGAATTAAATACAGATCACCCAATTGACTTATGTCGTTACCAAGTAGCGAATTGCTACATGGGTAAAGCAGGTTTGATAAACAGTGGTGGAGAAAGTAAAGGTGCGAGCGATTTGGCTGAAGCCGTAACAACAGCAGTTATCAATAAAAGAGCTGGTGGACAAGGATTAATCAGTGGAAGAAAAGCTTTCCAAAAGCCAATGAATGAGGGTATTTCTTTGTTAAATAACATCCAAGATGTGTATTTAAACACTGAAATAACTATTGCTTAATTCAATTCTTTACCCTAATCTTGTAAAGACTATTATTGTATGAGTTGGTTTAAACGTGTTTCAGAAGGTATTACTACCAAAACAAAGGAAAAAAAGGCCACTCCTGATGGACTTTGGGACAAGTGCCCCCGTTGTAAAACAATCACTCCTCACAAGGAATTGATAGAAAGCAAATTTGTATGTCCTACTTGTGATTACCATTACAAAATTGGTTCTAAAGAATATTTTGAAGTGTTGTTTGATGACAATAAGTTCAAAGAACTTGATGCTAACCTAACTTCTGGTGACCCTTTAGGTTTTGTTGATACCAAATCATATAAATCAAGAATTGATGAAAGTATCAAAAAAAGTGGTTTAAAAGATGCTTGTAGAACAGCAGTAGGGAAATCAAATGGCAGAAAAATCGTTGTTGCTTGTATGGATTTTGGATTCATCGGTGGTTCTATGGGTAGCGTAGTGGGCGAAAAAATTTCAAGAGCAATTGATTATGCTAGAGAAAACAGACACCCTATGATTATTATCAGCAAAAGTGGTGGCGCTAGAATGATGGAAGCCGCTTTTTCTTTAATGCAAATGGCTAAAACATCTGCTAAATTAGCTTTACTAGACAAAGAAAAAATTCCATACATTTCTGTTTTAACCGACCCAACAACAGGTGGTATTACTGCCTCATTTGCAATGTTAGGGGATTTTAATATCGCTGAACCTGAAGCATTAATTGGTTTTGCTGGTCCCCGTGTTATCAAAGAAACTATAGGTAAAGATTTACCAAAAGGATTTCAAAGCTCTGAATTTTTATTAGAACATGGTTTTGTCGACTTAATAGTTCACAGAATCAATTTGAAAGAAAAAATTAGCAAACTATTAAGCATGGTTTGGGACGACTAAAATAAAGCATAAAACAATTTAATAAATATAAAAAATGAATTTTCCAGAAAATTTAAAGTACACAAAAGAACACGAATGGGTTTCTATCGAAGGTAATGTAGCGACAGTTGGTATTACCGATTTTGCTCAAGGTGAGTTAGGTGATATCGTTTTCGTAGAAATAGAAACAAAAGGTCAAACTTTGTCAATGAATGACACTTTCGGTACTGTTGAGGCAGTTAAAACTGTAAGTGATTTGTTCATGCCTTTAAGCGGTGAAGTTATTGATGTAAACGCAGCACTTGAATCAAGCCCTGAATCTGTTAACCAAGATCCATACAACAGCTGGATGGTGAAAATTAACATCACTAACGCTGATGAAATCAGTGGTTTGTTAGACGTTAATGCATACAAAGCCTTAATCGGACATTAATTTTCCTAAATAATGAAAATTAAGTTTTCATTGTTAAAATATTTATTGCCTGCAATTTTGTGGGCAATTTTTATTTTGGTGCTTACCACTTCTAGCAACGGAGGATTTGTAACCCAACGACTCCTTGGTATTCCTACCGATTTGCTAGGTCATGCTTTTATTTTCTCAATTTTAGTGTTCTTTATTATGCAAGGGCTAATTAAGTATTGGCGTTTTTCTTTCTTTCTTAGAAAAATTCAACTTTATGGATTGCTTTTTGGTTTCCTTTATGGAGTGCTAATAGAATTTATTCAATATTATTTCACCATTAATAGAACAGCCGATTATGCAGATGTTATTGCTAATAGCGTTGGTTGTTTGGTCGGTTTGGTTTTGTTCAAATCTGTTTATAATGATTTGAAATTCTTAGACAAAGAATAATTTTTTACTTTTTTCGTTTACATTTTAAACGTGTTGTGTATTAAAGTAAAAATTATCTTATGTTAGAATGTAAAAAAAATCCCCAATTAGACTTAAGAAAAGATCAGTTATTGATGAAAATTCTTGGTTATGCCTTTGTGTTTATGATTTGTAATATTGTTTTTTCATTTACTATTTATGACAAAAATAATACCCAATTTACCTCAGAAAAGTTGGTTGATGAAGCCACTGAGGTTATTTTAAGATGCCCAAGTCCACCCAAATCTCCCCCTTTACCTAAGTCTGTTTTTATCAATGATTTTAAAAAAGGACTTGACATTGGTTCCGAAACAGATTTATCTAAAGTTTTTATTGATTCTTTTGAAAATCAAAGTAATTCTGACTCCTTTGATGGAAGTATGGTAAGAGGATTGTTAAATGAAGTTATCACAGACGAAACTATCTATGATTTTAATGATTTGGTTGATTTGCCGTCTTTTATTGGTGGAAGTTCTCAGCTACATGATTTTTTAGAAACAAACCTAATATACCCTAACGAACCTCTTGAAAATGAAATTGAGGGCGTTATAATGGTTTATTTTGTTATAAATAAGGACGGAACCGTAAGCGACATCACTGTTGGTGACGGAAATAAAGATTTGCAAAGAGAAGCCGCTAGAATTATCCAAAAAACAAGTGGAAAATGGCAGTCGGGTCAATTGAAAGGTAAATCAATAAGAGTGAGAGCCAAAATGCCTATTTCGTTTACAATCAACTAAGAATATATAATTTGGAAATAAAAAGTAAGTATTAAGTTATCTAATTATCAATTTAAGAAGACTTAATTTTTATTTTTTAGAATTCCTATTGTAATAAAGATAAAATAATTTAATTTTGTAAGATAAATGGAACCTAAAAAAAATCCCAATTTAGATTTTAGTAAGGACAGAATGTTGTTGAAGGCGTTAGGTTACTCTTTTGTACTAATGCTTTGTTACTTGATGTTCTCTTTTACTGTATTTGAAAAAAAGAAACAAAAAATGCAGGCTGCTTTGGTCTCTGATGACGCAGAAGTTATCGAAAACACAAAGCATGAAAAAGCACCGCCACCACCGCCGCCGCCACCAACACTTACTGTTGTTGAAAATACAGCTGTAGAAACCCAAGAATTCGAAGCTAACGAATTTGAAGAGGATGAGCAACAAGAGGAGCAAGAAGAAAAACCGAAAGAACAACCTAAGGAAGAAGTTGAAGACAATGAAATTTACGAAAACATTGCCGACAAACCAACTTTCAAAGGTGGATCAGATAAATTACAGGAGTTTTTAAGTGATAATCTTGTATACCCAAGAGAAGCTTACGATAATGAAATTGAAGGTGTTATAATGGTATTCTTTGTTATCAATAAAGATGGTAGCGTTTCAGACATAACCACCGACAATAAAGGAAATAAGGATCTGCAAAGAGAAGCCATGAACGTTGTTAAAAAAACATCAGGTATGTGGAAACCCGGAACGCAAAGAGAAAAACCGGTGAGAGTAAAAGCTAAAATTCCAATTACATTCACCCTCGATTAAAACAGATATTTAAAAGCTCCTTTAGTGGAGCTTTTTTTTTGCCTTTATTTGTTGGCACCTTATTTGCATTTGATTAAACATGAAAAGAATACTACTAGTTACCGTTTTGTTTCTTTACACTCTTAGTTCACATGCACAAAAACCAAGTGAGGTTTGGAGTGTTTACCCCAACCCAGTTAAAGAGGATTTGTATATCGATGTCAATATATTATTTCCATCAACTTTCACTATTACCCTTCAAGATGTTTTGGGCAATGTGATTTTTACCATCGAAAAAACGAATACAAGTTTTTTGCATTTGTCTTTAAAAGATTACGAATTGAATAATGGGTTTTATTTTTTGAAACTAAGTTCCAATAAGGATGTGTATATCAAAAAACTAATGATAAAACACTAATTAAGTATTTCATCAATCAAGGCAGGACCTCTGTATATGAATCCTGAATATACTTGAACTAACTGAGCCCCATTTTTGAATTTTAATTCGGCGTCTTTGCCGCTACAAATACCTCCGACACCAATCAATACCTTTTCCTGTTTTAAGTTGTTTTTAAGGTAAGTAAGGATAGCCGTAGATGCCTCAAGAACTGGCTTTCCGCTTAATCCTCCCATGCCTATAGTCTGGATGGTTGCTTCGCTTGTTCTTAAGCCTTTTCTTTCTATAGTAGTATTGGTTGCAACAATCCCATCAATTTGCGTTTCATCTATGATGGAGATAATATCATTTAACTGATGTTCGTTTAAATCAGGAGCTATTTTCAACAGAATTGGCAATGTCTTTAATCCTGATTTTACTTTTTCTTCTCTTAATTTTATTAGCGAATTTAACAAGTCGGTTAATGGTTTTTTGTCTTGCAGTTCTCTCAATCCTGGGGTATTAGGACTGCTTACATTGACCGTAAAATAATCAACGTAAGGGTATAATTTAGTAAAGCAAATTAGATAGTCAGAAGCAGCATCTTCATTTGGTGTCACTTTATTTTTGCCAATATTGCCACCTATGATTAAATCTTTTGGTCGGTTTTTAAGTCTTTCAACGATTGCATCTACACCATCATTATTGAACCCCATTCGGTTAATAACAGCTTGGTCTTCAACCAATCTGAAAAGGCGTGGTTTAGGATTCCCTTCCTGTCCCAATGGAGTAACAGTGCCGATTTCAATATGACCGAAACCAAGCGCTTTAAAAACATCTAAGTATTGCGCATTTTTATCAAAACCTGCGGCCAATCCAAGTTTATTAGGGAATGTAATACCCATAACATTCATTTGGTTTTGCTTTTGGTAAGCTTTACGATTTATGATAAACCAATTTAAAACGGGAATCTTAATTAAGAATTTCAAACTATTAAGCGTGAAATAGTGTGCTTTTTCTGCTGAAAGTAAAAATAAAATGGAACGAATGAAGTTGAACATTAACCCAAATAATTAGATGAAAATTTTGATAAAAAAGATGATGATGCCAACAAAAACGGTTGCAATGAGAATGCCTCTTGAGATAAAGTCTTTATTGAGTTTAAGGAATAGGAAAAACAAACCTAAATTACCCATTAATGCGATGCTTAAAATAGGCGAAATTAGTTTTCCATAAAGAAAAATATTGAAGTATTCGCTTATACTTAAGCCCGGATTTGTATTTATGAAAGTTAAAAAAGAAATAATAAAGGTGGACGTTATGCCTATTAAAAATCCCAATAAAATTTGCTTTTTGCTTGTGTCCATTACAAAAGGTGTTTTAAATGTTGAATAACGCTATTGGAAGTCAAGTCAAATTTGGTTGGAACAACACTCACATATTGATTGTTAACAGCCCATAAGTCGGTATCATTGTCATCTTCTTCCATGTTAATGAATTTACCAGTCATCCAATAGTAAGTGTTGCCAGAAGGGTCTTTGCGTTCATCAAAGTTTTCGGCATATCTTGCACTTGCTTGACGGCAAATTCTAATGCCTTTAACACTCTCCGTTTTTGGAAAGTTTACATTCAAAAGGGTGCCGTAAGGAAGTGGATTAGCTAAAATAGTTTCAGTAATTTGTTTGATAAATGGTCGTGTTGCTTCAAAATTAGCTTCTGCACTGTAATCACATAATGAAAATCCAATGGCTTGTATACCGTCAACAGCCGCTTCAACTGCGGCGCTCATAGTGCCACTATAAATTACATTTATACTGTAGTTGGGGCCATGATTGATGCCCGAAACCATAATGTCTGGTCGGCGAGGGCACACTTTGTCTAAGGCTAATTTAACACAATCGGCAGGAGTGCCACTGCATTCATAAGCCAGGATTGAACCAAAAATAAAGTTTTGTTTGAGTCTCAATGGAGCAGTTACAGTAATGGCATGACCCATTGCACTCTGTGGTTTGTCTGGCGCTACGACTATTACTTCGCCAATTTTCGACATTTCTTCAACCAAAACTCTTAATCCTGGAGCGGTAATGCCGTCATCATTTGAAATTAAGATTAAAGGAGTTGTGTTTTTCTCCATTATTATAAACTTAATGATTGGCCATATCTAGGAGCTAAATTGACAAGCATGTCTTTACTCATACTGTTTAAATCGTATGATGGTGCCCATCCCCAATCATTTCTTGCTTCTGTGTCGTTGATACTGTTTGGCCAACTGTCTGCTATAGCTTGACGGTGGTCGACCTTGTATGAAATTTCGAAATCAGGAATAAATGATTTAATATTTGCTGCAATTTCTTCAGGAGAAAAACTCATTCCTGCAAGATTATAACTACTTCTGATTTTGATTTTTTCAGCAGGTGCATGCATAATATCTAAAGTTGCTTTTAGGGCATCGGGCATGTATAACATTGGCAACTGAGTTTGTGGTCCTAAGAAACATTCGTGTTTTTTTGTCGTTAATGCATCGTGGTAAATGCTAACAGCATAGTCGGTAGTTCCACCACCGGGAGCGCTTTTGTAACCAATTAAACCCGGATATCTTAAACTTCTTACGTCTACACCTCTTTTTTGGAAATAGTATTCACAATATCTTTCTCCAGCCAATTTGCTTATTCCATAAACTGTATTTGGATCCATTACACAGTTTTGAGGGGTATCATTCATTGGCGTGTTAGGACCAAAAACCGCGATAGAACTTGGCCAATATATTTTGCCAATTTTAAAATCAACCGCAGCATCTAATACGTTAAACAAGCCATCCATATTTAGAGTCCAACCTAGTTTTGGTTTTGCCTCAGCTGTAGCGCTTAATAATGCTGCTAAGTGGTAAACCTGACTTGGTTTGTATTTTTGTAGTAAAGCGGAAAAATTATTTTTGTCCAAAATATCCAAAGTTTCAAATGGACCATTCTTGAAAACTTCATCATCAGATTGACGAATATCGGAGGCAATAACATGACTATCCCCGTATATTTTTCTGAGTTCTTCAACCAATTCTGTGCCCAACTGACCACAAGCTCCGATAACTAAAATATTTTCTGACATAACATTAAATTTGTGATGCAAAAGTAATCTAAAAACTAATTTTTTTTTGGATTTTGACCTTTATCCTTAAAAATATTCAATCATTGTGAATAAAAAGATGTTTTTTTGCTGTCGTATATGTTTAGTATCCTAATACCTACATGGAATAATCTGCCTTATTTGAAATGCTGTATCGAAAGTATTTTGAAGAATTCCACATTTACCCATCAAATAATTGTTCATGTGAACGAAGGCAATGACGGTACCATAGACTATCTCAATTCGCAAAATATTGAGTTTACTCATTCTGCACAAAATATAGGAATTTGCACTGCTTTAAATCTCTCGTCACAGAAAGCCACTGCTGCTTACATCTGTTATTTTAATGACGATATGTATGCTTTGCCAGGGTGGGATTATTATTTGGTTAATGAAATTGAAGCCTTAGGACATGATGATTTTTTTATATCATCCACCATGATAGAACCTAAAGTGGGTAACAATAAAAACATGTTGCAAGGATTTGATTTTGGAGATTTAAATAATTTCAAAGAGAAAGAGCTTATTCAATCATATCAAACTTTGGTAATGAATGATTGGTATGGCGCAAGTTGGCCTCCTAATGTGGTTTCAAAAAAATATTGGGATTTGGTAGGAGGGTACAGTGAGGAATTTAGCCCCGGAATGTACAGTGATCCCGATTTTTCCATGAAGATGTGGAATGCTGGTGTTCGAGTATTTAAAGGTGTTGGCAAAAGTAGAGTGTATCATTTTATGAGTAAATCGACTGGAAAAGTGGTTAAAAATGATGGTAGAAAACAATTTATTAATAAATGGAAAATGACACCGTCTTATTTCTATAAACACTATTTGAAAATGGGTGAATCGTATAAGCATCCCTTGTCAGAACCGCCTAAAGCCATTCACTATTTATTGATGAAATTGAAAATTTATTTTTACAATTTGAAAAAATAAGTTTTCTTTGTTTTCAGTATGAATACATTTTTTAAACTAAATCTATTTCTTTTTTTAAGTTTCTTTTTGTTTGCAACAAATGCAAGTGCTCAAAAAAAAGTTTTTTTTGACAAAAATTGGAAAAAAACAAGTGAGAAAAAAGCCACTTACTATCGCATTATAAAAAATGTAAATAATAAATTTGAGGTCGAAGATTATTTCAAAGAAACGAATCAAATTCAAATGTCTGGGACATACACATCTGTTAAGTTAACAGTTGATTCAAGAGAAGGGATTTTTATGTATTATTATTCTAATGGGATAAAATTTTCAGAGGGTTTATATAAAAAAGGGAAAGCCTTTGGTGTATGGAAGTCATGGTATAAAGATGGACAACTAAAATCTGAAGCCACATATGAAGATGATTTAAACGAAGGGCCTATGGTTCTGTATCATAAAAATGGAACAGTTAAAGCAAAAAATAATTTTATAAATGATGAAAAAGATGGACTTTCTGTTTTTTATCACGACAATGGGAATTTGGATAATGAGTTTTTGTTTTTTAAGGGGAAGAGAAATGGGGAATATAAAACCTATTATCCAAACGGTCAATTAAAAGAAAAAGGAACTTATGAAAAAGACAGCTTAGTAGGTTCGGTCGAAAGCTATTGGAAGAATGGTAAAATGTCTTTTAAAGGGGAGTTTGAGGATAATAAAAAAGAAGGTCTACAAATATGGTATCACCAAAATGGAAATAAATCTTGTGAAGTGAATTATAAAAATAATGTTTTTATTGACGCAGCCTTCTTTGATGTAAATGGCGAAAAAATTGATAAGAAAGTATTCAAAGATGATTTGGTCGTAAAAGAAGAATATCCTGGTGGTATCAATGCAATGTATGAACTAGTTAATAAGCAAATTAGCAAAAAGTTGGATTTTGAAACAGCGCATTATCAAGAATTAGAATACGAGATTTATGTTCAATTGACCATAGATGAAAAAGGGTTTATAAAAGGTAGAAAATGGTTGATGCCCAATGAGGAAGATGAGCCTGATGATGAATGGGGATTTATTAAAAATTTCAATAATGCGATTGATATTATGCCAAGATTTAAACCCATGAAAGCCTATAATAGAAATACTGAAACCTATGCTTTTGTCTATTATAAGTTAGTTTTTAGTAAAAAAGAGGTTAAAACATATATTCAAATTCTATAGACTAATTAATAATTAGTTTTTTGCTGATTATTTGGTTTTGGGTCTGGATTTGTAGGGTGTACAAACCACTAGAAATTTGATAAGTAAGTTCCGTGTTGTTTGATTCAATTTTCTTTTTGTCTATCACCTGTCCATTGCTTGAAATTAATGTAACTAAGTCGCCGTTTTGAAATGGATAAGATAATGTAAAGGAGCCTGAAGAAGGGTTGGGATACAATTTAATATCCGTTTCAGGAATTGTGATTTTATCTAAACTTAATGAGGCAATAGTACAATAAACTGCATTGGTAGAACCAACATATTCATTGTCGTAATAAACGGAAGCTACATTTTTTAAAAGATACCCATTACTTAATGGATTCGTTACTACTTTAAATCCAATATAAGCGCCACTGCTCGTTATTTCTAAGTTTTTGTTTGGATTGGGAATTAGTTTAACATTAGGGAAATGCCAAATAAGTAAACCCTTGTTTTGGTTGTTTGGGTCTGTTTGTACTTCGGTATAATAGGTTTGATTACTGCCAGTTTCTTGAATATATGACATGTCTAAGTTTACATCTAAGGTGTCTATAATTATAGCGTAATAAACAGTGTCTGAAGTGAAATTGTAAAAGCTAATGTAATATCGCAAGTCACGTTCATTGACATCCAAATAGGTAATTGAATCATTGAATTGTGGTTTAGGATACACTTCTTTTTTGAAGGCATTTATCGAATTATTGACTGTTTGTGGGATAGAATCTGAATCTAATAATGTGAAAGTGTTGTTGCTGTTTTGATATAAAGCAACAGTACTTGCCTCAAATTGGTATTGTTCCTCGAAAGCTGAATTTGAGGCCAAACCAGAGTATTGAATCATTCTTCTTTCACCAGGATTGAGGTTTGTGTAATTCCATTCCAATGTAGAATCATTTAGTTTATTATTAAAACTTGGAACAGTCAATTCTTCTTTTAGTAAAGCGCTTTTGCGGAGTCTTATTTTCCCATTAATGGTGGTTGAACCTGTGTTCTCATAAAAAATTTGGTAAGTAACTTTTTGGTCTTTAATAACCTGACGGCCTTTTAATGAATTGATGTGGATTCTAATACTGTTAATGTTAGGGACCCTCGTTAATGGAAATTGAATGCTGTCGATGTAATCGCCAAATTTAATAAATTTGGTTACAGTTGTATCGGCACAATTACTTTTTGTTAAATTGATACTTGGCTTTATAATAAACCTAAATGTGTTATTGTTGGTAAGTAAAAATTCTGCAACCCCATTTTCATTTGTAAAAGCACCTCGGTTTGTAAAAGGGAGTTTTATATATTGTTTTGCTAAGGCGGGTTCGTTGTTTTCTTTAATGCAGTTTTGATTCAAATCAACAAATGTTTTTATTCTTACAATGGTTTGGTTTTTGTAAAATCGAGCTATAGATTGATTGGGATTCCATATACTTAACCGTTGTTTCGACTGACCGATTGCAAATAAAAAAGTCCTGCCACTTGCTATGCCATATTGTTGGTTGAAATTGAAATTCATTGACTCCCATTGGGTCCCTTTTAAATGGTAGGTGAAAGCTGCTCTTGATGTTTTGTTGTCGCTAAACTTGCCGTTTATAATTAAGTCCTTGTCGTAAATAATTAAATCATTGATTTGATGAATAGTGTCTATGTTATATTTAATGTCAGTAACAGAATTGTTGACTAATATTAGTTGACCATTTTTAAGGCTGTTGGTATAGGCATAAACATCATTGCTATTGACACATAGTTTTTTTATGGGATTGTTAACCAACAAAGTAGTGTCTGTATTGGTGGTATGGTAAATTCGGTATAAATAGTTGGTTTTTTGATTGTTAAATTTAGTGAAGTTTCCGCCAATAGCCAATATGCTGTCATTAAATGCGATGTCATTAACCACTTGATTGGGTTGGCATGAGTTGCAATTGGTATAAAATAATGAAAAACGAATTCCATTGTATTTGCACAAATAAGGCATTTCTTCTTGATTTACATATTTAAAATCACCGCCAATTATCAATTGATTGTTCCACAATGAAATTGTGTTAACTACTCCCGGGCTTAAATCTGCTTTTTTGAATTGGGTAATGCCTTCCCAACCATTATTTGAAAATCGAATCAAAGCATTGTAATTGCCATTGTCAAAAGTAAATCTGCCACTAATAAAAATGACTCCTAATATTTTTTTGAAGTCGGTAATTTCAGCATTTTTGTCAAGTTCTAAGAGGGGTAGTTTTTTCCAAAATCCGTCAAATAAACTTACTTGCCATAGTGAACGGTTGTTGTTTCGTTCTATCAAGGAGATGACATGAAGCTGATTCTCGAAAAATAGTTTTTCAGGCGCTTTCCCCAAATAAACCCCTTCAGGATACCAAACTTGGGCTTTTACAGTGAGCTGTAAGCATATTAAGGCAAAAAATAAGATGTATTTTTTCATTTTTCTTTAATTATATAGAGGAGTTTAATGCTGCTTGTAACTTGGTATGGGTATTCTTTTATTAAGTTGTTTTTATACAGGTTGTTAATGCTATACTGACTGCTTATGTCCGCTTGAATTGATAAGTTTTTATACAATTGATGTTGTATTCCAATAGTAAATGAAGGCATTAATAATAGTCTACGGTTGCTTAAATTACTAACTTGTATGTTCTCTAATTGCAGACTTTCTGGATTTAAAATTTTGACACCTTTTGTAAGCGAATGAAGTTGAGCCGCAACGCCTATTCCTGTTAATAATTTCGTTTTATTGTTTATTTTCCATTTCTCTGAGGCGGATAGGTGGATGTTGAATAAATTTCTTGAAATTTGATGGGTTTCATTGATTGAAGTGTCTCTACCGCGTGCTAAGAAATAACCTATAATTTTTCCATTTGGATCTTTTACTGGAATGGAATCGTAAATTTTGTAAGTTAAGTTATAGTTTGAGGTTTGTTCATAATAGGCGTGTTGTGCGCTTAATTGAAGTTGCTTTTTTAGTGTGTTAATGCCAAAACTAAGTCCTTTTGTGTAAGCAAAGGTTTTTTGGTCAGATTGTTTTCTAATTAAGTTATAACCGCTTGGATTGTTGGAGCTTAATGCACTGTGAAAAGAGGAGATGCCATTGTCTAAACCTATATAAATGTTGAATTTAGGTTTTTTAACGATTGGTGTTTTGGGCGTTACAGGTGTAATAAATTCTTTGTCAAAAATTGGGGCTTTTTTATAAAATGGATTGCGAATAGTTGCAATTCTAAGAGAGTAGTTGAACTCCAAACCTTTTACTTGAGAACCCTCATTTTCTTTGTTATTATTGACTAACGGAGTACTTGAAATTTCAGATTTCAGATTGGCCAAACTTGGATTTTTAATTGGGGATTTGATACTTATTGTTTGGGGTATTTCAGAAGCCGAATTTAAAGGAGATGAGCTAGACTCAGGTTTTATTTCTTGTGGTATATTTCCTTTGCTTGTTGTGTTGTTGTCATTTGAATTGTTAGTGTTTCCCGATGTGTTATTGGCCCCAAGTTCAGTGTTTTTTGAGTTGGAATTTGAGTTAGAATTTAACTTAGAAATGGAGTTAGAATTATCGTGTTTGAGCCATTGGTATCCTCCCCATGACATGGAAATCAACAATACAGAGATAGCAATAGAATAGAACCATAGAATTGGTTTGCGTTTTTTCGATTTATTGAGTTTGGATTGAACTGCATTCCAGTCATTTTGAGAAACAGGAATTTCAAAATCTTTAAACGAATCGGCAAGCTTGTTGTTGAAATTGATGGATTTTTTCTCATGAGCCAATTTTTCTTGAGTTTTCAACCAATCGCTTTCATTAATTTCTATTTCAATTGGTAGCTTATTGCTCGTTTCGATTTCGGTATTTTCAAATTGATTTGTTTTTTGTTCGATAGCCTCTAAATCTTTTTGAGAAACTAAAAAACGAAGGTTTTTAAGACCGTTTTTAAAAATTGAGTCGATATGTTTTTTGTTTTTAGTCAAATTAAATAGCGGCTTGAATTTTTTTTATTTCGGTTTTTAAGAACGTTCTTGCTCTGTTAAGTTGTGACTTGCTTGTTCCTTCGGATATTCCCAACATAGCAGCAATGTCTTTGTGGCTCAAGCTTTCTATTGCGTACAAGTTGAAAACAAGTTTATAGCCCGGAGGAAGTAAATCAATCAATGCCAATAATTGTTCTTGACTCAAATCTAGGTCATCAATTAAATGGTCTTCTTCGGTATCAGTTTGGTCATTTAAATAATAATCATCCCTCACAAATTGGATTTTATTTATTTTTTTAACCATATCAATGGCGGTATTCATCATAATTCTACTAATCCAAGTGTTAAAACTACTTCGACCTTCGTATTTATGAATATTCAAAAAGGCTTTTACAAAACCATCTTGCATGGCATCCCGTGCATCGTCGATATTTGATAAATAACGTCTGCAAATACCCAACATTTTGGGTGCAAAAAGTTTGAAAAGCTTTTCTTGAGCCCAACTTTTTTCCTCTTTACATTGCGCTATTATTTCGTCAATTTCGGTCAAAATGCAGTTGCAATTTAGTCATTTGACTCAGAAACAGCAAAATGGTTGCATCACCTTTGCTCAAAAAAAAATAAAGATAAGAAAAGAAAATAAATAAGCACAATGATTTCTGACAAAACAAACCGTATTTTATAGAATTGCTATGGATGTAAATGGGAAACACAATTAAAATTAGGGGCTTAAAAATGTATGAAAAAAAGGAAATTCTAAAGGACAAATGGTGCATAACAAGAATAGATTAAAAATATTTTATAAATTAGGTTTGGTATTTTGGAAAATTGCATTACATTTGCAGTCCTTTTTAAAAATCATACGACATGACGAAACGTACATTTCAGCCATCACAACGCAAAAGACGCAATAAACACGGTTTCAGAGAGCGAATGGCCTCAGTAAACGGACGTAAAATCTTGGCAGCAAGAAGAAAACGCGGTCGTAAACGTTTAACTGTTTCTGACGAATTACGTCACAAACGTTAAGGTTTTATAGGTCTTCATACGCTCAGCGATGCGTGAGAACTCTTCTTACGGTCTTTCAAAAAATGAAAGATTGTACCACCAAAAGCTTATAGAAAAAGTTTTTAAGACTCCTTTTGTTGTTAAAGCTTACCCTTTGTTGTTTTCATTCTATTTTGAAGAAACACCAAATGCTAATCCTAATGCCATCCTATTTTCTGTATCCAAACGGAAATTTAAAAGAGCAGTAGACAGAAATAGGATTAAAAGACTGATGCGTGAAGTTTATAGATTGAACAAATCTTTACTTAATAATCCATTTGCCCCTAATAAAAATTTAATTGGTGGAATGGTATATACCGGTAAAGAACTTGTTGACTATAAAGCGGTGCAACATTCCTTTACCAAACTTGTCAATAACTATCAGCTAGTTCTTAAGCAAATTGAAGAAAAAGGATGAGAAAGATTGGTATTTACATCGGCTTGTTTTTTATAAAAATATACCAATTGGTTTTATCCCCTTTATTGTCACCCTCATGCCGATTTACCCCAACTTGTAGTCAATATGGGGTAGAGGCGCTTAAAAAATATGGGTTATTTAAGGGAGGATGGTTAACCATAAAGCGACTCTCAAGATGCAGGCCTGGAGGAGGAAGTGGTTACGATCCAGTTCCTTAAGCTTGAATTCATAAATATTTAACTTTTTTAGTCAAAGATTTGAACAAATTACCTTTAATTATTTTTTGAATTATGTAGGTTTTATAAGAGAAACTAGTTTTAATTTATTACCGAAAGATTGCTTTAAAAATGGATAAATTCAATTAACTTCGCAAACTAAAGAAAACGAGGATGAAATTAATCCCTAATTTGTGGTATAAACTCATAGCTGTAGCGATTGTAGGCTATGTATTAGTTTACGGATTGTTAATAGATTTGCCAACAGATGTTGGAATTTTAGACGAAACCATCCGAAATTTGTTTTACCACGTGCCCATGTGGTTCGGTATGTCACTCATTTTATTTGCAGCTTGGATCAATAGTCTCATGTATTTGAGTCGTCCCAACGTGAAAAGAGATATTTATGCAAGTGAACTGACCAATGTCGGATTGTTAATGGGTTTTTGCGGTTTGTTTACAGGCATGTTTTGGGCTTACAATACTTGGGGAACCCCTTGGACAAACGATCCTAAGTTGAATGGAGTAGCAGCAGGAATGGCAATGTATGGCGGATATTGGTTGATTCAAAAATCAGTTGTTGATTTTGAGAAACGAGCCCGCTTGTCTGCTGTTTATAATGTATTTGTGTTCCCATTGTTTGTGTCATTGATATATGTAATGCCCAAATTATCCCAATTTAGTATTCATCCGGGTAGTGGAGAATCGGTTAACTTTAAAACCTATAACCAAACGCAAAACATGGAATTTGTTTTTTACCCTGCTGTAATAGGTTGGGCTCTGCTTTTTGTGTGGATTGCCGAATTAAGAACACGTTATCAATTATTAAAGTTTAAAAAAGAAAATGAAAAAATATTATCTAACCATATTGTTTCTTAGTATTATACAAGGTCTAATGGCCCAAAATGAACCCTCTTTATTAAGAAGTTCGGGTAAAATTTATGTCGTAATAGGCGTTATTCTTATTATCTTCTTTTTGGTGGTGTTATACTTAGTTCGTTTAGACAGGAAAATAACCAAGTTAGAACAAACAGAATCATGAAACCTGTTCAAATTGCCATAATTATTTTTATTTCAGTTGCCATTGCAATTGGTGTAAGTTTCTACGGAGATACAAGCAAATACGTATCATTTGCTGAGGCCGATGAAATTGCCCAAAGTCGTCCCAATATGAAATTACACGTGGTTACAACGCTCAGTAAAACCAAACCACAAGTTTACAACCCTCAAGTGGATCCTAATTATTTTGAGTTTTATGCCAGTGACAGTACCGGCTATGAGAAAAAAATTGTTTACAGAAACGCTATGCCCCAAGATTTGGATAAGACAGATAAAGTGGTACTGATTGGATACAGCAGAGGCGACTATTTTGAAGCTCGTGAAATTTTGAAAAAATGTCCTAGCAAATACGAAAAAAAATAAATCATTTTGGAACTTATACATTTTAATAATGAACATCTGTTCATAGGTAACTTTGGCCATTTTGCAGTGGTTTTGTCCTTTGTGGCATCTTTAATCTCTTTTGTTTCTTACGCAATTTCAGTGAATCATAAAGAAAGCTCTTTCCAAAAGTTGGGAAGAATCATGTTTTATGTTCATTCGGTAGCTGTGGCAGCCATCTTCTTTTCGTTGTTTTATATTATCCATAGTCATTATTTTGAATACCAATATGCCTATCAGCATTCGTCTACTGACTTGCCAATCTATTACATGATTAGTTGTTTTTGGGAAGGTCAAGAAGGAAGTTTTCTTCTTTGGATGTTTTGGCACGCCTTTTTGGGGATTTTATTGATATTCAAAATCAAAGATTGGGAAGCCCCAGTTGTTGCAGTTATAGCTTTGGCACAAGTTATTTTGGGCAGTATGCTTTTAGGATTTGAATTTGGTGATGTAAAAATAGGCAGTAGTCCATTTGAACTCACCCGTGAGCACAATCCCGAAATGCTATTGATTCCTATTATTGAATCTATAGGTAAAGAAAATTACTTAAAAATATACAAAGAAGGCAATGGTCTAAATCCATTGTTGCAGAATTATTGGATGGTCATACATCCTCCAACCTTATTTTTTGGTTTTGCTGCTACTATTATTCCTTTTGCATTTGCTTTTGCAGGTCTTTGGACCCGCCGCCTCAGAGAATGGATGGTGCCCGCTTTGCCTTGGGCGCTTGTTGCAGTAATGGTTTTGGGTACAGGAATTATAATGGGTGGTTATTGGGCTTACGAAAGTTTGAGCTTCGGAGGATATTGGGCTTGGGATCCTGTTGAAAATGCGTCCTTAATGCCGTGGCTGTTGTTAATTACCGCTACCCACTTGTTACTCATTAACAAAGTGACAGGAAAATACCCTGTACTGACTTTTGTTCTTACTGTGTTCTCCTTTTTCATGGTTCTTTATGCTACTTTCTTAACTCGAAGTGGAATTTTGGGAAATGCGAGTGTGCACTCATTTACAGATTTAGGATTGTCTGGGCAGCTAATAATATTGCTCTTCTCATTCATCTTTTTATTATATGCCATCAGTTTCAAAGGATTCAAAAAAGGACTTATTTTCTTTATAATTTCTTTTGGTGGAATGATGGTGGTTGCCCTTTTTCCTTTCAAAGTTGATTCTGCGATTATTAGTTCTATTGGTGCGCTAGTACTATTGGGGTCAACTTTCTTTTTTGTTAAAAATTTGTTTGGCTTGTATGGCACTCAACTTGAAACTGATAAACTTTACAGTAGAGAGTTTTGGATGTTTGTAGGAAGTATGGTGCTTATGTTGTCTGGTTTACAAATTATAACCATGACCAGTGTGCCAGTTTTCAATCAATTGTTTGGAAGTACAATGGCGTCTGCAGGAGAAGCTTATTACAATAAAATTCAAATTTGGTTTGCTATACCCATTGTCTTTTTAACAGCGGTAGGTCAGTTTTTTAAATACAAAGATTCGGACAAAAAAAGAGTATGGGAATACATCGCCAATGCTTTGTTGATTTCAATCATTCTTGCCATAGGTGCACTATTCTTGTTTGATATTTGGGAATTCAAATACTTGCTTTTGATAATAGGAGGCTGTTATGCAATGGTTGGAAATATCCATTACATTCACAAAGTACTTAAAGGTAAGATTAAATTAGCAGGTGCAGCCATTGCTCACGCTGGTTTTGGGTTAATGATGATTGGTGTGGTTGTGTCCTCGGTAAATAAAAAAGTGCTGAGTGTGAACAATACTGGGGTTGGCTATTTCTCAGAAACCAATGCTGAAGGAGGAAAAGACCAAAATGCAATAACCAATAACCGTGAAAATGTATTGTTAGCCAAAGGGAAGCCTGTGCTTTTTGGAAACAATACACTTAAAGCTACTTTTACCAAAACAGAAGAAATTTCTCCTAATAAATACTTTGAAGTTCAATACCAATATTTAGACAAAGAGGGTAAGGTAAAAGACCAGTTTGTCCTTAGACCTAATATTCAGGACAATAAGAAAATGGGTCCTGTGGTTAATCCTGATACAAGACATTATCTAACCAAAGATATTTTTACCCATATCACTTTTGAAAGTAGTATGGAGAATTTTGAAGAAAAAGAATTCGATAACTTTAAAACAGATACAGTTTCTATAGGACAAACATTTACAACCGATGATGCCAATAGACAATTAACGCTACGTAAAATCAATGTTCTATCAAACCCAAGTGAGGTAGAAAAATTACACCTACAAGCTGAAATTGTAATAAACACCATTGGAGATACTTTTATCGCTCGACCAGAATTTATAAGTGAAGATAAAATTAGAATCAAAGAATCTGTAATCGAAAAAGCCGGTGTAATGGTGGTTATGGACAGGATAATCTCTGACAAAGACAAACCAGGAGAAATGAAGTTTATCATTACTTCGGCAACCCGAAGGCCTAAGTTGGAATACATTATTCTGAAAGCAATAGAATTCCCTTATATCAATTTACTTTGGGGCGGCACTGTTATTATGGTGTTTGGATTTTGTTTAGCAATTATTCAACGTTTCAAAGAATCAAAAAGACATTCTAAGAACCTAGTTTAATATTAGATTGACTGAATTGCCATTAAATATAGAACAAGTTACTATTATTGGCTCAGGAAATGTGGCTAGTTTCTTTGCTAAATTTTTTCATCACAATGGATTGAAAGTGAAATCTGTAGTGGCACGAAATATAGAAAAAGGAGAAGTATTAGCTAAATTAGTCAATGCAACTTGCCTTTCTTCAATGCCGCAATTTGCTGAAAATGATTTGGTTTTAATTTGTGTTAAAGATGATGCTATTGCCACGGTTTCACAAACAATAAATGGTGGATTGGTTTGTCATACCTCTGGCGCTCAATCCATTAATTCCCTTCAAAATCAAAACAATTTTGGTGTCATTTATCCATTTCAATCTATTTTGGTAAATAGTGCAGTTGAAAACATTAATTTTCCTTTGTTTATAGAAGGAAACTCAACCCAAACACTTAACGCCATTTCTGAGTTTTTAAAAGACATACCTGCTCAAATTGTAACCGTCACTTCAGACAATCGATTGAAGTATCACTTGTCTGCTGTTTTTGCCAATAATTTTACGAATGCCATGTTATTGGCCGCTCAAAAAATATGTAACGAGCACCAATTGGACTTTAGCTATTTGCAACCTTTGATTACCCAAAGTATTCAACAAGCATTGAGTTTTGGGCCAAAAAATTCTCAAACGGGTCCTGCCAAAAGGCAAGACATAATGACTATGAATTCCCACCTCCAATTGTTGGAAAACAATGAGCCGCTTTATGAGTTGTATAAGGTGATGAGTGAGTTTATAAATAAGGAGTTTAATGCATAAATGAAAGCGCTAATTTAAATACAGAGAGCAAAGGGAATTTAACCACGGAGAATACAGAGGGGATTTAACCACAGAGAACGCAGAGAGAACACGGAGAGCACTGAGAGAGGATTAGGAGAACGACACAGAGATGCTCTTCGAGCATGGGGGATATTTAACCAAAGAGAGCGCAGAGAAGGCACTGAGGTCACAGAGTGAGAATATAAAGTAGGACACAGAGATGCTCTTCGAGCATTTGGAATAACAAGAGAGGGTTTGGTGATATGAAAACAGAGAGAATACAACAAGAACAAAAATACCTCCAGAGGAGGTAAATATTAATAGCCTCGGGTTTTAGCCCGAGGTTATGTATAAACACACGCAATCTTTTTTGGCGGCTTTTTTGCTTTTCCATTGCAAAAAAAATGACAAAAAAATCTCTACGTAGCATTTTTTTATGAGGTTTAACCACAGAGAATACAGTGGATCTTTAACCACTCCCGAGTTATTCGGGAGAACGCAGAGAGACCACAGAGAGCACAAAGGGAACCATAGAGAGTTAATGAAGGACACAGAGGTGCTCTTCGAGCATGGGGATTAACCTGTCCTTAATCATTCAGCAGGGCACAGAGAAATTATAGAGGTTAAAGGCAAGATCGTTGTATTTTAGTGATTACTTAGCCTTAAATTCAAGATACTCTTTTGTTGATTTTGTTATTAGATTAAATAATCATTAATCACGTTAGAATATTCATTTTACCAATCAATTTTATTTTACTTTTGTTGCCTATAATTTAAATACAATGGCAGGACCACGACAAGACCGAGATATACCCAAAGTAAAGATTAGTAAAGAGTCTATCAAAGAGATTCTTTTTGTCTTTAAATATTTAAAACCATACAATAGTTACTTTATTGGAGGTCTTATTTTTATTTCACTAAGTGCTATTAGTACATTGGCTTTCCCTTTTTTAATGGGAAAAATGATTGATTCAGTTTCTAATAAAAACATTTCAAGTTCTATAACCCAAATCAATCAGTTAGGGATAATGGACCACCTTAAGTCAGATAATTGGTCGCTCAACATGGTTTTGTCGCTTATTTTTATTCAACTAAGTGTGCAAACTATCTTCTCTTTTATGAGGGTTTACTTGCTTACCAAAGCGGGAACAAATGCAACGGCCGATATAAGAAGAAATTTATATGCACAACTCATTTCTTTGCCTATGTCTTT
The DNA here is from genome assembly GCA_040403495.1 of Bacteroidia bacterium. Lineage (GTDB taxonomy): Bacteria > Bacteroidota > Bacteroidia > NS11-12g > UBA955 > JABMMZ01. Next base: position 144,227 of record JBBAKM010000004.1, read on the forward strand.
TTACAGTAGTAGAAGGGTGGGCGATTTAAGTAGTCGAATCTCTGCCGATACAGGACAAATTCAGGACACGGTTTCTTTTGTGTTTGCTGAGTTTCTGCGTGGTTTGTTAACCTTAATTTTTGGTCTTACGTTTATCTTTTCTATTTCTTGGCAATTGGCATTAATCATGTTGTCTGTGGTTCCATTTATTGCCATCAGTGCTGTTGTTTTTGGTGCTAAAATCAGAAAGATGAGTAAAATGGAAACAGATATGTTGGCAGACAGTGGAACAATGGTTCAAGAAACCTTGCAAGGAATAGGTGTTGTGAAAGCCTTTACTGCCGAAAAAATTGAAGTCGGGCGTTACCAAAACATTATGAGTAAACTGGTTGAGTTTGCCATTAAAAGTGGAACCTACCGTGGTGTTTTTGTTTCTTTTATCATTTTTAGTGTTTTTGGGGCCATCAGTTTTGTGGTTTGGTACGGTGCCGGAATGGTTATTGAAGGACAATTACAAGTTGGTCAACTAATGAGTTTTGTTATTTATAGCGTTTTTGTAGGTGGAACCTTAGGTGGTTTTGCCGATATGTTCGGACAATTACAAAAAACAATTGGTGCAACTCAAAGGGTTAGAGAATTAATGGTCATGACAGGTGAATCAAACCAACTCTCTACTGACAAAGTTGTTATAGAAGGGGATATTGCCTTTAATAATGTCGATTTTTCTTATGCATCACGAAGCGAAGTGCAAGTGTTAAATGGAATTAACTTTAAGGTCAAACAAGGACAACAGGTGGCACTAGTTGGTGGAAGTGGAGGTGGAAAAAGTACTATTGTATCCTTATTAATGCGTTTTTACGACGTTAATAAAGGTGAAATATTAATTGATGGCAAACCAATAGAAAGTTATTTATTGGCCGATTTAAGAAGGCATATTGCTTATGTTCCTCAAGATGTTATGCTTTTTGGAGGTACCATTTATGAAAATATTTTGTACGGAAATCCCAATGCTAGTAAAGATGAAGTAATAGAAGCTGCCCAAAAAGCAAATGCATTAGAATTTATTCAGTCTTTCCCCGACCAGTTTGAGACCAAGGTTGGTGAAAGAGGCATTCAATTGTCGGGTGGACAGAAACAACGAATAGCCATTGCACGGGCAGTTATCAAAAATCCATCTATCCTAATATTGGATGAAGCAACTAGTGCTTTGGACAGTGAAAGTGAAAAATTAGTTCAATCTGCTTTGGATAATTTAATGAAAGACAGAACAAGTATTGTAATTGCTCATAGATTAAGCACTATTAGAAATGCCGATTTAATCGTTGTGCTTGACAAGGGTTCCATCGTTGAGTCGGGTCGACACGAGGAACTTATACAAAAAGAAAATGGGTATTACCGCAATTTAAATGCGCTGCAACTCAATTAAATTTAAAACATCAAACTCAATTCAATACTGAAGTTTCTGTTTTGATGAGTGCCGTCTTTAAAACGAGGGTAAATTTTAGAATAATTGTAATTTTCGTTATCAGGGTCAGGTTTGTCAACTCTTTCTTTAAAGATTGAAGTATAGTTGTTTATCAATCCAGGTTTAACTGTAAGTTGGAATGCCATGCCATTCGGAATGTTTTTTCTCACTCCTAGCACAGGTGCTACATCTATTCTACTAAACGGTAAATCATTTTTGTAGCTTCCAAATCTTCCAAAACTTTCATTGATATTGCTACGGAATAAGTAACTAAACTGAGCACCTGTTAATAAATACAAGCCATTTTTGTTTTTTTGTGTTATCTTATATGAATACATAACCGGTAATTCAATATATGAAAGCGAAATTGCACTGTAAGTTGACGTTGAGGTGTCTGTTATTTTTTTAAACTTACTGCCTTTTATAGTGAAATTAAGTTCCCATTGCAGTTGTTTGGTTTTCTTTTTGTTTAGGTCGATTATGTTGTAAACGCCTACCCCAAAACCATATTTGGGAATGGTATTGTCGAATGCATCGCCTCTGAACGTGTGCGCACCCAAAGTGAATTTAATACCCAATTTGGTTTTAGTTTTTTCTTCTGTGTCTATATTTTGTTGTTGAAGCGGTGCTTCAATTTCCTCTTGAGCAAAGAGTGCTGAAAAGCTCATTAGTAATAAAGATAAGACAAGTTGTTTCATTCTATTTTTTTCCCTTTTAAAGCATTCCCAATTGCATTGTCCATTAATCTTTCAGCAAATGGTCGTGTTAAGTTATTCAAACGTTCAATTTCTAATTTTATTGCCTCCTCATCCTGATGTTGTATAGCTTCCTGAAGTTTTTTAATCTGTGAAATAGTTGCAACAGCCTCAGACACTTCAACAACTTCGCGGTTGGAATATATCAGTTTATTGCATTGGTATATCAGTTGTTCTGCCTCCGATTGGGTTTCTATTAATTGCCTTTTTTTGATGTCACTCTCTGCATTTTTTAAAGCAGACAAAAGCATGTTTTCAACTTCTGTGTCGGTGAGTCCATACTGTGGTTTAATGTCTATCTGTTGTTTTACCCCTGAACGTAATTCCGTAGCCTCCACTTTTAATATACCATCAGCATCAATGAAAAATTGAATGTCAATTTTAGGTAATCCTGCTGGCATTGCAGGAATATTTTTCAAAATAAATTCTCCTAGTTTTCTGTTGTCCTCTACTAAGTCACGCTCACCTTGATACACAGACACTTTCAATTGACTTTGTCCATCCACAGAAGTGGTGTATTGACGGCCAGCCTTGCTTGGGATTTTTGAATTTCTAGGAATGATTGTATCCATTAATCCACCAATGGTTTCTATACCCAAACTCAAGGGTGTAACATCCAATAAAAAAACGTCTTTTCTGTTTCCTGCCAATATATCGGCTTCAATAGCAGCACCTAGTGCAACTACCTCGTCTGGATGAATTTGATTGTTGATTTTTGAGAAAGTAAACAACTTCGCAACCTCACTAAGTACAAATGGGGTTCGTGTGCTACCCCCAACCATCACAACCTCATGTATTTCGCTCAACTGAATATTGGCATCTTTAATGGCTTGTTCACAAGCTTTTAAGGTCTGTTTTAATATCGGTTGAATAATATTGTTAAACGTTGAAAGGTCTATCGAAAATGTATAGGGTTTCTGATTAATTTCAATTGTTTCGGAAAATACAGGATTTGAACTTAAATGCTTTTTTGCTTTTTCTGCCAACAATCTGAGCGTTTGATACAAGTTTTTGTCTTCTTCTATCACTATACTTTCTAATTGATGGTGGTTGAGCCAGTGAATTAATAAAGCTCTGTCAAAATCATCTCCACCTATGTGTGTATCCCCATTGGTTGACAATACCTCGAATACACCATTTTCAATATTTAACAAGGTAATATCAAATGTGCCACCCCCTAAATCATAAACGGCTACTGTTTTAGACTCTTCGCGGTTCAAACCTATGCCATAAGCCAAACTTGCAGCGGTGGGTTCATTGATGATTCGCAATACATCCAAACCAGCTAATTTTCCAGCATCTCTTGTTGCTTGTCTTTGACTGTCATTGAAATAAGCCGGAACTGTAATGACTGCTTTACTGATTTTTTCATCCAATAGTCTCTCTGCACGTTCTTTTAAATGACTTAAAATGAATGACGAAATCTCAATTGGATTGTAATGTTTGTCATTGATAGAAATGTTTACTAAGTGATTAATAGGGTCTTCGTGAAGTTGATATCCCAATTGGTTCTTTTCGGGTAACACATCTTGGTATGACTTTCCTAAAAGACGCTTTACAGAGTAAACGGTATTTTGTGGTTCAGTAGTTAAATAAGGTTTCGCTTTTTCTCCTACCGTAATCTGATTAGGTAGAATGTGAACTATAGAAGGAACAATGCTTGATGATTGATCGCTCATACAGTAGGGTTGGCGGTTGTCAGGATTTACAAAGGCAACTAAGCTATTAGTTGTGCCTAAGTCAATGCCTATAACTGTTTCAGACTTCTTAACAGTGCCATCTTTGATATTGATTTTTATTTTTGCCAATGCTGTGCAAATTTAAGCTTTTATGAAAATTATTTTTACTTAATCTTTAACAATCCATTTTTTAATTAGTTGATGCAACGTTTTTGAATTATGTTTGTCTTAATATCAGATGTCTAAAAAAGTACTTTTATTGCTTGCATTCTTCTCTGTATTCATAACAAGTGATGCTAGTTATTTTGTTGGCGGAAGTATTCAATACAAACCTTTGGGTGGTTTGGTGTATCAAATTGAACTTAAGTTAGTCAGAGATTGTCGCTCTATTGGAATGCAATCTAACCAAACCATTACGGTTTACAATGATTCATTTTCAATCAATAGAACAGTTAAAAGGGATAGAATAGAAGTTTTTAAGGAAGATACTTGCAAGTCAGGTTGTAGTAATTTGAATCAACCTTCTGGTATGGGATTCGAAAATCAATACTTTTTAGATACTATCGATTTCTCACAAAGTCCTTATAACCGTTTTGGAACTTCCAATTATCCTTTGGTCTATTTTGGATTTTCTCAATGTTGTAGAAATAATGCCAGTATTTTGACCTATAGTGGGGGTAATTTTTTTGTTAATTCCATGCTTAATTTGAGTTTTTTGAAGTCGCAAATTGAAACAATAACCTCTACTAATCCATACAAGAATTTCCCTGTCTATCTTAATTTAGTAAATACTTTTAATTATTCTTTGGCAACAAAAAAGCCATCGAATGTTGATTCAATATCCTATGAGTTGGACAGACCAATGACAGCTAGTAATAGTTATGCTATTTATACAGGTTCATACCCATTGAGTGTGTATTGTGTAAAACCCAATGTTACTTCTTGTAATCCTAATCCAAATTTAAGTTTAGCGGTTGGTTTTTATTTCGATGAAAGTACAGGAAACTTAATTTTTACACCAACTTATGGGGGGGAATTGGGTGCCTTTGTTTTCAAAACTAACTATTACAAAAAAGTAAATAATCAAATGGTATTGGTAGGGTTTGATAAATCTGATATAACATATATGATAATCATTAACACTGCTAACAATATGCCGTATTGCAAGAATAACAAAGATATAGTGTTAAAAGCACGTGATACGTTTTGTCAAGAGTTTAAAATAGAAGATACCAAGACGAGTACTCAATCAAGCAACGATTCTAATTACATTCAAATTCATTCTTATCCTAAAATTGGAACTTTGTCTTTGTTGGATTCCAATGCTCGTCTCAAAACATTGAGATATTGCTGGCGAGCTACCGACCAAGATTATTTTGACAAAAAAACAGATGGATTTGTTTTTTCGGCCATTGAGAAAAGATGTGATTTGTTTTCGAATCCAACTATTACAAAGTCTGTAAAAGTATCCGTTACTGCTCCTGATTCTGTCTTTTTGCTTAAAGTAAATACTTTTTTTGACCGCAATAAAAACGGAGTTAAAGACATTGATGAAAAGTGGATACAAACGGATTTTTTTGTAAAAAATAGCAATGATTTTAATCTATATAAAACCAATACAGATGGTCGTTTAAAACTTTCCTTTTTTAAAGGTAATTATACCATTGGAATACCTCAGGCAGGGTTGTATTATCCAACAAATTCTGATTTTGCATTTTATGGTGATTTTGATTCTGTTGTCAATGTTGAACTAGGGGTGTATTATAGAACTGGCGTAACCGCAAGATTGTTTGATGATGCCAATTTAAATTGTACGTATGATGTTGGTGAAAAATGGTTGGACAATGTTGCTTTTAATGACTCTATTACTAAAAATGTATTTTTGACAAACAACAGTGGTCAGTTGACTTTTTTGATGGATTCAGGTTCCTTTAATCTCAAACCAAGAGATGACTATTATTTGTACAAATGTCAAATTCCAGTTGGTCAATTAATAAAGGATTCAATAATCGATTTGGGTAATATTCCTGTTGTAAAAAACAATGATTTCAATGATTTAAGGGTTCATATCAGATCGAAAAATTATCAAAAAAACAATTCAAAAGCAATTCACGATATCGTAATTGTAAACAGGGGAACTAAGTCATACACTAATCTGAATGTTAGGTTAACCCATGATTTTAAATTTTACAATTTTAGTTCTACTACAGCCCATACTGTACAAAATGGTTTCATTGATTTTACTCTTCCAGTAATAAATGCCAATGAATTTAGAGTGATAGAATTTAGTCATTTTTTGATGAAAGACACTGTGTATAAAGACGGAACTGTTTGTTTTAAAGCAGAAATACAGTCTTTTGATGATGATTTCAATAACAATACTTATAGTTTGTGTGAAAAGATTTATGATAGTGGCGTTTTCCCAACCGAAAAGACCATTTTAAGCAATCCTGTAATTACCCAATTGAATACTAAAGTTACTTATAAAATTCAGTTCAATAGTTTTGTAAATGGTGATAAGATCGTTTTGTTAACAGACACTTTGGATAAAGATGTGTTTGATATGAACTCGTTTCAACTCATTGAAAATCCACAACATTTACAAATACAATTAATCGACAATGTTATACATGCTCAATTTAGAAGTGCTTCATTAAGTAGTCAAAGTTTATTGGGTTTTGTGTTTAGTGTCAATGTAAAAAAAGAGATTAAAGATGTTTTTAAAATAACTAACCAAGCCCAAGCATTAGTCAATAATCACAAACAAATTTTAACGAATCTCAAAGAAACTCAATCACACTCAGTTATCAAAGTGACAGGATTTAACAAGTCTACTATTTGTAAATCCGAACCTATTGATTTGATTTTTGATAGAACTTATTTGCCCGATGTAAATAATCGTTATAAGTTTTATTTAAGCGACTCAAATGGGGATTTTGACAATGAAACATTATTGTTAGACACTGCTTTGTCTTATATTTACAAAACCATTCGACTTTCATTGCCTTCACAATACAACAACGGCAAATTCAGAATTAGAATGGAAGGAACTAATCCGAAGGTGTCGAGTTTTGAGTCTGAAAATACAAGCGAATTAACCGTAAATCCTCTTCCTAATGTTCAGTTGAGTAGTTCATTTAAGAATGGCAATGTTTGTCAGAATGATTCGGTAAAATTAGTAGCAGACAATGGTTTTGTAAATTATCAGTTTTACCAAGATCAAGCGCAATTAAGTGGTATAGTAACCAATAATCAATGGCGTTTTCTGCCATACAGAAGTGGACAATTAAAGGTGTTTGTAACCGATTCAAATGCTTGTCAAAATTGGTCAAATGCGATTAGTCTGAATTGGATAAATAATCCTGACTTAAAAGTAATTGTAAATCCCGAAAATGTGTGTCTTGGTCAAGCTGTTTCACTCGATTTGAATGGTGCTTATAAATATTTCATTAATTACAATACACAATCTGATTCAACAATTCTCTCATTTTATCAAATCAACGGATTGAGCGATACAACTGTGATTTATGTAAAAGGAGTAGATTCATTAGGTTGTTTCTCTGAAGTTACGTTGCCAGTTATTATTCATCCGTTGCCAGCCAAACCAATTATAAACGGCATAGGGAAAGTGCTTTATTCAAGTTATATAAGCAATAATCAATGGTATCTTGAAGATACTAAAATTGAGGGAGCCACACAATCTTCGTATAATCCAACCCAAGAGGGTTTTTATTATGTGGTTCATCAAGATATAAATGGTTGTGAATCTAAGTCAGACGGTTTTTTGTTTCAGTTTGTTAATCTTAATAGCATTAGTTCAGACAAGCAACTGCAATTATATCCAAATCCAGCCACCAATGAAGTAGTTTTGAAGCATCCTTACAATGGAGAAGTTAAAATTGAAATTATTGATTTTAATGGCAAATTAGTTAGAGAACAGTTGTCAAATCAAGCAATGGTAAAGCTCGATCTCAGTGATTTAAATTCGGGCAATTATTTGGTGAAATGCACAAGCAGTAAAGGGATAGAATGGATAAAGTTGTCTGTTGTTAAGTAGTTTGTTTTAATCGTTTATGTGTTTAGTTGTTTATGCGTTTAGTTGTTTCACGCCGTACAGCGTGATTGTTGTATTTCCCTTTTGTCATCCACTAGGCTGAGCCTAGCTAAGTGAGTGATTTTATGTTGAATAGTACCGAAGGGTGTCAAAAGGGTGATAGTTGAATTATTTCCCGCCATGCATCGCGATTATTGAAATTTTGTCACCCACTTGAGCCTTGCTAAGTGAGTGAGTTTACCCTGAGAGTAGCCGAAGGGAAGTAAAGGGGGTTTTGTTTATTTGCTTGGTCTGAATTCGAACAATGGAAAAGGTATGCGCTACGCTGAAGTGACCAACTTATTCGAAATAATTATCGGAGGGGAGTCCGCCGCGGCGGACCCGACCTTAGGGATATGAATTTGATATAAAAAAAAGACTTCACATTACTGCGAAGTCTTTTTTATTTGTATCGGAGGGGAGTCCGCCGCGGCGGACCTAGCCTTAGGGATATGAATTTAATAGTAACTGAGGAGAGTCCGCCGCGGCGGACCCGACCTTAGGGTGTTAATATGAAATATACACTAAAAGCTCGAAATAATTTTCGAGTTTTTAGTATCGGAGGGGAGTCCGCCGCGGCGGACCTAGCCTTAGGGATATGAATTTGATATAAAAAAAAACTTCACATTTCTGTGAAGTCTTTTTTAAGTAGCGGAGGGGAGAGTTGAACTCCCGGCCTTAGGGTTATGAATCCTACGCTCTAACCACCTGAGCTACCCCGCCATTTTATTTTAAGAACTGTTGAGAGTTGAACTCCTGTCCCAATCTCCGCCAACGGAGGATACCCCGCCAACATTTAAGGGGTTGCAAAATTAGTATTTGCTTTTTTATTTACAAAATTTTATTTTATTTATTTAATGGTTGGTGTGTTCCTCGGCTTTTTTTGAATGATTGGGTAAGTTATAATGCTTTAAACAAACCCTAATAAGTGCGGATTAAGTGCAGGTTTTTTTTAAAATTTTATTATTGTAGGAGTGTTTCATAATTGGAAATATATTTTTTTTGGAAGTAGGTCTGAAGTTTAGTGTCTCACTTAAGCATAAAAGTAAGTTATTAAGACTTTCTAAAGGAGGAAAAAGCTCAATTTAGTTGATTTTTTTTATTCAGGAATTTCCTTTAATAGTTCACTCAATTCTTTATTACTTAAATTCTCAGTATCAGATTTGTCATAAATTGAAAGTAAGAAAACTTTTTCATCAGCAATTACAAAGTTGGTAATTAATCTAGCCCCACCGCTTTTGCCTTTGTGTTTTGATGAAATAGCAAGGCGTATTTTAAAACAATTCTTGCCTAATGGTATTCCTTGAATGGGATTAGCCTCTAAACTCTCAAACAAAATGGCTAAGTCTGTTTTTAAAGAGGGGTATTTTTTTGCCAATTGCTTTAGTTTTTTCCTAAAAGATGGCAAAGCGATAACGCTATAACTCATCTAACAACTGCTTTGCAGAAATGCCTTTCATTTTGCCTTGTCTTACCAGTTTTAGTTCTTCAACAGCTTCATTTATCTCTTCTATTAGTAAAGCTTTTTTGTCAGAAATCGTTTTTGCCTTAACATAGGATAATCCTTTCAATACTTCTAGTAAGTGAGTGGCTTTGCTGTCTTTTATGTCTAATAAAACTTTCATTTTTGAAAAAAGAAAAAATTTAATTACGAATTTAAAGTATTTTTATGAATTAAAATAATTTTTTTTAAACCAAGTCTTGAGTTCAAGTCCCAAACAAACTTCACGACCCTCTTGAAAGATTTAAAAATAATAAATAGTGCAATTTGTTTTGGTTTTACAAAAAAGTAAATCCAATGCGTTTTTGTAAACCTACCTCAAAAATTCTTATAAGTGTAGATAGTTGAATGTTCCCTTTGCCATTTTCAATTCTAGAGATGTAGCTTTTTTTGGTTCCTGTTCTTTCTGCAAGTTCTTCTTGGGTTAGTTTGGCTTCTTTTCGAGCTTCTTTAAGCATTTCGCTTATGATAAACATTTGAGATTTTTCTTCATAAACGTTTCTTGTTTCAGTGCCAATTTTGCCATGCTCAAGTTCAATGAGTTGATTAAATGTGCTTATTTTTTTATATTCTTTCATTGCCTTTATTTGTTTTTGTTGAAATATTCCTTCATTAAATTTTGTGCTTTGATAATTTCTTTACTTGGTGTTTTTTGAGTTTTTTTTGATAACAATTAAATAAAACTACTAATTTACCTTCTCATCTTGTTGAAGATAAAAATCGATAAAATAATTTTCATAAAATATAATCTCTCTAAACACTTTGCAAAGTTATCTCAAAAGTTAACATTTTGCAAATATTAATTGCATGTTTTTCTATAGTCCACTGGAAAAACTCAATCACTAAAGACAATATTTACAATATTTTGATAACTTTTTATCTTATATTTTAAAAACATATTCATTTTACCTATTTTCGCTAAGTTTTTCAAAAAGAAATTATGAATTTTAAGTTAGTTAATAATCTATTAGGGTGGGTAATGTTTGTCATTGCTCTTGTTGTCTACACATTAACCTTGGAACCATCGGTAAGTTTATGGGACTGCGGTGAGTTTATCTCGGCCTCTCACAAACTACAAGTTGTACATCCACCGGGAGCGCCTTTTTTTCTATTAGTGGGTCGTTTTTTCTCACTTTTTGCTCCTCAGTTGGAAGATGTAGCCTTTGCTGTAAACATGCTAAGCGCAACGGCAAGTGCTTTAACCGTTTTGTTTACATTCTGGATTACAACCCATTTTGCCAAAAAAATCATTGATCCTCAAGCAAGCAAAGGTTCATTCATTGCTGTAATGGGTGCAGGTGCTATTGGTGCATTAGCGCTTACTTTTATGGATTCTTTTTGGTTTAGTGCAGTTGAAGCGGAGGTTTACGCTTTGTCTTCGTTCTTTACAGCAATCACTTTTTGGGCTGCATTGAAATGGGAAGAAAGCGATTCTAAATACGCGAACAAATGGATTATTCTAATCGCTTACTTAATAGGTTTGGCTATCGGTACCCACTTATTGAACTTATTGGTTATTCCTGCTATTGTTTTTATTTATTATTTCAAAAATTACAAATACACTCAAAAAGGCTTATTATATAGTTTCTTGATTGGTTTGGGTATTTTATTCTTTATACAAAAAGGGATTATTCCTGGTGTGCCTAGCTTGATGGCTAAAATGGATTTATTCTTCGTTAATAGCTTAGGTTTCGGTTTCAACTCAGGAACATTTGCTGCTATATTATTGTTAGCTGCCATTTCTGTTGGAGGGATTTATTATTACTCTAAAGTAAAGCCAAACCATTATGCTAATTTAGGTTTTATCTGTTTTGCATACATATTATTAGGTTACTCAAGTTATGCGATGGTGGTTATTCGTTCTTCTGATAATCCTCCTATTGATATGAACAATCCTGAAGAGCCATTCAAATTGTTAAGTTATATCAATCGTGAACAATACGGAGACAGACCTTTGTTAAAAGGACCATACTATAATGCACAGGCTATAGATGTTAAAGAAGGTGAAATGAAATACAGAAAAGATGACAATGGCTATACGGCTATTGGAAAAAATCAAGAGTATGTGTTTGATCCTGCTTACAACACCATATTCCCAAGAATGGGTGATATGCAAAAAGATGGTAGCGAACAAGGTTACAGAAGTTGGGGTAATATGGATGAAATATCCAAACAAATTGATGATGCACAAATGATGCTTCAACAAACCCAAGACCCTGAACAAAAACAAAGATTAAACAACGAAATAGAGGCATTAAAAGCTGTTAAGCCTAAATTTTCCAATAACTTAGCTTTCTTGTTCAGATACCAATTAGGTCACATGTATTTCAGATACTTTATGTGGAACTTTGTAGGTAGACAAAACGATCAACAAGGTCACGATTTCAACAAAGAAACTGACGGAAACTGGATTAGTGGTATTGGACTAGTAGATGCTGCAAGATTAGGGCCTCAAAACGATTTGCCAGAACATTTAGCCAATAACTTTGCTAGAAATAAGTTTTTCTTTATTCCATTGATTATTGGTATATTCGGATTAATTATTCACTTCAAAAAAGGTAAAAATGATGCCATTGTGGTGATGAGTTTATTCTTATTTACAGGTATATTGATTAATATATTCTTAAATCAACCACCTTATGAACCAAGAGAACGTGATTATTCATTGGCAGGTTCGTTCCAAACCTTTTGTATTTGGATTGGTTTAGGTGTCTTGTTCTTATGGGATAAGTTGAAAAACAAAATGGCCGAAGGTACTGCCGCTATTCTTGCTGCTGTTATTGCTTTAACGGCTCCATTGTTAATGGGAACTCAAGGGTGGGACGACCACGATAGAAGTGGCAGATATTTAGGAATTGATTTTGCTAAAAATTATTTACATTCTTGTCCAGAAAATGCAATCTTGTTTACCAATGGTGACAATGATACTTATCCGCTTTGGTTCGCTCAAAATGTTGAGGGTATCAGAACCGATGTTAGAATTATCAATCAAAGTTTATTGCCTACAGATTGGTATTCTCAAGTGTTATTAGATAAAGTTTACAAAAGCGAACCACTTCCATTAACATTAACAAAAGAACAATTAAAAGCAGGGGTTAATGATTATTTCCAATTACAAAGTAATGCCAGCAATTCTGCGGTTAATCTGAGAGACTTTATCAATAACTTGGTTAATAGTAAAACACCAACCTTTAACACTACTAATTTCTTTGTGCCTGTTAACAAAGAGGCGGTATTGAAAGCAGGCGTTGTAAGTGCTTCAGATTCAGCTAATGTTGTTCCTAGTTTAATTATTAATTTCCCAGGAAGAGGATTAAATAAAGGTGACTTGTTGCTTCTTGACTTAATCGCTACAAATGCTGAACAAGGATGGAAAAGACCAATCTGTTTCACCACAACATCAGGTAGTGATGGTTTCTTGAATATGGAACCTTATTTTGAAAGAAGAGGCTTGGTATTCCAATTAATTCCTATTAGATCAAAAGCTTCAAAAAATAATGTTACTCGACTTAATGAAGAGGTAATGTATGATAATTTGATGAACAAATACTCTTTCTCAGGAATGAACAAAAAAGAAAAGTATTTCTTGGATGATAAAGCGATTATAGTGCCTTCAAATGTTCAAAATTTATTTATTTCTACAGCAGGCCACTACTTGGGTAAAATAGATGAAATTAAATTTTACGATTCTACTTTAAGTATTCCTTACAATAAAGAAAAGGTTGAACTATACAAATCAAGAGCATTTAACTTAATTGAAAAATGTTTAAAAGAAATGCCAGAAAAGGTATTGATTACCAGAGGAAATACCAAGTACAGCATTGCCTTTATTTACTATGAATTAGGTGAATTGCAAAAAGCTGAAAAACATTTATCTGAATTGTACGAAATGTCTAAAAAAGAGGTGAATTATTACTTGAAATACTCAGGTTCAAGCCACAAATCATACAATTTAAGATTGATGACCAAAGATGCATTCGATACCATGGAGCGTTGTGCAGCAACAGCTAAACAATGGAATATGGAAAGCTTAGCTAATAAAATGGAAAAAGGTAACAAAGAAGTAACTAATGCTGTTACTACTTTTATCAATAACGATTAATTAGTTTACAAAATATTAAACCCTTCAAAAGACGCTTAACAGGCGTCTTTTGTTTAAAATAAAAAAATGAGAGAAAACGAAGAAAAAAATATAATATTCGGAATAAGACCCTTAGAGGAAGCACTTTCGAAAAACACAACATTCCTTAAAGTATATGTTCAAAAAGGGATAGGAGAAAGTCTTAAGTTTATTAAGCAAATACTTAATAGACATCATGTTATTTATACCGAAGTGCCTATTGAAAAGTTGAATTCATTGTCTCGCAATGGGAATCACCAAGGTGTAGTTGCCAAAATTTCTCCTATTAAATACTATGTAGCAGAAGAGTTGGCCAAACAGTTAATCGAAAAAGACAAAGAACCTTGTTTTATTGCTTTAGACAGGATTACGGATGTTAGAAATTTTGGGGCAATAGCAAGAACTGCTCATGCTGCAGGATTTGCAGGTGTAATCATTCCTGAAAAAAATTCGGTAACAGTAAGTGAAGATGCTATTAAAACATCAGCAGGGGCTTTATTGCATTTGCCAGTTTGTAGAACAGGGAACTTTTTCCAAACCATAAAACACCTCAAAGACGATGGTTTCCAGATTATATGTGGTTCAGAAAAAGCCAATAAAGAACTGTATTTTGAGCCATTAACGCGTCCTTGTGTAGTGGTTGTGGGTAATGAGGAGGAAGGTATTCATCCAACTATTTTAAAGCTAGCCAATAAGTTGGTTAAAATACCCATGAATAGCGAATTGGATTCATTGAATGTGTCTGTTGCCGCTGCTATTATCATGTATGAGGTTGTTAGGCAGAATATGGGTGAGTAGGTGTTTAGTTGTTTAGTTGTTGAGTTGTTTAGGGGTTTAAATGGTTGAAAGGGTTTAAATGGTTTAAATGTTTATTAGTGTCACCCACTAGGCTGAGCCTAGTCACGTGAGTATGTTTCTCGAAGGGTGTTGAGGTGGTTTAGTTGTTTAAGGGTTTATAGGGTTTAAATGGTTTAAATGGTTTAAATGTTTATTAGTGTCACCCTGAGGTTCTCGAAGGGTGTTTAGCTGTATAGGTGTTTAATGGTTTAAATGGTTGAAAGTGTTTATATGGTTAAGGGTCCCGATAGCTATCGGGAAAGGGTTTCCCAAAGCCTGGGAAGGTGATTGGTTCGAATGTCATTCTGGAAAAAGCTGCGCATTTGATTGTGCTTTGGGCTTTTATTCAGAATCTCTCTGATAATCGCCTTTTGAATTTGATATTAGTAGGTAATAAAATTTGTAGTAAAACAATCAATGAATATAGATAAATCAATGAATAATAAGGTATTCAAAACTTTGGGTTTTGTGTTTTTGATTTTCTTTACAAGTGTCATATTCGCTCAAAACCGATTCTCTAACGATGCAACACTTAGGAAAATCTACACCTTTCAATACAACCAAAATTCGGATTCATTGAAACAATACTTTACACACCAAAATCCCATATACAGAGAAGCTGCTTGTTTGGCATTTGCAAGTGTGCAAAATGAGGAAATTGTCATGGAATTATTGTTTTTGTTAATGAATGAAAACAATGTAAAAGTAAGAAAAGCTATTATTTATAGTTTAGGTCAATTATCGAGCACCCAAGCCTCTGAAGTGTTGTTGCGTTGCTTTGATAATGAAACAGATACTTTAAACCAAGCCCTGTGTTTGGAGGCAATTGCAAAAACATGTAAAGTTAGTTCTAAGATAAATACATTGTTTAAATTTTATCAATTTAACCCAAGTAATAAACCTGCTATAATTTCCTATTGGAGAGCGTTATATTTTGCCAAAAGAAATAAAACAATTGATGTAGAAAACGAAGAAATCAAAACAATAATTAATAGACTAAGTTACTCTAACGACCCAAGGGCTAGTGCTATTTATAACTATTTATATGCAGATAATAAAATTGCAGAAATTGACTTTCCGCCAGATAAAAAGAAATATTCAAATATAGAAATCCTAAACATTGATTTGAACTTGATTTCATCTCCTTATTTACAGTTGGATTTTCTTAAGAAAATTAATGTAGACGATAATACATTATTGGCTTTGATACATTCTAATCACCACAGTTTAATTAGGTATTATGCTTTAGATATTTATATCAAAAAATACTGGCAAATGATTGGTTGGAATGAAAAAATCAATTCAGATTTAATAAATAAAGTATTTGAAAGCGGAGATGTTGCCCTCATTTCCAGAATGGCAGAATACGTAAAGGATCAAAATTTGTCCAATAGAAAAGTAGAGGTCACCAAGGAAAATTTGTTACTTGTGCAACAAAAATTGATATTACCGCGTGATTTTGAGGTTTGGGTTGATTTGGAAAAAGCCATTTTGAGTTTTGAAGGTAAAAAATACCAATACGAAAGTTATTTTACAACAGGGTATCAAAACCCAATGGATTGGAATTACATTGTAAAAGTGCCACAAAACCAAAAGGTTAAAATAAAGACCAATAAGGGGGAAATTGTTTTAGTGTGTAAGGTTAATGAAGCCCCTGCTTCAGTTGCAAATTTTTTGAAGTTGGTAGATTCAGGTTATTACGATGGGAAATATTTCCATAGAATGGTGCCCAACTTTGTAGTGCAAGGGGGTTGCCCAAGAGGTGATGGTTGGGGCTCGCTCAACTGGAATCAACGCAGTGAGTTTTCGAATTATTTGACCTACCAACCCGGTAGTGTGGGTTTGGCATCTGTGGGTAAGGATTCCGAAGGGGTTCAGTTTTTTATTACCCACACCTACACACAGAATTTAGATGGTCGATACACGATTTTTGCAGAGGTTGTTCAAGGGATGGAGCTTGTCAATCAATTGGTAGTGGGCGATGTGATTGTTGAGATTGAATTATTAAAGGACTAATTTATAGGTGGGTTATAAAGCTGTCATATTGGGTTTTTATATCTTTTGTTTTTCAATGTCTTATGCCCAAAAGCATCAATTCAAATTGGGGCTTGGGAATTATGAAGGACTAAATATTGGGTTGAGGCATTCCTTCTCAAAGTTTGATATTGAATATGGATTTGGGACAGACTTCAATGTTTTTAAGCAAGGATATAACAATAATGTGCATGCATTAATTGGTAAAAGGCTGTTTAAAAAGTCGGATCAACCCAAAAATTACTATTTCGTACAATTTAAATCGGTATTTTGGCATTTGGAAAATCCAAGTAATCGATTTATTAACTTGTCATTGAGTCCCGAATTTTTATTCAAAAGGAACTTAAATACAAAAATTGATATAGGGGTATATGGTGGGTTTGTGTGGACTACCAATTTGAAGTATGTTAGAAAAACTTATCAAGAAATAGGTTTCCCAAGAGAGTTTCAGCCAGGGTTTGGGGTTCAATTGTATTACAAACTGCAATGAGAGTCGCTATCATCATATTGCTAATAGTATTGAATTCTTGTCAGAAAATCAAGTATTACGAAGACAAAGAACTAGAGGTTTTTGCGCCCCAAAAAATTGTTCACAGAGGTGGAGAATCTCAATTTCATTTAGAAAACACCTTAGATGGGGTTAAGCGTTCACTCAGAGAATTTGATGGAGTCGAAGTTGATGTACAAATCAGCAAAGATGAGTCTATATGGCTATCACACTCTGTCGATGTGTATCAATGTAAAACGAAGCTTAATTGTTTTCCCGAAATGAAAGACAGTGATATTAGAGCAGTTTTAAGTTGTAATGGGGTTGATTTTAGCTATACCAATTTGGAAGATGTTTTTAAGTTTATGAAGGACAGCTTTCCCAACAAACCTATATGTATCGATATGAAAGGATGGGTACCTTGTAGTGTTAATAGTGTGGATATAGAAGGGATGTTGCGGAGAGAGGGTGAGTTGATTGTAATTTTAGCCCAAAAGTATGGTTTAGCAAAAAACTTATTATTTGAAACAGAAACGACTTCCGTTTTAGATTATCTGAATTCAAAAAAATCGGGTGCAGGCATATATCTAACTTCTTATGGTGATTTTGAAAGGGCTGTTCTCATTGCATTAAAACAGAAATATTCGGGGATTTCATTTAAAACCAATATTGGTGAAAAGCTAAGCAAAGACAAAATAGATTTACTACACCGAAAGGGGCTCAAAATAATAGTTTGGAATTTGCTAAGCAGTGATGAAATTGCTTATTATGAAAGCATTGGCGTAGATTACATACAGTTTGATTTGTAATAAAAAGTTAGAATCACTCTTTTGTGATTGTTGGTGTATGAATTGTCCCAAATAAAAGAGGGGTTAGTCAATGTGTCTTACTAACAATATTGCTGTAATTTAAGTTTTTAGATAATTTTATTGTTGCAATCATTTCTTGAACCTGTTAAATCATACTATTATTTAAAGTTAAAAAAACTTGAAGCAAAGTAGTTATTTTTTGTATTTTGTTGAAAATGAGTTATTTTGCACAACATGAAAAGATTATAGGAAGTACTTTATGGCCTCAAATCATCCCAAAATGCACGTTGAATGGTATTGTTGAACATTTGAATGTCTTATCTGTAATCTTCAAAAAAATCAAATTTAATAACAATAATAAAATGAGTGTAATCAAGAAAATCAGAAATGAATTATTTAAATTGGTAAATCCGGGGAATGATTGCTATTGTTTATACTGTAAAAAATCATACGGGAAATTTCTTCATGAAGGAGTAAAAGCCAAAGTCTTTAAAAAATATAAAATAGCAGGAGGAGGGTACAAATTAAATACAAGATGTCCAAATTGTGGTTCTGTTGATAGGGCAAGGCTGTTAGCTCTGTTTTTTAAAAATAGGACAGAAGTATTTAATGAAAACACAGAGATATTGCATGTTTCGCCCAATAAAAGTGTGGCGAGATATCTCAATGAAGGTGCTACAATCAAACAAGTGGTTGGTACTATTGAGCCGGATCAGTTTTTGGAATTCAATCCATTTTATCTGGATATTCAAGATATAAGCCTCGCAGATAATTTATTCGATGTTGTTATTTGCTGCCATATAATTGAGCATGTTGATGACGATGAAAAAGCCATGAGTGAATTATTTCGTGTAATGAAGCCGGGTGGTTTTGGTATTTTTCAAGTCCCATTGGCGTTAGATTTGGAGAAAACACTCGAAGACAAAACTCTTACAACAAATAAACAAAGAAAAATAGCACATGGCCAAGTTGATCATGTCCGCTTATATGGGTTAGATTATTTAGAAAAACTAAGAAAAGCAGGTTTTAGAGTGGTAATGGATAATCCTTTTACAAATGAATGGATGAGTCCTGCCGAACTATCAAAACACAGATTAGATCCTATTGAGGATGTAATAGTTGCATATAAAGATTGATATTGTTGAGGCTTAGTATTTATAAGCAGCAGGTATTGTGTTATATTAGGTCACATGTGTAATTTATTTGTTTTTACACTCTGGTAAGCAAAGGCAATAATAGATTTACTACACCGAAAGGGGCTCAAAATAATAGTTTGGAATTTGCTAAGCAGTGATGAAATTGCTTATTATGAAAGCATTGGCGTAGATTACATACAGTTTGATTTGTAATAAAAAGTTAGAATCACTCTTTTGTGACAGTTAGTGTGTGAATAATCCCGATTAAATTGTGAATAAGTGCAGGGCTTTATTGTCTTATTTCGTAACATAGAGTTATGGCAGAATCAATTTCGGAAAAAGCAAAAGCGTTAAAGCTTACAATAGATAAACTTGAAAAAAGTTATGGTAAAGGCGTTATCATGAAGATGGACGACAAAACCGTAGTAACAACTGAGGTTATCTCAACAGGTTCATTTGGTTTGGATTTGGCATTAGGTGTAGGCGGTTTCCCAAAAGGAAGAATCATCGAAATTTATGGTCCTGAAAGTAGTGGTAAAACGACATTAGCGTTAAGCTGTATAGCTGAAGCTCAAAAAAAAGGTGGCTTGTGCGCATTCATTGATGCAGAACATGCCTTTGATAAATTTTATGCTCAGAAATTAGGAATTAAAACTTCAGAATTATTGATATCTCAACCGGATGACGGGGAGCAAGCATTGGAAATTGCAGATAATTTAATTCGTTCAGGTGCTATAGATGTTATTGTTGTGGATTCTGTTGCTGCCTTGGTGCCAAGAGCAGAGATAGAAGGTGATATGGGTGACAGTAAAATGGGTCTTCACGCTCGTTTAATGTCTCAAGCATTAAGAAAGTTAACAGGAACAATTAACAAAACAGGTTGTATCTGTATCTTTATTAACCAATTGCGTGATAAAATTGGTGTTATGTTTGGAAATCCAGAAACAACAACGGGCGGTAATGCATTGAAATTTTATGCTTCTGTAAGAATAGACATTCGTAGAATAGGTCAAATTAAAGATGGTGATGAAATAGTAGGTAACAGAACAAAAGTGAAAGTTGCTAAAAATAAAGTTGCACCACCTTTCAGAGTCATTGAGTTTGATATTATGTACGGTAGAGGAATTTCTCGTGCAGGTGAAGTGCTCGACTTAGCTGTTGAACACGGTATTATTCAAAAAAGCGGTTCATGGTTCAGTTATGAAGGAACTAAATTAGGTCAAGGTAGAGATACTGTAAAAGACTTAATTGAAGACAATGCAGAAATGCAAAAAGAAATAGAAGCTAAACTTAAAGATAAATTAAACAGTGGACAAATTCAGATAGCTGAAGATACCTCAACCACTGAAGAATAAAATATTGTTTGTTTATGTGTGTCACAAAATTGCCCCAACTCCTTTAGAGATTGGGGCTTTTTTTTAAAACTTAAAAAAAATGATGGATAGAAAAACCTTTTTAAAAAATAGCTCTTTAGCACTTGGTCTCACTTTGCCTTATCCAATTCTATCGTGGGGTAATAATAATATGGATGATATAAAACAACAACTAGCAAAGCACAACCCCGACAGTGAATCTTATTGGGCCTACGTTTCTTCTTTATTCGATAAACAAACTAAGTTTATAAATTTAGAAAATGGCTATTTCAGTCCTCAACCAATGTCCACCTTGGCTTATCACACTTCTAAAGAAACCGAAATAAATAAGAAAATTAGTTGGTTTATGCGCAAGGAGCAAGAGCAGGAAATTGAAAATGCCCGATTGAATTTAGCCACTTTTTTAGGTCAATCTCCCGAAGAGGTAGCCATTACAAGAAATACAACAGAATCATTGAATACCGTTATTTCTGGTTACCCATGGAAAAAAGGGGATGAGGTGATTATAGGAAATCAAGATTATGGCAGTATGGTGGCCGCTTTTCAACAACAAGTTAAAAGGTCAGGAATCGTTGTGAAAATTGCACAAGTACCCTTGCACCCAAAAAATGATGAAGAAGTTATCGATGCTTACATGAGTTTGGTGAATGCTAAAACCAAAGTGATTCATCTCACCCATTTAATCAACTTAACGGGTCATATTATTCCTGCAGAAAAAATTATTGATTTAGCACATCAAAAACAAATAGAGGTCATGGTAGATGCGGCCCATTCGGTGGCACATGTAAACATGGGTCAATTAATTCACAAAGCAGATTATTTTGCAGCCAGTTTACATAAGTGGTTATGCTGCCCTATCGGTTTGGGTGTTCTTAAAATAAAGCTAACCCATATTGAAAAGATTTTTCCATTAATGGCAGACAGCGATTGGCCTATCAATAATATAAGAAAGTTTGAACACCAAGGAACACGACCTATAAATTCATTACAAACCATTCCCGTTGCTATTCAATTTCACCAAGCTATAGGAGATGTAAACAAGGAGCAAAGATTGAAATCATTAAAAGCAAATTGGTATTTCAAGCTTGACCCAAATTCAAGTAAGTTGCTATTAAATACCCCATTTGATGAAAACAGAAGTGGGGCCATTGCCAATTTTGGCGTCAAAGGAATGGAACCTGATGCTTTGGCTGATTTACTTTTTGAACGTTATTCTATATACACAGTTGCCATTAACCATCCCCATGTTAAAGGGGTAAGAATTACACCTCATTTGTATAATTCCATAAAAGAGATAGATACATTGTCTGATGCAATTGAGGAACTTGTTAAATAAGTTAAGTACGGCTAATTAAGAAGGATAGATTTCTAGTTGTTTAAAGGGTTTAGGTAGTTGAGGTGGTTTAGAGGGTTTAATAGAGTTTAAAGGGTTTAGATGGTTTAAATCACTAGTAGTCATTCTGGAAAAATTGGCTTTGCAATTTTATTCAGAATCTATTTTAGTTCAGGTCTAAGAAACTTGTAGTCTACTAAAGCTTATTTGAACTAAGCAGTTTTCTAATTGATATTACCATGTGGTTGAACAAATTAGGAATTACTCCGTAATGTGTCTGCAATACCGTGAACCTTTCTTTATTACTCTCTTTGCGTTTTTGCGTCGAAAACCCATCTAAAGTAAAACAAGCGATGATTTGATGCAGATTTATAACTTGTTTGCAGTTTTTCAAGCAGCGAATCATCCAATCAATGTCTGAAACATATTTTAGTTTTTCATCATAAGGCAAAGCTATAGAGCGTTTAATGATAAAAGATTGATGACTTACGTTCATGCCAAATTTAAAAGATTCCCAAGTGAGTTGTGCCGGTAATGGTCTTGTGCTTAAATCAGAACGGGTTCCCAATGCCAGTCCATTACCATCTACCATCATGGTTTCGCCATAAATAGCATCCGGATTTTTATGGCATATTTCAATAATTTCTGAAATAATTTCAGGACTGTAAGCATAATCGCCAGAATTCAAAAACCAAATATACTGACCTTTTGAACGCCACAAACCCTTGTTCATAGCATTGTATATTCCCTTGTCTGGCTCCGACAAATAGTTTTGTGTAAGCGTTTGTGTTTTTAAAAAATCTTTAGTCCCGTCCGTTGAATTCCCATCTATGATGACAAATTCTATGTCTTTTAAATGGGGATGGTTTTCAAATGATTCTAATGTTTTTTTTAATCCATTTAAATTATTGTAACAGATGCTAATGACAGATAATATCATTTGTTTGTTATTACAAAAGGTTTTATCCAAAGGGCAATCATCACAATCATCAATATAAGGATAGTCCAAGAGGCTGTCTTTTCTACTAAGTCGGTTGTATTACTGCCTTTGTCGTAATACAAAACAATGTTGTGAGTGCCGGCACCTAAATTAAGTCCTCTTAGGGTGTAATTTACTTTGTTAATATCTACAGGTTTGCCATCAATTTTAGCTTTCCAATTGTCGTAATATATCTCAGAAAACACAGCGTAACCATCGTTGCTGTTGGTCGATTGGTAAACCATTGTGTCTGGATGGTAGCTTAATAATTTGATAGTTGCTGAACTGTCTTTGGTAAAGCTTGTGTTTTTAATGTTACTATTATTTGCGAAAGAGTTGTTAAACGTAGCACTTACTTTATTGTCAATGACTTTTAATTGGTCCATCTCCTCTTTTGCATTCGAAGTGGTTACCAAGTTGGAAATAAACCAAGCATTTCCATTAGCAGTAGGTCTGTTAACCGCCACTTTTTGGTTTTCAACAGCGCCAATTAAATATTTACAATTCAACATGTCTAAACCTTTGTCTTGGTATTCTTTGGTACTTAAAAAGTTAGAAATTAAGTCTTGGTAACGGCTCAATTTAGCTGGGTCATAACCGCCAATCATTTTATGGAAAGCTGCACCTTCGTTGTTATTGAATGGGTCACGAGTTAAGTCAAACACTCTAAAGTGTGGGTCTTTGTCGGACATTATTTGTAGGTCCGTTTGGTCAGGAATTCTCTCGGTAACAGTTCCTTTTTGGAACGTAAAGTCCTCCCAATTTAAGTAGCGCCAGTCAACGCCAATTAAATCCACTGCTGCTATAATGCCGATTAACAATATTGCAGTATTTTTTTTGATTTGAGCATTGAACATTGACCAAATAAATCCAAATGCCAAAGCAATAAATATAAATGATCTGAAAGCATCTTTTCTAAGTAAAGAGGCTCTGTCTTCTTTCAATACACTGATAATATTTCCATTACCTCCTTTTTTCAACTCTTCGTCAACAATACCTCCCATGTCAACAAAAACAGGTCCTGCAATAGCCATTAGTAAACAAAATCCACCAACAATTAAGAATGATACCCATACTTTATACCAACTTGAATTTTTGGTATTTTGGTATAATTCGCCAAAGTTGAAATTGAAATTTGTTTTTAATTTTTGGTTCACTTTGTAATTTTCAAAAATTTCTTTTAGTCCCAAAAAGCCTAAAAGTGGAATACTAACTTGAGCAATACAAAATGCCATCATAGGGGTTCTAAATTTGTTGTAGTATGGCAAGTAATCAAACAAAAAGTTATTGATAATTCCAAAATGTCGGCCCCAACCAAGTATGAAAGAAACCAAAGTTAAAGTAAGTAACGCCCATTTAATAGGTCCTTTTACGGCAAATAGCCCTAGAACAAACAAAAAGATTAATACAGCACCGATGTATATTGGGCCTGAAGTAAATTGCATACTGCCATGATACATTGGTAATCCATCATTAATGGCTTCTTCATTTTGAGTGGTTTTGTAAAATTCTGACGATTTACTTAGTTTCTCACGACTACTACCGCCATAAAAATTAGGAATTAAGAGCGTAAAAGTTTCGCCAATGTCATAACTCCAAGAAAAAGCATACTCACGGTCTAATCCGTTTTTGCCAGTTTCTTTTTGTTTTACATTTTCATCAACTTTAGCCATGTCATTACCGCCACGCATGGTATTTTGGGCAAATTCAGAAGTTGATTTCAATTTAGTAATATTTGAGGCAACCCCTGTGGCACCTGCAATAATAGCAATTAAAGAAGCGATAATGAAGGTTTTGATATTGCTTTCATTGATGGCCTGTACTAGATAAAATACCGCCATTATGAACATGCAAATAACAGTGTAGTATGTTATTTGATAGTGGAAATAGTAAACTTGAAGGGCTAGGTTGAACGCCAAAGTAACACCTCCTTTAAAGTAGTTGCCTTTATAAAGTAAGTGCATTGAGCCGATAATAGCAGGCATTAAAGCCATGGCAAGGACTTTGGTATAGTGTGCAGCCTCAATACTACTTATGCTATAGGTTGCAAAACCGAAAGCAATGGAGGCGAGTGCACCCATTAATGGTTTGAAGCCAAAGGCATTCATTAGTAAATAAAAACCTATAAAAGAGAGGAAAAGTATTTTAAAAGGGTAAGATTGATGGCTGAAAGGAGCAAGGTAATTGTAGGTTTTAATCTGATTTCCGCTGCTTTTACCCTTAATTAGGACCGAAGGCATGCCCGAAAAAATGTTATTTGTCCATCCTGGAAATTCACCATCTTTGTCGGTGTATTTGGCGATTTCGGTGCCTTTTAATAGGCCTTGGGTAACGTCTTCTTCGTTGTGGGAATAGCCGTTGAACGTTTTAACAAAATAAATATATCCAACAAGGAAAAAAACAAGAATGGCAATGCCATGTGGCATAAAAGATTCAAAAAGTTTTTTGAAATTCATAATTGCAAATTAAGTTATTTCAAATCTAATTTAAAAAGATGTTTTTTACAAAACTATAATTAAATACTTTTGTGATGTGAAATTCCTTGTACAAATCTATTTAAAAGGCCTTTATTATTTTATAGTAGATAAAAACTTTAGAAAGTTTTTTTATCTCACCATATTGTATGGACTGTCTTTGAAGCGAAAGTCTAATTCAATAAATATCAACGGAAATAAATTGAAAGTCCTAGATTTTAAGTCTTTTGTTTGGCAGTTTTATGAAATCTATTTCAAAGGTTATTACACGTTTGAGACATTGAATAGTGAGCCAGTAATTATTGATTGCGGGTCAAATATCGGTCTTAGCCTACTCAATTTTAAGGCTCAATACAAAAAGTCTAAAATATATGCTTTCGAAGCAGATAAAAATGTATTCGATGTGTTGCAAGGGAATATTCAAAACAATAAATTAGAAAATATTAACTTATTTAATCAAGCAGTTTGGGTAAAAAATGAAAAAATTAGTTTTTTGCCAGATGGTGTAGATGGCGGTAGGATAGAGGGAGGATTAGACACAAACAACCAAGTTGATGCGATTGATTTTAATGAGTTTTTAAAAGGGTTCAACAAAGTAGATTTTTTAAAAATGGATATTGAAGGAGCCGAAACTTCAGTAATTCCTCACATAAAAGAAGGATTGAGTAAGGTTGATAATCTATTTATTGAATTTCATTCTTTTGATGGTCAAAATCAAGCGTTTGATAAAATAATTACAACTTTAACAGATTGTGGTTTTAGGTTTTATATCGATAATGTGGTGTTTAAAAACCATCCATTTATTAATAAAAAGGCTAAAAATAATATCGATTTACAACTAAATATTTTCGCATATAAAATTTGAAAATTCTTCACGTTAATACCATTGACACAGGAGGTGCTGCAATAGCGGCCATCAGACTTCATGAGCTTTTGCTCCAAAATGGGGTTGAAAGTAAAATATTATTTCTGTGGAAATCAGGTAAGGTGCAAGTTAAGGAGTCTTATTATTTTGAGGATTTATTTTCCTCTAAATTGATTTTCAAAATATGGTATAAATTAAATGTAGTGTTCAATAGAAGATTTACATTTTATAAACCAAGTCTTTATTTTAATGGTCCTGATAGTTTGTTTAATGTGAGTAAACATCCTTTGTTTGTTTGGGCCGAAGTGATTCATTTACATTGGGTTGTTAAGTTTTTGGATTGGAATAGTGTTTTTAACAAATCTAAGAAAAAATTTGTTTGGACACTCCACGACATGAATCCTTTTACAGGAGGAGAACATTATAAAACGGGCTACAATAATGAATTTAAATTTGCCTCAAAAAGGACTATTGATGTAAAGAAAAAAGCGATTGATTCAACAGACTTGACTGTAATAACACCCAGTGAATGGATGAAGAATTGTGCAGAAAAGTCTGAAGTTTTTAAAGGTAGAAAAATAGTTACTGTAAGAAATACAATTCCAAGTAAAGTGTTTAATAAGTATGTTGTTGGAAATTTGCCTAATTTAAAAATAGATAAAAGTAAAATCAATTTACTTTTTGTAGCTGAAAATCCAAGTGATGTAAGAAAAGGGTTTCATTTGCTTATTCAAGCATTACATAATATTAAACATAAACAAGCTTTTCAACTGTATATTATTGGAAAAGAATCTAATGCAATTGATTTGCCAATAAGTCATCAATTTTTAGGTGTGGTTTCTGACCCCAATCAACTCGCTCAAATATATGGTATTGTTGACTATTTTATAATACCTTCAATTGAGGATAATTTACCCAATACGGTCTCAGAAGCATTGATGTGCGGAACGCCTGTTATTGGTTTCGAAGTAGGGGGGATTAAGGAAATGATTCAAAATGGAGTTAATGGTTTTTTGGTTAACAATGAGGTTGAACTAGGTGGTTTACTAAATAAAATAGCTGACAAAGAAGTTGAAATAAATAAACAAGCAATTCCCGATAATTTGGAATTAGTTGAAAGTAAAATTCTTTCTCAAATGATAGCCGTTTATAACCATTAATTTATGGGTTATTACAGGATTTAAAGCTATTCTTTCAAGTTTATAAATCCATGTTTTTCCTCGAAAAGCTGTAAGTTATTAAGTGATTTACGGTATTTTACCAAATAGAAATAAACTCCCAAAGGTAATGATTCCCCTTTATAAGTGCCATCCCATTTAAAGGATGGGTCATTTGTTTGGAATAATAATTCACCCCAACTGCTGTAAATCTTTATGTCAAATTCAATGATTGGACATGTTGAAACAAATTCAAATTTGTCGTTTACTTGGTCATTATTAGGCGAAAAAGCATTGGGAATCCATAAATAACAATTGCAATCCTCGGTAATTACTTTAAAAGAAACAGAAGTGTCGCCACACTGAGTACTTGCCCTAAGGGTATAATTTCCACCTCTTGTTACAAGGTAACTGGGTCCTGATTGTGTGTTATTCCATAAATATGTTTGATTAGGAATGTTCGGTGCTGTGATAAAGAAATTGGTTGATTCACAAATTGTAGTATCAGAAACTCCAAATAAGACAGGAAGTTGACCTTGGTTTATTGTTATACTGTCTTTAAATTGACATTTGTTGCTGTCGGTAATCGTTAATAAGAACTTACCTGATTTTTGAATATTGATATTTGAACTATTACTGCCATTATTCCAATTGTATATTGCGTTATTAAATGTTTTATTTGGGTTTAAAAAGATTGGCGTTTTACAATAGGTCAATGAACTGCTGTTGATTTTAAATTCAGGTAAATTGAATAGGTCAACAAAAATAGAATCTTCAAAAGAGCAAGTATTGTTTTTAACTTTGAGCCAATACAACCCTTTGTTCGAAACAGTAATTGTAGTTGATCTTTCTCCTGTACTCCAAATGATGGAGTCATTTGTGAAAGGGGCATTTAATTTTATAAATGAGCTTTGACAAAATCCAGTGTCATTACCTAAATTAAATTTATCTATTTGGTTATTAGTAATCAAAACACTGTCTTTGTTTTTACACCCATATTCATCCGTAATATTTAAAGTATATTGAGTGGTATTGTTTACAATTGCGGTAGGGTTTGAAATCCTATTGTTGTTTAATCCCAAGGAAGGTGTCCAAGTGTAAGAGGTTCTGCCAAATGCTTCTTCGCCCAATTGAAGTGTGTCGAGTCTGCAAATTGCATAGTTCTTTTGGATGTTTATTTTTGGTAAAGGGAAAATAAAGAAGTTTTGAATTGAGGTGTCATTTGAACATAAATCCGATAGTTCTAATTTAATACTGGCTGTACTACCTGTAATTTTAAAAATTGGAGGGGTTTTCCCAATGTATGTGTTGATAGATGCACCTGTTAATGTCCACTTAAAGAACACTGAATTAGGGTCATGACTTGAAGAGTTTACTAGTGTTACAGAATCGCCGTTACAAATATTCTCTTTGTTAGTTTCGAATCGTGCAATGCTTTTACAACAATTTGTATTTACGGTTAATGTAAAGCTATCTTTAGCTATAATGCCATTTTGGTCTTTTATTATAAGGGTATATGTGGTTGTTTTCTTTGGAGAAAAGTAAGGGTTTAAAAGTTTGTTGTTATTAATGTTTGTATTGGGAAACCATTCATATTCATAAGGTTTAATGCCGCAACTGATAATAGGTGATATTGTTTGTAAACTATCGCCTCTACAAATAGTTTGGTTAGTAGGGAAAGTAAGAAGTTTTACATCATTATTAATGGTGTAAAAAATTGAACTTGTGTCACTGCAACTTTTTCCGGATTTGCTGGAGTTAACGATTAGTTTAACAAGGAAAGTGCCTGCATTTCTGTATATTTTTGAAGGGTTGTAAGTGTTTGAAAGGGTTGTTAAGTCTCCGAAATGCCAAGTAATGCCATTGATATTATAATTATTGCTATCTATAGCGCTGGCAATAAATTTGGAAGTATCGCCTAAACACGAAGGAAAGGAGTTGATAGAACTGTATAGTTTACATCTGCTGCTGTCTGGTTTAGGGGTAGTATTAGGAGTTGTTTTGCAGTTGTAACTTGGGTTAAATGAAATGTTATTAATCGAATTGGAAATGTTTACAAAATAGTTATAGGTTGAGCTTTGAAATCCTATGTTGTTTTTTGTTAATGAAATATTTTGAACACTAAGGGTATTGTTAAGTTCTCTGCATACTGATTTAAGTTTGCAATTTACTTTGCCAATTATAACTTGTTTGTTAGAGCTATTGGTTGAACCTACGTAATACAAACTGTTATCGCTTAATGAAGAAATGCCATTTATATTATCCTCATTTGTAGCTCCAATGGAATTGTAAAGTAAAATATTGCCATTGGTGTCTAGTGTCATTATATAGCCATCTACTGAGGATTTATTTACAGACCAACTGTTGTATATTCTATTGTTTTTAATTTCAATATTCGTTTGAGAAATAGCATTTCCATTTGTATTGGCAGCATATATTTTTGACCATACCACATCGCCATTTAGTCTAAATTTGCTTACATTGTATTCTCTGTTTGAACTGTTAGTGTGGACATATCCCGAAGTGTAGATGAAGTTTTTGTAGTGAGTAACCCCAAATAAAAATGAATTTAAACTATTGTTTGAATAGGCATTTGAAAATATAAGAGAACCTGAACTAGAGACTTTAAGCAAAACTCTGTCTAGTAATGAACCATTGCTTCTGTATCCACAAATGTATATATTTCCATCATTATCCTCTGTAATACCCTCAGGTCTTTCTAAATTTGAATTACCAAAATCTCTTGTCCAAACAGTATTGCCTAAAGTATCACATTTTATTAGGATGAAATCTTCGCCACCAAAAGAGTTGCTGATTCCGGGGCCAGTGAAATATAAATATCTTTTGTCGTAAGAGGAGATTACAATATCTCGCATGTATTCCAAGCTATTCCCATTGATGAATTTTTGCCATAAAGTTGTTCCATCTTTGTTGAATTTAGAATAAAACATCATTTTATCAGATCCATTTTGACTGAATGTTGCTCCAACAATGTAGCTGTTCAAATTCTGGTCAACTTTTAGCGTAAAAACATTTTCTGTTCTATTGTTTCCAATCAATTTGAACCACATAATTTGGCCTTCTTTATTTAGTCTACAAATAAAGCCGTCATCTGAAGAATTGCTTGAATTAAAGCTTGTTCCAGCCACAAAAATGATACTGTCTTGGACTACTTCAATATCAAAACCAATATGATTTCCTGTATTCCCACCAAAAGTAGCGTGGAAGCGCAATGAACTGTCGCAAATATTGCTGCCACCGGCACTAATGCTCTGTATAACTGTAATTCTAGTAGAATCTTTTACTTGTCCTGAACAATTGTTTGATGTTACAGAAATTGGTTTATAAACAATACTGCTGTCTGGTTTTTTCAATATAAAATGCGGACTACTAAGTATGTTTTTTATGGTATCTCTTTTGTTGTTGCCTTGGTATATCAAAGTCCAAGGTGCTTTTCCTGTAAAATCAACTTTTATGGTCGCATATTCACCCCTGTTAATGGTTTGTACTCCCGAAAATTTAGCTTCCAAGTTGCCAACATTAATATAATTAGTTTTTGTAATAATATCTGTGTCATTTCCTCTTATTACCCTTAGTTTAACGTTGTATGTGCCATTGCTGCTGTATCTAACAATTGGATTTTGACTGGTTGAGACATTAGGCGTGCCACCTGGAAATTCCCAAAACCAACTGTTTGGAGTTTGAGAAGTAAGGTCTTTAAAATGAATAGTATCGCCAGTACATACAAAAGTTTTGGAGGTGTTAAAAGAGGCATATACGCTTTTTATACATTTTAATGCTTTCAATGCGTTTATTCTTCCTGCACCTAGGTCGCCTATATACGATTGATTGTTAAAATCGATATTGTCGCATGTGTTTTTTAAGCAGTTCTCCACTTGAGTGGCGGTTAAGTTAGGATTTCTGCTAAGCATTAATGCACACAAGCCCGAAACCATAGGGCAGGCCATGGAAGTGCCACTGAAGGTAGCGTAGTTATTGCCGGGTACGGTACTGTAAATAGATGATCCTGGCGCCATTACGTCTATCCAATTACCGTAATTTGAAAAACTACTTTTGGTATCGGTAGAAGTTGTCGAACCAACAGCAATAACATTATTATAGCCTGCAGGATACATTTTAGTATTAGTGCTACTATTCCCTGCCGCCGCAATACACAGGATGTTGTTTTGTGCAGCTACTGCGAAAATTGTTTCATAAATAGAAGAATAACTGCCTCCACCCCAACTCATACTTATAATTCTTGCACCATTTTCTATCGCATACTCAACGCCTTGGTAAGGGTTAAATATTTGCGAACTTCCATTACGGCCACATTTAATGGTCATAATTTTTGAAAAATAACTAATGCTTGAAATACCATTATTGTTATTGGTTCTTGCTGCTGCTATTCCTGCACAATGGGTTCCGTGTGACAAGTTGTTTGATGATATTACACTGGGATTGTTATCATTGTCTGCCATGTCCCAGCCAAACACATCATCAACATAACCATTGTTGTCATCATCTATTCCGTTGCTTGCAATTTCATTTGTGTTTTTCCAAATTGAAGATTGAAATTCACTGTGAGCCGTATCTATTCCATCGTCAACAATAGCTATAAGAATGTTTTTGCCTCCCTTTTCTATATCCCAAGCATCTCTTGCATTAATTTTGTCTAAATGCCACATAGCAGTTGAATTAAAATCATTGGGGGTATGAAAAAACTCATACACGGGGACTAATTCAATCAGGCTTACCGTAGGATGACTGCTAAGTGACAATATTTGCTCATTTGAGTATTTTGAATTAAAATTGACTACAAATACCCGATCTAAACCCTTTGATTGAAGCGTTTTAAATGCTTTTTTGTAATAAAATTCATTGATGTCGCCTTTCAAAAACTCATTTTTTAAGTAATTGAAAAATAAAGTAGAGTCTTTATTGGATTTTAATTGAACAAAATACTCTTTAGCGCTTAAACTATTGAAGCAGATCAAACTAAGAAAAGAGAAAATTAAGGTGTGTTTTATGATTTGTTTTAGTATCATATGGGCAAAATAAAGGTCAAATATACTGCGATTTTTTATTTAATTTAGAAAAAAACAAATAAATTCATTACCTTTGCACCTCTTTTATGACAATAACATTTCAAAACATGGGTTTAAGTCAACCCGTGTTTGATGCGATTAGTGATTTAGGCTACATCAATCCAACTCCAATTCAGCAACAAGCCATCCCGGTTTTATTAAGTGGAACTAAAGATTTTGTTGGTTTAGCCCAAACAGGTACTGGAAAAACGGCTGCATTTGGCCTACCATTACTTTCTTTAGTTGACACGTCCATCAAACAAACACAAGGGTTGGTAATTTGCCCAACCAGAGAGTTGTGCATTCAAATTGCCAACGACTTCAAAGATTACGGAAAGTATCTTGAAGATTTTAATTATGTCGCTGTTTACGGTGGCAGTAGTATCGAAACACAAATTAGACAAATCAAAAAAGGTGTTCAAATTGTAGTTGCGACTCCAGGTAGATTAATTGATTTAATCGAAAGGAAAGCACTTAAATTGGATGCCGTAACACACGTCGTGTTAGATGAAGCTGATGAAATGTTGAACATGGGATTCAAAGAAGATATCGATTTGATATTGTCTCATGCAACAAGTCGTCAAGCGGCATGGTTGTTCAGTGCTACTATGCCTAAAGCGGTTAAACGTATTGCAGAAACTTTTATGACTGACCCATTTGAGGTTAAAGTAGAATCTAATGCAACTGCCAAAAACATTCAACACGTTTACTACCAGTGTCAATCTAACCAAAAATATGAGGTATTAAAACGATTAATCGATTTTAATCCAGGGATGTATGGTATAGTATTTACGCGTACCAAAGCTGAAGCGCAAGACATTACTGAAAAATTACTGAAAGAAGGATATGAAATTGATGCCCTTCACGGTGACTTAAGTCAGCAACAACGCGACAAGGTGATGGGTAGATTCAGAGAGAAAACAATCCGTTTACTTATCGCTACCGACGTGGCAGCTCGTGGTATCGACGTTGATAATATTTCACACGTTATAAACTACGCATTGCCCGATGAGCCTGAAGTGTACACACACAGAAGCGGTAGAACTGCAAGAGCAGGTAAATCTGGGGTTTGTATCAGTATAGTACATAGCAGAGAAATGGGTAGAATTAATGATTTGGAAAGAATGATGAAAGTTCCTTTCGAAAAATTATTAATCCCAAGTGGTATCGAAGTTTGTGAAAAACAATTCATGTCTTTCATTGATAAAATTAAAGCAACTGAAGTAAACCATGGCGACTATGAACAATACATGCCATACCTTACTGAACAGTTTGCAGATATGACTAAAGATGAAATTATTCAAAAAGTAGCTGCAATGGAATTTAATAGATTCTTAAAGTACTACGAAAAAGCTGGTGATTTGAATAATGGTTCAAGCCGTGACAGAAGATCAGACAGTAATTACACGCGTTTGTTTATCAGTTTGGGTGAAAAAGATGGTTTCTATAAAGCTGCATTTTTGGAGTTCTTGTTAGATACTACGGGTCATACCAAAGCACAGTTAGGAAAAATTGACTTACAAGATTCTTTCAGTTTCTTTGAGGTTGACAATGGAATAGCTCAAGATTTTATTCAAGCTTTTAATGGTAAAAAATTCAAAGGCAGAGAAATAAGAATCGAAATTTCATCTGAGAGATCGGGTGGTGGCGGTCGTTCTGGCGGCGGTGGAGGAAGAAGATTCTCCGGCGGCGGTGGCGGCGGTGGTCGTTCTGGTGGATACGGTGGTGGAAGCTACGGTGGAAACAGAGAAAGAAGCGGCAGCGGCGATTCTTCAAAAAGAAGAGACAGAAGAACAGATGGTCCTGCACCTGCAAGTGGAGGAATCTACGGAAAAAAACGCG
This sequence comes from Bacteroidia bacterium, assembly GCA_040403495.1. GTDB lineage: Bacteria > Bacteroidota > Bacteroidia > NS11-12g > UBA955 > JABMMZ01. Next base: position 178,232 of record JBBAKM010000004.1, read on the forward strand.
ATTCAAGAGAAGGCGGAGATAGAAGTAGAGGACCTAAAAAAAGATACTAAAATAGTTTCTTAATATTCAAACTTAAAGCCTACTTATGTGTTTAATTCACATGAGTAGGCTTTATTCGTTAACCACAGTTCAAGATTTACCAGTAAGCATCGAAGAAATTTGGAGTTTTATATCTTCCCCTAGAAATCTGAAAAAAATTACCCCTCCAACTATGGGTTTTGATATTACTGTTGATACCCCAACTGATGTAATGTACACTGGTTTAATCATTGCCTATAAAGTTAGCCCACTTTTGGGAATCAAAATGAACTGGGTGACAGAAATAACCCATGTCAAAGAACATCATTATTTTGTTGATGAACAGCGTTTTGGTCCATACTCATTATGGCATCACAAACATTTTATTGAACCCATTGAAGGTGGCGTAAGAATGACTGACATAGTGCACTACAAATTGCCGTTTGGATTTCTTGGTGACATTGCACATGTCCTGTTTGTTAAAAAACAATTGGCAACAATTTTTGACTTTAGGTTCAAAAAGATGATTGAATTGTTCGGACAAATGAAATAACCCTATGGGTTGACTTCAATCAATTCGCTAATATTGGGATTAATCCTGGAAACTTTTGCCCTTAATCTATCTTTGTTCGAATAGTTGACAGCCTCATCAAAACTTGTTTTTCTCAATATTTTTTTATCGTTGAAATGATAAATATAGTTGATTTCTTCCCTTTCTATCACCACTGATTCTATTGGTAATTCAATAGAGAAGTAGTTTAAATGTATGGTTTTTGTTACTGAAACTATTACAAAAAAAACGAGCGGCGTAATCAAGAATAGTTTTAAAAAAACTGAACTTGAATGATTGTCAGTCTTCAATTCACCCAAACAAGCCATTTGATATTGCCTTCTTTTGTAGTGTATATTTGCTATCATATAACAACTTAATCCAAAAATAAGATAAGCTATAATGATATATAAATTATCCATACTTAGGTAGTTGACATACCAATTGTGGTACGCAAGAAAAAAACTAGAAAAGAAAATTAAAATTGACAAGAAAATTCGTTTTTTGTGAGATAATTCATTCTCCCACTTTTGATAATTGCTTATAATCGTCTTAATCTTAGCTTCTTTGTTTTGCTTTATTTTTTCAATCAAATATGCGCCGTCCTTGTGAGTTGACTGTTTTTTGGAATAATATTGATATAAAACGGTATCATATTCCTTTTTGTCATTTGGTTTTGATAATAGATGATACCCTTGTGTTATTATTTTAAAGTACTCTTCAGCATTCTTGTCATTAGGGAATTTGTCGGGGTGGTATTTTTTTGCAAGTTCTTTGTATTTTTTACGGATAACTTTTATATCACAATACCAATCTAGTTCCATTAATTGGTAAAAGTTATGCTCAACACTCATCTTAATTTAAATTTAACTTGCCGATTGAAAATAAACTCCTATTTTTGCATTTTATTGTCTTAAAAAAATGGAAAATAACTCTCTTCAAAACGATAGATTGCCTTTTGGTAATACCAAGCTCTTTACTGGAATCATTTCAATTGTATTGTCACCGCTATTAGTAGGTTTTGTCTTTGGCGTCATCTCTGTTTATTTGGTAGACAAAGATAATCAAATGCTGAAACAGTTTCCAAATAATTATAACCAAGACGCTGTCAAAAATCACAAAAATGGTTTATTGGTTTCATGGATTGGTTTCATTATATCTGTTATTGTAGCTGCTGTAATTCTCTATTTCTTTGGGAAATACGGTACTTTAAGCCCTGAGAAAATTCAATTACTAAAACAGTAGTCGTTTCTACAATTCTTTGGTATACTTTTCGTTGTATCATTATCAATGATGCAAAAATCTATCCTATTTGTACTTTTTTTTGCTTGCCTTAATCTCTATGCGCAGCTAAAACCAAACAAACTCTTTTTTGATTTTGGATCTATCAGTCAGTTTAATAACGATACTGCTTTTTTTGAAGTTACTAATACCGATAATAGGGTTTCTTATCTTCTCCCAACCCACCATTCTGAGGATTATTTAATTTTAGTTTCTAGTAAATCCATTGCTCCCGGAGAAACAATGAAAATTGGCATTGTTTATTATACCGAAAAAAAAGGAAAATTTAAAGAAACAATTCCTCTTTATTTTAGTAATTCAAATACCCCAATACAGTTTGAATTATCAGGGAATATTCTCTCTTTTCATCCCTTTGCAATTGTAAAATGTCCTTCAATGGAAGGCGTGGCTCCATTAAAAACGCCAATTGTCCCTTTAATTATTGTAGTTAAAGACAGTTTAACTAATAAAGAAATTAGTGAAGCCGATATTTTAATAAATGAAATACCACTCTTGTGTCAGTACAATTCGAAAATTAAGGCATTTAATTGTAAAGCCAATTACGGAAAACATACTCTATATGTGGAAAGTAAAGGTTATTTCCCAAAAGAACTTTTCTTTGATTATTCTCCATCTAGCAATCGTGTCGTCGTATATTTAAAGCCCATTTCCGAAGAATTGCCTGTTAATAATGAAACAATTGTTGATTTAGATAATACGGTTTTGGATACTATTGTTAAGCGAAATACAAATATAACAAGGAATGAAACTAATGGAGATGGACTAAAGATTGCACAATACAAACCCAATCACCTTATTTTCTTAATTGATATAAGTGGAAGTATGAAAGACAGTAATAAACTCAATTATTTGAAGTTGTCGATTAATAAATTGGTAGCACAGCTAAGGCCAACTGATTATGTCAGTTTGGTTACTTATGCAGGTCGTTCTAAAGTGGTTTTTGAGTTTGTAAGTGGAACTAATAAGGGTTTGATTATAAGTACGATAGATACATTAAGTGCCAAAGGGGGAAGTTATGGTACTGATGGTTTGTTAACCTCGTATGAATTGGGTCGAAAGTATTTTATAAACGGGGCCAATAATCAAATTTTAATAGCAACAGACGGGATGTTTAATGGAGGAAGTTTAAGCAATCAAGATTTGGTGAAAATGGCCAGACGAAACTATCAAAAAGAAGGTATTAAATTGTCGGCGATAGGTTTTGGGAAGGACGAGAAGTCTCTTTATTTTCTAAAGCAATTGGCATTATATGGAAAAGGGAATTTTATTACCATAAAAAATACCAATACAGACTTAGATAATTTATTGGAAGAGGTAAAAAAACAATCATTAATTGAATAGTGTATTTAAAATTCGTCACTTGTTGACAATAAATACTCCCAAAAATCTTTACATTAACATTTAATAATTTACTTTGTAGAATGATGAAAATAGTAGCTTCTTTTGTAATTGTAATGTTTTTTAGTTTCAACGGATATTCTAAATCTCAAGACTCAATTGGCAACAAAATGGTAAATGGCAATCGCTATGTCATGCACAAAATTACCAAGGGGGAAGGTGTTTACAGCATCAGCAAAAAATATGGTGTTCCTTCTAATGCAATATTTGAAGCCAATCCTGGTTCTGAAAAAGGAATTAAAATTGATCAAGTGTTGTTGATTCCAAGAGGAAAAGAAATGGCAGCAAATACCCAAACTGCTCCTAAAACAAATACAGTTACTGAAACAGCCAAAACCCATAAAGTTGTAAAAGGCAATACACTTTCTTCTATCGCTAAGCAGTATAACTTGACTTTACAAGAAATTAAGCAAATTAATAATTTATCTTCCGATAATATTCAATTGGGACAACTACTAAAGGTTAGCAAATCAAATGTAGTAACACCCGAAGTAATAGCTGATAAAGCTAATCCTGATGGTAAAGAGAAGCCAAAAGCGGTTGTGCCTGAAGATAATGAAGTTGAAGTGGCAGTTGTGCCTAGAGCTGAGATTGAACAAACATTGAATTCGGAGGCTATACAAAATAAATATACGACAACAGACGGAGATGAAGTAACCGAAAATGGTAAAGCCGTAATTTCTTCGGAAGGGGAACTTTATCAAGAAAGAAGCTTTATTTTACATCCTTCTGCCAAGGTTGGAACGATAGTAATGATTACAAATCCAAGTAACAATAATGCAGTATTCGCTCGTGTTATTGGTAATTGTGCACCCATTGATGGTGCAGTTTTGAAAATGAGCAAAACGGTAGCAATGAAACTTGGCGTCAGCAATGATTTGAACGTCAAAGTAAGCTATGCTAAATAATTGATATAAATTTACCTTTGGGTCAGTTAAATAAATCTTTTTTTCTATTTGTTTTTTGGTCCTTATTCTGCTTCGGACTAACACTCTCTAAATCCCTAATAAGCATAGGTTTTATAGGTGTCGTAATAATTGGGATTCTTAGTTGTAAAAAATACAATCTTAGTAGTTCTGAAAAGAAAATAGGTTTAGTGCTTGTGATTTCTTTTATGTTAACAGCGCTCTCTCTTGTTTATACTAATAATTTCAACACTTCGTTTGATAAAATCATTTTAAAACTGCCTTTGTTACTGATTCCTTTTGCTGTATTTTCATTTAAAAATGTGACTGAAAATCTTAGGCACAAAATGATTGTTGTTTTTAATTATGCGATGTTTTTACCTGCGGTTGTCAGTGTCTATAATTATCTTATCAATAAAACATTGTTTGATGATCTTATTCTTCAGTCTAAACCATTGCCTGTAGAATTTGGATACGGGCTATACCATATTCAGTTTTCGGTGTTATTAGCAGCAGCAATTGTTTTAGGTGTGATTGCCTTGTTGCAAAATACTATTCGCAATAATCAAAAAACCTTTTGGTTTTTATTGGTTTTAGTGGGGGTTAATATAGTTTCGTTACACGTGTTAAGCGCTCGAACAGGTTTGCTGAGTTTGTATGCAGCGGCTTTTGTTGTTATTTATCAATATTTTAAGAAAATTGAAATAAAAAAGAAGATAACAATCAGCGCTTTGGTAATTTTACTTCCTTTGTTATTTATACTGTTTAGTACATCCTTGAAGAATCGAATTTTTAATACTTACGAAGATTTAAAAGTAACAGTGAGTGGCAAAGATGCGAATGATTATTCAATGGCAATGAGGGTGGCAGCATGGTATAATGCATTCGATGTGATAAAAGAAAATCCTTTGTTAGGAGTAGGAGTAGGGAATGTTGAAACAGTATTAAAAGAGAATTTCGAAGAATTTAATCCCCAAATAACACCACAAAATAGAAAAAATCCGCACAATCAATTTATTGAAACAGCCGTTGAAAGTGGTGTTTTAAATGGTGTTTTGCTTTTGTTGTTTTTTGGATTATTGTTATTTCTTAAATTCGATATGCAAACAAAACTAACTCTGAGTGCAATAGGAATATTGTTTTTTACGGCTTGTTTGTTCGAAAGTTTGTTGGAGCGTCAGTCTACAGTTGTAGGAATCGTCATGATAGTTGCCTTTATTCTAGGAAGTAATACTAAAACTGACAATGAAAATAAACCTTTACTTGAGCTCTAGTTTTTTTCTTATTTTCCCAGATTTTTCAATTAAAAACCAAATGCCATTCGTTTTGCCTTTGCCAATAAAGCATTGACTGGTTTCGCTCAATTCTATGTTTTTGAACAATTGCCATTTGAGTTCTGCCAGTTCTAAATCATCAAATTCTAACAGCCTTACTCTTTCGCCTGCTGTATTTATTGCAATGGTTTGATAGTAACCTTTAAGTTTGGGGTCTCCTCTATAAAGGGTTGCAATTCCATTTTTAAAAGTGCTGGCTTTGTTATACGAAGGGTCGCAAGCTTTTAAATCTGTTTTTATTCGGATTTGGCCAAGTGTATCTATGTAAACTATCATGCTGTCGTATCCAACGGCACACAATCCTTCTGAGAACTCTGGTTCAAATGCACATGGAATCTCAAAGTTTTTTGCTATTTTAACATTAAAATTACTGTCTACAAAAACATATTTATTACAAAAAACGGTATCTTCCAAATTCATGTTTTCAATTTGATAAGAACCACATTGGTATTGAATTAAAAACAAGTTCTTCCCTTTGTTTTTTTCTTTGATTATTTCAGTCTCATTTTCGGGAATAAAGTATTTTAATTTAGGTGATTTTTTAGGGATAAAACTAAAGTCAAGTTTAGGGACATTCGTCTCTACATTTATAATATCAGGTTTTATCTCAATGGGCTCGACTGGTTTTTTGGTGTTCGAGACAATAAGGATTGGTTTTGGTTTAACTTTAACCGCAATTTGAGGTTTGATAGGATTCCCAAGTGTGTCAATATAAATAGCTGTAAAGTATTTTTTGAGAGTGTTACTTCCCTTCACCAAGCGGGCTTTGTTGTTTTTGAAAGGAAAAGCTTTGTTTTTGTTGTTTGAACAAGCTGCTAATCCAGTTCTGATTTTGATATTCCCAAGGGTGTCAATATAAACGAGTTCATTTTGCACACTCACTGCACATAAGTTATCTTGAAAATAAGGGTTAAACCAACAAGGTAAATCAAAGAAAGGTTTAATTTTAAGGTTCATAGCACTGTCAACAAATACATATTTACCGCATAATTTTAGCGTGTCTGTTTTTTTGTAAAGATGCTCGTAAAATGGGTCACAATAAAAAGGGATTAAGAGTCTATTGTTATTGATTTTATTCACTTTTTTGTAATGTACAACCAGGGAAGTATCCAAGTGCAGCTTTACTTGTCCATTTACTTTTACGCACAGTAACGCGAAAATTAGAAAAAAGAAAATGCGAGGTCTCAATTGATAAATTTAGATTTTAAAGTTTCATCAGGAATCCAACATTCTGCTTTTTTGCCAAACCAGCGGTAACGATTTTTAGAAACAAAATCATAAACGGCATTTCGAATAAATGGAGGAATAATAATGAAGATATAAAGTAGATTGAATGGAAATTTTAAATAGCGAGCTATTCTTAATACAGCACCACTTTTGGAGTATGTATTGTTGTTGGTAAGTAGAATAATGGTTCGTGAATTCGAGATTTCTGTAATATTTTTGCTAATTAATGTTTTTTGAGCAAACTCACTTTGTAATGAGCTGAATTTAAATACATTGTTAGTGTCGTTTTTGATAATGAATTGTACACTTTCAGAACAAAGATTGCAGACGCCATCAAAAAAAACAATGTGATTCATCTCTTTAAAAAATAGGTTCTCCTTCTTTAATTTTTACACCAATGCTTTCTACTCCATTTATAATGCTATCTCTCATGTTTTGTTCTATAGCAATAAAATATTGTCCAGGGCCACCCTCCAATTTTTTGTTTACAAATAAAGGTAATTCGTAATTAATGGAATTGCCAGACGTTTTGCCTAAAGGCTTTCCATCCACATCTGCTAAGGTTAAATTAACCCTTTGGGTTGTTATTTTTCCTTGCGCATCTTTTATGTGTGCTAGCAAATATAAGTTTTCAAAAGGATAAGATTTTTGAATTCTCAGTTTTAAGTAAAATTGATGATACAATTGCGGCTGCTTTACCTCGAATCCAAAATCAGGAATTTGGTTATAAGACCATTGGGATTTTGGAATTTCCTTCATCTCATCAGCTAGTTTGCCTTTTTCGCTGCATGCATTTAAAAGAAATACAAGGGTTAAACAATAAAAGAGTTTAATCATACTGCAAATTTAAGTGTAATATGAAACATTATTTAAAATAAAACCTTCAATATTTTTAAAAATTACTCAAAAAACCATTAAGTTTGTTGAATTCTTCGTGTAATGTTAAATCTCGTCTTTGAAAATATCGATTTTTTAATCGATTTGGTTTTAGCCTTCATCACCATGAGCTTAGGTTTAAACCTGAGAAGAAAAGATTTTCAAAAATTATTTTATAATCCCAAGTCGCTCACTATAGGGTTACTCGCCCAAATGCTGTTTTTGCCCCTCATAGCATTCACATTAATGATTTTTTCAGATTTTTCCCCCGAAATCAAAGTAGGATTTATGATAATTGCTTTGTGTCCAGGAGGAGTTACCTCAAATTTAGTGAGTTTTTTATTAAAGGGAAATATTGCCCTCAGTATTTCTTTGACTGTCATTAATGGTTTGCTTTGTATGTTTACTATTCCTTTGCTTACCAATTGGTCGTTGAGCTATTTCATAGGAAATGAAGCTGATATTAGTTTGCCTGTTTTAAGTACTATTCAACATATTGCGCTTGTTACTGTGTTACCAGCCACTATTGGTGTGTTTATCAGAGGAAGATTGCCTGAATTAGCTATTAGGATTATTCCAGTGTTAAAGTATTTACTGCCAGCATTATTATTTATTATTTTTACAGTCAAGATATTTGCACCTGCCGATAAAGGAGGTATTTTGTTGTCAAAACAAGAGATAATTGACCAAGGATATTGGGTTTTGTTGCTCAATTTTTTAAGCATGATTTTGGGCTACATTCTTGGTTTGCTGTTTAAAATAGATTTCAAAAATAAAATTACCATTATTGTTGAGGTAGGTCTTCAAAATACCGCACTTGCATTGTTGATTGCAGGAAATATTCTAAAAAATACGGAAATGCAAAAGCCCGCCATGGTATATGCCATTTTTACCTTTGTTTCCACGTTTGTTTTTGGGTGGTTAATCAAAACGATTGCCTCTAAATTTATAGAAAAGAAATGAAAATTGGCGTATTAGTACTTTGTCTAACTGTCGGCAAAAACGCCTCTTACAGTCAACAAATTCCAAGAATAGGAAGTTCGCAGCAACTAGAAGTTTGCAATTGGAATATCGAATGGTTTGGAAAAAAAACAGTTGGCTTTGGTCCCGCAGATAAAGTGTTGCAAAAAAATAACATTGCCAATGTTGTTTTGCAAACTCAAATGGATGTAGTTGCCTTTCAGGAAGTGGCAGATAAAGAAATGTTTGATTCTCTGTTATTGTTGTTGCCCAATTATATTGGTGTTTTAGCGCCCTACAATGTAGAATTAAAAACTGCTTTTTTGTTCAATAAAAACAATTTTAGGATAGCCTACTCGCGCATACTTGCAATTGGTTCTGACAGCTTTTCAACCGGAAGATATCCTTTTGAAATAGCCTTAATTCCTCTCAATTCATTCTCAATCGATACCTTGTTTTTGATAAATATCCATTTGAAAGCCAATACAGGCAATGACTCAGAAAAACAAGAAGCTTATTTAAGTCGCAAAAAATCTGTTGATTGGTTGAAGTCTTATTTGGAAAATCAATCAACAGGAAAAAAAGTAATGGTAGTGGGCGATTGGAACGATGACTTCGACCAATCTATTTATAATCAATGGCCTACACCTATAGCGAAATTAGAATTGCAATCCAATTCTAGATTTGTTTTTTTGACCAAAGTGCTAACACAAAATAATATTCCGTCAACAACAGGATATTCGGATTTTATTGACCATCAATTGGCCTCACAAACTTTGCTAAATGTTTGTTCTGTTGAAAAAACATCGACTTTAGATTTGAGGCAAATGATTGTGGATTATGCCAATACCACTTCCGATCATTATCCCGTTTATTCTGTTTTCAATTCATTTTCTTCTGGGTTAAAGAGTAAATCAAGTCAATTCAATCATATAGTTTCCCCAAATCCTGCTTCCAATTGGATTCGCATTAGTGATGTTGTTGAATATGATTCTATTTCAATCTTTGATTGTTCAGGAAAAGAAATTGAATGTTACAACTTGGGTGTTGATGATCAATACCATTTCGCATTGTCAAATGGTTTGTATTGGATAAAAATAAAGACAAAAAATGGGTGTTTTTTTCAAAAATTGGTGGTGCAAAATTGATGGATAAAAAAGAAAAAAAATACACCATTCAACAGGCTATTCCCAAAATAGAACACTACTGTTCTTACCAGGAAAGGTGTCATCAAGAAGTAAAAAGTAAGCTTTATGATTTTGGGCTCAATACAGATGAAGTTAACGAGATTTTAGCCCGATTAGTTAAAGCAAATTTTTTAAATGAAGAAAGATTTGCAATTGCCTTTGCAACTGGAAAGTTTAGACAGAAAAAATGGGGATTAAACAAGATTGTATTTCAATTAAAGTCGAAGAATGTAAGTGAATTTTGTATAAAAAAAGCACTTACTTATATCGTTGATGATGACTATGATGAAACAATTATTCAATTGGCAGACAAGTATTTTAAGAAGTTAAAATCAAGAGATAAAATCTTTGTTAGACAGCAAAAAGTAATTCAATTTTTGATGTCAAAAGGGTATGAATACGAAAAATGTAAAATTGTTGTAAAAAAGTTTTTAAATGAACAAACTTAATGTAATATTGTAATAGAGATTATGAGTTTTCATTTAACAGAAACAGATATTTGGTCCCTTTTGGAACAAGTTAAAGATCCCGAAATTCCGGTTTTATCAATCGTTGATTTGGGCGTTTTGAGAGACGTGAAATATAAAGATAATGAGTTTGAAATATCAATTACACCAACTTATACTGGTTGCCCAGCTATGAACGTAATTGAGGAAGAGATTTTAGCATTATTGGAACGTAATAATGTGCCATGTAGGGTTCATTTGATACTTTCGCCTGCATGGACTACTGATTGGATGACAGAATCGGGAAAACAAAAACTGAAAGCATACGGAATTGCACCACCTCAGGAAGAAGGAATTTCGCTGAATGATTTGTTCGGAAGTCCTAGTAATATTGAATGTCCATTATGCAACAGCACTCATACTGAATTGATTAGTCAGTTTGGAAGTACAGCCTGTAAATCACTCTACAAATGTTTGGATTGTAAAGAACCATTCGACTACTTTAAATGTCATCGATAATTTGGTTTTTTAATATTTAAGTATCTGTTTTAAAGTATTTTATTTATTGTTTTTTTCTATTTAATCAAGTAAAATGGTGTAAATATAACAGTTTATTGATAGCGCTTTGTAACACTTGTGTATTTTTATTTGCAATAATTCACATATAGGCTTACCTTTGCACTTTTAGCAATTAAATTGCTTAAATATATATATTTTTAATGGCAGAAATCAGATTAGGTAAGGCAGCAACAGAGTTTAATGTAAGTAAGGAGGCAATAATAGAAAGCCTTCAGAAGAAAGGTTTTGAGGTAGAAAATAAACCAACATCAAAACTCACAGAAGAGATGTATGCCTACATTTCAGGACTATTTTCTTCTGACAAAGAAGCCAAACAAGAATCTAAAACAAAGTTATTAAAGTCTTTAAAAAAGAAAGAAGAGATAATTAAGGCTGACGAATCAACGCTTAAGAAGAAAGTTGAGAATGATGAAGAACAAGAGCCTGAAACAGAAAAAGAAGTCTTTATTAAAAATGTTGCCAATGAAAACTTTAACGAACCTGAATTAATCCAAGCCCCTGTTGAAATCGTTGTTGAAGTGCCTGTTGTAATTCCTGAACCAATTGAAGTGACAGCTCCTGTCATTGAAAAGCAAGAAGAGCCAATAATTGAAACACCAACAACGGGAATTAAATTACTAGGTAAAATTGATCTGAATGCTAAATCCAAAAAGAAAAGTAAAGAGATTGAAGAGATTAAAGTTGAAAAAGTAGAACCCGTTAAAGAGGTAATTGTTGAACCTATTGTAGTTGCTCCGATTATTGAGCCTATATCTATTGAAGCGCTTCCTGAAGAGGAAAGAGAATTGGTAAAAGCCAAATTAGAGAAATTAGATGGTTTGACGATTAAAGGTAAAATTGATATCAGACCTGAGCCTGAGATGAAGTCTAAATTTCAGCCATCTGATAGATTGAAAGGTGAAAAAAGAAAACGTAAAACGGTTGCTCAAAAGGTTAATATCCAACAAGAAATAAAAGTTAATAAAACAACTCATTTCAAAAAAGAAGAACCTAAAAAAGAAATTTCTCAAAAGGAAGTTCAAGATAAATTAAAGAAAACACTAAACAAGATTGATAATACCGGTAGAGGTAAAACGTCTAAATCTAAGTTTAAAAAACAAAAAAGAGACGACCACTATCAAGCTAGATCTCACGAAAGAGAACGCCAAGAACAAGAGGATAAAATTCTAAAAGTAACAGAGTTCTTAACTGCGAATGATTTAGCAAAAATGATGGATGTATCTGTAACCCAAGTAATTTCGACCTGTTTTTCATTAGGTATCATGGTGTCCATCAATCAACGTTTGGATGCTGAAACTATTACACTTGTAGCCGATGAATTTGGGTATGAAGTTAGTTTCGTAGATGCTGAAGAAACCATTCAGTTTGATGAAGAACATGATGATCCAAATAATTTAGTTTCACGACCACCTATTGTAACTGTAATGGGACACGTGGATCATGGTAAAACATCATTATTGGATTATGTTAGAAAAACAAATGTTATTGCAGGTGAAGCGGGTGGTATAACTCAGCATATTGGGGCTTACGAGGTTCAATTACCAGCTGGTCAAAAAATCACTTTCTTGGATACTCCCGGTCACGAAGCCTTTACAGCAATGCGTGCAAGGGGTGCTAAAGTAACTGACATAGCAATTATTGTTATTGCAGCAGACGATAGCATAATGCCACAAACAAAGGAGGCAATAAGCCACGCTCAAGCAGCTGGTGTGCCAATGATTTTTGCAATCAACAAAATAGATAAAGATGGTGCTAATCCTGAAAAAATAAGAGAGGCATTGTCTGGTATGAATATTTTAGTGGAAGAGTGGGGTGGTAAATACCAAAGCCAAGAGATTTCTGCTAAAAAAGGCTTAAACATGGACAAACTTTTAGAAAAAGTTTTGTTAGAAGCTGAATTGCTTGACCTAAAAGCAGATCCAAAACGAAATGCAAAAGGAACAGTAATTGAGGCAAAATTAGACAAAGGAAGAGGTATTGTTGCCAGCGTTTTAATTCAAACGGGTACATTAAGAGTCGGCGACCACTTGGTTGCAGGTTCTAAATATGCCAAAGTGAAAGCATTGTTCAATGAAAGAAATCAAAAAGTAGAGTTTGCTGGACCATCTACACCGGTAAGTATGCTTGGTTTCTCAGATTCTCCTATGGCTGGTGATCCTTTATTAGTGCTGAAAACTGAAGACGAAGCAAAAGAAATTGCAAACAAAAGAGAACAATTACATCGTGAACAAGGAATAAGAACAACCAAACATATTACTTTAGATGAAATTGGTCGTCGTTTGGCTATAGGTAACTTTAAAGAGCTAAACTTAATTATAAAAGGAGATGTGAATGGTTCTGTAGAAGCATTAAGTGATTCATTACTAAATCTGTCAACTGAAGAGGTAATGGTGAAAATTATCCATAAAGGGGTTGGACAAATTACCGAAAGTGATGTATTGTTAGCTTCTGCTTCTGATGCCATTATAATAGGATTCCAAGTTAGACCATCTTCTGGAGCTAAGCGAATTGCTGATACTGAACAAATTGATATTAGACACTACTCTGTAATCTACCAAGCTATTGACGAAATCAAATCTGCAATCGAAGGAATGTTAAGCCCTGAGGTTAAAGAAACAATCATTGGTAATGTGGAAATTCGTGAAGTATTCAAAATTACTAAGGTTGGAACAGTTGCTGGTTGTATGGTTACGGAAGGTAAAGTTAACAGAGGTTCTAAGCTAAGAGTCATTCGTGACGGTGTCGTTGTGCATCAAGGAACATTGGAATCTTTAAAACGATTCAAAGACGATGTGAAAGATGTAGTAAGAGGTTTCGAATGCGGATTGCAAATTAGAAATTACCAAGACATACAAGTTGGTGACAATTTAGAAATCTTTGAAGAAACTACAATAGCTAGAAAACTTAAATAGTTTTAATTAAGACTCAAGTTGGTTTTGAATATTTTGACTGCAATTGCTATCAAAATAACACCAAAGAATTTTCTAATAACTAGTAATCCCCCTTTCCCAAGGATTCTCTCTATCAACTTAGTTGATTTTAATACAATATAAATGATGATTAAATTAATTAGTATTCCTAAAAAGATATTAATTGATTCAAACTGAGATTTTAATGACATTATTGTAGTTAATGTTCCACTCCCGGCAATGATAGGAAATGCAATAGGAACGATACTTCCCGACTTTGCATCAGGGTCGGTTTTGAAAAAATCTCTTCCCAATACCATTTCCATTCCAATAATAAAAATTACAACAGAACCCGCTAAAGCAAAAGAGGCTAAATCGATGCCTAATAAACCTAAGAATTTTTCGCCTACCAAAAAGAAAGCAACCATTAATAATCCCGCTACAAGTGTTGCAATCTCTGATTGGATATGACCAATTTTCTCTCTTAAGTTTATAATAACTGGAACCGAACCAATAATGTCTATGACAGCAAATAAAGTAAATGTTACTGTAATAATCTCGTTTAGGTTAACTGTCATAATCGATAGCTTGTTTTAAATATTGATTGATGGGTTGAGCCGATTTGTATATAGAAACTAAGTAATTAACAATGTCTTTGTTTATTAAATTGTTAGTCTCTACTTGATGGTGTATGTAAAATTGTTTGTTAAATAGTATTGAATGAGTGTTGCTTAAATCACTAGGAAGTCTTTTTGCTTTTTCTCCCTGAATACTGCCGAAGTTTGTTTTAAACTTTTGGTTTGACTGTAATGCATCCAATTCTTTGTGGAATTTGCTGATATATTGTCTAATATTATTTAAGCTGGTTTTACTCGGCTGATAGATGCCTGAATAGATATTAATGTATTCAGGTCCAATCTCGAAATAAAAGCCAGGATTTTCAAAATCCTTTTTACCGTATTTAGAAATCGCGGCAGACAAATGAAGTTTGTAAGGGGTTTTGTCTTTGCTAAAGCGAATGTCTCTATTTATTCTAAAAATGCAGTCCTTGGCCTCTATTTGACCTAAATCTTCGGTTTTACGTAATTGAGAAATAAGTTCATTGACAATAGCTTCGAAAGGTTTTTTAACTTCATTATAATAACGTTCTCTGTTTAAATCAAACCAATCTTTATGATTGTTTTTCGCAAGTTCTATAAAGAACTTGCGAAAAGCTTCATTTAAAAAAGAGGACATTAGTGTTTTATCATTAATTGCTTAGTGAATGACCCTAACTCTGTTTTAATTTTTATGATGTAAATACCATTGTTTAATTCTAATGATTTTGATTGGTATTCTTTGGAATCTACCTTTGAATCAACAAATATTTGTTTGCCTGTAATATCCAAAACTTCGATACTGTTGATAGTTTCTGTAGTTTCAATATTAAATTGATTTGAAGTTGGGTTAGGGTATAGTTTCGTTTTTGAGCTCAATTCATTTAAAGCGATATTAGTGGATTCATCGTCAACAATAGTAACGGTATGGATACTATCTGCACCAACTAGAGTACCCCATTGATTGCCACGAATTACAAAAATGATAGTTTCTGGAGCCTCAACAATAGCATCGTCAATTAATTTTATTTTGATATTGACACTTGGTTTACTTGGTGTAAGGATAAATAAACGATTTTGGTTCGATTGGTAATCGGTATTTCTTGTTGCAGTTCCCCCTTTAATTTCTAAACTAATCTGTTGGTTGTTTATCAAGTTAGCACACTGTAAAGTAAAACCTTCTGAACTGTCTCTGTTCTCAATGGCTAAAGATGATGAAGAGGTAAAGCTAAAAATTGGCGCATTTAATTGCTGGAAATCAGTAAATCGTCTTGGTTTAATTGAATAACCTGAATTGAAAGGACTAGTTGCGTCATTTTGGAATCCTATTCCACTGAGGTTGAAAAATCCTGCTGGTGCGGTTCTTCCATCTATGTCAGTTTCACTATCAATTACCAAATCAAAAGAATCTGATTGTGTTAACACTTTTAATGTAACTTGAGTGTTATTTGCAAGAGCAGCTGTTGGCCAAAGAGAAGGGTTGGCTAATTTAACCAAATTGAATCTAACAAATCTAGATTCGGTAGACTCGTTTAATAAAGAAACTGTATTTGCATTTCTTAAGGTTCTAGATGATGCTAGTCTAATAATTGTATCTAATGCTGTAATTCTAGCCATCCCATTAACTTGTGCAATACGTCCAATAACAAAAATACTGTCTCCTTCTGTAACACTGTAGTTTTTTGTGTTAGAATTAACAACTTGAATGCCACCTGTAGGGTCTATCAGTGTAAATTCAAGTCCTGATGTACTCATGTTATTTCCATATACTACGCCTCTTAAACCACATTTTGTGCCAATACTATCAACTAGATTGTTTGGTGCCTTTGTACTTGTAACTCTTGAAATATTATAGATGGCAATATCATCATCATTGATGACAAGTTGTAAGGTGTCAGGTTTGCCTATTCTTACATTAAAACTTGGACGGATAACAAACAATGCTGTTTCGTTAAATTCTCTATTGTTATCATTGATAATAGTAATGTTTACTGAGGTATCTAAATCGTTTACATCGGAAGTGATAATTTGTGTAGAATAATTAAAGTCACTGCCATCAGTTGCGGTAGATGTTAATGAATAGTGTGAAATGATAAAGTCGCTTGGGTTTTTATTTCTTCCTGTTTTTTTGATTTTCACATTGACCGTTCCCGCATTTTCTTGAACTGTAATTTTAGAAAATTCAAAATTAAAGGTAGGAGGAGTGTCATCATCTCTGATTACAAGGGTATACAAAGAGTCTCTGCCAATACTACCTGGATTGCTTGGGTTTCTTAATGCTAAAACGATAGTGTCATTGAATCTTTCAGGAGTCAGGTCGTTAATAATATTTATATTGAAACTTACACTATCTGAAACCTTGCCACCACTAAATTGGATTGTTGTGTCTCTATTGCTATTGCCTAGTCTGAACTCGCTTGGAATAAATGTGCTGTCAGCTCTACGTTTTACAACAACACGAACTGAAGATGTATTTATACTTCCAAAATCAACTTTCAATTTAACGCTCAATAAACCATTGTCTTCATTCACAACGGCTCCATTTTTAGCAAATCGATAAGTAGGTATGTCATTGTCAATGATGTTCATCTGAATTGAGTTAGCCAAGTTGTTTATAATAGCATTGTTAGAATTAGTAAGCCTGAAGTTTGCATTTTCCGTGCCTTCTGACAATGAATCATTTTTTATTAGAATACGTAAGGTGTCAATAACAGTTCCATAAGGACGAACAACGAGTGGATTGCCATTTAAATTGGTGAAATCAACATTTGGTGTGGCAGAACCAACAAAATAATTAGCAAAAACTTTAGTAGAATCGTGATTTCCAAATCTTCTTCTAACCAATAATTTGGCTATCCCAATACCTTCACTAACATTGATTGCGGAAGAAACAAATTCAATTTCAGGACTTCTTAAAGGCGCGTTGTCGTTTTTGATTGAAATAGGTCTAAATCCTTTTCTTGGGTTAATGGTTGAATCCATTCCCCATATTCCGTCAAACTCAATATTTGCAAATATTATAGTATTATTAAATGCTTTACTTTCTATTCTTCTAACACCATTACTCAATGTATTGGGTATAATAGAGCCCCAATTACCTGTTTTGCCATTTACTAAGTTAGTGTAATGGTTTTGGGTGTTAGAATTGTTTAATCCTTCATTTTCAGTGTAAGTAATTGTTAGTGGTCTATTAGATACACCACTTGTGTTGTCATATAATAAAACGAAGTTTTTTTGAGCAATAGAGGAGCTACCCCAAATGGCACTGCCATTATTTGCGCCAGAATTTGGAGAAAAGCCAAGAACTTTGATAGAATCCGAAATACATAGTTTGATAATATCAGTTGAACCAATTTCTTGTAATACAAAGATTGGATAAATGTATTTTCCTGGAGTAAATCGACTATCACTATTGTAATAAGCGCCAAACCATGTTTCTAAAGTAGGTCCAAATGCTAAACTAACAGTGTCATGTCTTCCCGCGGAATCTAAATGAGGGGCGTTTGTGCTTGTCCAATTGCCGTTTTTGAAAAATATTGGGTTACCTGCTCCAGTTGAATTAACATCACCTGTGTCAGAAAGAGAAATAAATCTTACAAAATATTTGTATGAAGACCCAGGGTTTAATCCCAACAGTGAGGCCCTAAATAAAATTGGTAATCGACTAGAATCTGCAGAAGATGATCCTGTAGAACCACAATATTGAGGGAGTTTATCTACGTTAAATTGTTGTGTAAATTGAGGCTTTTGACCAAATAAAAAAAAGGTAAAAGAACACAATAATAGGAGAGTTATTTGTTTTTTCATATAAAAATGGATTTGCGAATATACAAATTTTTTAGTGAGTTGAAAGACATAAGCTTAAAAAACTTGTTTTTGTGTTTTCCTGACTTAAAACTAATTGACCACAAGTTTCAATAGTAGCACCTGTTGTTATAACATCATCTACGATTAAAATATGTTTGTCTTTAATGTCGAAAGAGGGATTTAAGCTAAATTTCGTGTCTACGTTTAGCCAACGATTAAATCTACTTTTTCTGGTTTGAGAATCGGAAATAGTAAGTTTAAGAATTATATTTGGAATAAAGGGGATGTTTAGTGATTCTGAAATTCCAGTAGCTATTGATTCACTTTGATTGTGCCCTCTTAATTTCAATTTCTTTTTGTGTAAAGGAACACAAGTAATGATATCGGGTGGATTGTTTTTGATTTGGTCTAAAATATCTAATCCAAATTGTTGTCCTAAGTATTTTCCCAACTCAAGATTTTTTTTGTATTTTATTTGATGAACAAGGTTTTGAGCAATGCCTTTTTTTCTAAAATACAAATAGCTATTGGCATATTCAATAGGAATTCTTCCTTTAAAGATATTGGCAGTATGATTGTTGTCTTGGTCTTTGAAATTGGTTTTTGGTAAATTCAACTGACATTTTAGACAAATGTGAAGTTCTTGATTAAATAGAATGGTGTTGCATCCAGAACAAAGGCTTGGAAAACAAAAATTAAGAATACTATTGCTTACATTTTTGATAAACAAAAACATAAATCATTATTGTTTACTTGCTTTATCTTTCATTTTCATGATGGAGGCTAATTCATAATTGGTCAGAAAACGCCATTTCCCTCGTGGTAAGTCCTTCTTTGTAAAAGTTCCAAAACTTACTCTATCTAATCGTTCAACATCATAACCCAAGTGCTCAAACATACGTTTAACAATGTGGTTTTTGCCGGAATGTATCTCAAGTCCTACGTGTCTTTTGTCCTCCGATTCAACATATGCGACAGCATCTGCATGAACAATGCCATCTTCCAATTCAATCCCTTCCACAAGTTTATCCAAATCAGATTGGCTTACTTTTTTATCTAATGTGGCATGGTATACTTTTTTAATTTGATAGGATGGGTGAGTTAGTATTTGGGTTAATTCACCATCGTTAGTAATTAGAAGAACTCCTGTTGTATTTCTGTCCAACCTACCTACCGGGAATACACGTTCATTGACTTTTCCAACCAATAAATCCAATACTGTTTTTCGGCCTTTGTCATCTTCGGTTGTTGTAATGAAGTCTTTGGGCTTGTTCATTAGAATATAAACAAATGGTTCGGATAAAATTGTTTTTCCTTCGAACTTAATGTTATCGCCTGGATTAACTTTGTGTCCCATTTCTTTGATAACTATGTTGTTAACGGTAACACTTCCTTTTTTAATGAACTCGTCTGCTTCTCTTCGACTGCAAATGCCTGACTGAGCAATGTATTTATTAAGTCTAAGTCTGTTATCTGAATCAACAATTTTGTCTTGTTTTTTGTCTTGTTGTTTGTTTTCCTTAAAAATTCGAGATTGGTAAGATTGTTTTTTTAAGGGCACTTGTGGGTCGTAGCCTAATTTAAATGGTTTTTTAAATGGTTTAGATTCGTCTTCACTGTCTAATTTAAAAGATTCTCTTGGTTTGAAATTGTCATTGTCTCTTGGCTGAGAAAAGTTAGATCCATTGTTTTCGCCTTTGGAATTGTATGATTTTCTGTCATTCCTATCATTTCTGTCATTAGATTTTGTGAAAGGTTTGTTAAATGATTTTTTTTCATCAAACCTTGGCGTTCTTTTATCATCAAAAGAACCATTTGGATTTGGTTTTGAATAAGGTTTATCATATGACTTTTTCTCGTCAAACCTGGGCGTTCTTTTGTTGTCTGATGGTCCATTTGAGTTTGCTTTTGAATAAGGCTTGTCATATGGCTTTTTCTCGTCAAACCTTGGCGTTCTCTTATCATCAAAAGAACCATTTGGTTTTGAATAAGGTTTTTTAGACGGACTTTTTTTGTCTGAATTAAAATTCCGATTGTTGGGCCTAAACGAATCTGATTTGTTTTCGTTTGAGTTAGGAATAAACTTAACCTTAAAACTTAAATCGTCGGTATCAAAATTTCTTTTTTTATCCTCCTTTTCAGAAGGTTTTTTTTCATCCGTACGATTCTTTTTTGGCCCATCAAAAAGGTCTTTATTATCTTTTTTCATCTAATCCACAAAGTTAGGTTTTTTTTGTGTATTTAAATGTATGTTGAATTGAAAATTATCAGATTGTTTTACAGATAAATATGATTAAGATCACCTTATTTGTGGTAAAACTATCTTTTTTTGAACTAAAAGATATTATCTTTGCACCTTTAATATTTTAATGGTAATACCTAAGTTTTTAAATCCAACTAATTCTTTTCATTCTGAATTAAGAAAAAGAATTAATCACTACTTTGAAGAAGTTAAAGCAAAACCAACTGGTAATGCTAAATTATACACAAAAGCAATCATTATTTTCTCAACTTTAATTGTAACTTATGTCCATTTAGTGTTTTTTACATCACCTAATTGGATAGTTTTAGTTGCTGAATGTTTATTGCTAGGCCTAGCCACAGCTGCTATTGGTTTTAATATCATGCATGATGGCGCTCATGGAAGTTTTAGTAACAAAAAATGGTTGAATGAATTAGCCGGAATGTCACTCAATATTTTAGGGGCAAATGTTTTTATGTGGAAAACAAAGCATAACGTTGTTCACCACACATACACTAACATCGATGGTGTTGATGATGATATTGATGCCCGTCCTTTTCTAAGACTGTGCGAAAGTCAAAAAAAATACAAAATCCATAAATTTCAGTATTTATATTTCCCATTAGCTTATTCTTTGTTATATCTATATTGGATATTTTTTACCGACTACGAAAAATATTTTACAAAGAAGGTTGGTAATATGCCATTGAAAAAGTTAAATACCAACGATCATATTACCTTTTGGTCATTCAAGGTTTTACATGCTTTATTGTTTATTGTAATCCCAATCATTTTTGTAGGATTTAAAATGTGGATTATAGGTTTCTTGATTTTTGGTTTTTTTACTGGAATAGTTATTAGTTTAGTATTCCAATTGGCACACACTGTTGAAAGTACTCAATTTCCTAAACCAGATGAAACAACAGGCAAGGTTCAAGATGAGTGGGCAGTTCACCAACTTAAAACCACAGCCAATTTTGCAACAAACAATAAAATCGTTTCTTGGTTTACAGGTGGATTGAACTTTCAAGTTGAACATCATTTATTTCCTAATATTTCACATATCCATTATCCTCAAATTAGTAAAATAGTTAAAGATGTATGTAAAGAGTATAATGTCACCTACAACGAATATAAAAATGTTGTGGTTGCCATCAACTCTCATGTTTCACATTTGAAACATATGGGAGTTGCCTAAAAATAGAAATTTTTCTATTTTTCAGACATTTTTGTAAAAAAAGTGTCATTATTTTAAGTTTTCGTAAAAAAAATTAAAATAAATATTGTTTTTGAAATTTTTATAATTATTATTGAACCCGTTAAAATAATAATTATAAAAATGAATAAATTAATTACTCACCTAGCAAAATTAACCTTGGCTTGCTTTGTCATGTTGTTTGGGTTAATTCCAAATCTGGTCGCGCAATCGCCCTGGTGTAACGCTCACAATAGTTACACTTACCAGATGTCAACCACCAATTACGTTGTTGCTGCTGAACAAATCGTAATTTCGGCAGGGTCTAATGTTGTTTACAACAGAAAAGCGGATGGATTCAATGGAACTTCTACCTGCGGTGGGGAGTATTCATTGGCAAACAGTCCTTCCAATGCTTTTAATTTAACAGCTGGAAATACTTACAATATCCAGTCTAGTTCTTCTTCTTATTATTATGGTACTACCTATAATGGTAAATGGGGTGTTTATGTAGATTTTAATAATGATAAAGATTTTATTGATGCAGGTGAATATCTTGGAACGTGGAATACTACTTCAGGAAATAACATGCCAGGTTCATTAAATGGGATCAATTTTACAATACCTTGTAATGTATCTCCAAGTGCTACTCGTTTAAGAGTAATATCAGATTACCAATATGGTGGTAATATTTCCCAATCAACGGGATGTCATACTTGTACTAGTTACCAAATGTACTATGGTGAAGCAACTGATTTCAGCATCAACTTAGTATTGCCTACAAGTGTAAATGCTAATTTTATCGCACCAACAGATGCTTGGGTAAAAACAGTTGTTACCTTTATTAATAACAATCAAGTTGGTTACACTGAACATGCTTGGGATATCAACAACGATGGTTCATACGAACAACGTGGAATAACTCCAAACTATAAAACTACTTCAGGTTCAACAGGTACTTGGACTACTCCGGGTACTAAATGTGTTAAATTAAGAAGCACAAACTGCTTAGGTAGAGATAGTATCG
>JBBAKM010000005.1:0-142654 GCA_040403495.1 Bacteroidia bacterium
ACTCTGAGGATAAAAACTACCCTTTCTTTTTTTATTTATTTAGGACGCTATTGATATCAAATCAATTGTAACTCATAAAAATAATTTAATTCTTCACAAGTATCTTCCGTGGTTTAATCATCTAGTTGAAATGAAATCAAGCAAACATGATTATCTTTCAACAATTGCTTCATATAGTCAGGATGCCATAGATACAACAGAATATACATATTTTAAAAGCAGTGATAATAAAATTTATCATTTTAGTGCTAATAAAATAAATTATAATGGAGTTGACCTTGGAAATATCGTTGAATTAGTTTTGGATTCAATTAATTCATTAAAATTGGATACGATAGTAATCAAACAATTTAAAGACAACAATGAAAATTATGTGTTTGATAATGGAGATCAAAATTTATCGAATCCATTTTTTATAGACAATGTCGAATACAACACAAATTCTGATGGAATTTATAATTACTATCATTATGATGGATATAATCCCAAAATACAAGGGTCTAATAAAGATTGTATTACTGTTCCTTTCTCAGGTTTCATAAATTCTAAGACTAGCTCGCCCAATATTTCATTAGATTCAATATATATTCCATACATTGCCTCAAAAAACATCAATTTAGCTATCAAAAGCAACTCTTTTCATCAAGCTCGTCTTCTAGATACCATTACGCTGAGATTCAAAGTTGAAAATAAGAGTTGTGTTGCTAATAATGGGAATGTTAACGTTGAGTTAAAACTCAATCCCCTTGTTAGGCTTATTTCTTCCTCACCAAATTTTTCCAGTAAGAATGGGAATGCTTTAAATTTTTCGATTACTAACCTTTTCAATTCTCAAAGTCGTGAAATTCAGGTTAAGGTTGTTTATCCCCTTAATCATTTTCGAATCAACCAAATAGTGAAACACTATTTAAAAATTACACCTTCAACAAGCGACATGGATTCTACCGACAACCGAGATTCTATCATGCAAAGAATCGTTTACAGCTATGATCCTAATGCTAAATTTTCTTTGCCTGAAGGTCGAATTACCTCTGATTTAAGAAAAATCAAATACACCATTCATTTTCAAAATGAAGGCAATGACGATGCCAGAAATGTGACTATTATTGATACCATCAACCTGAAAATGCCCGTTTACAGTTTTCAAATGATTGGTGCTACTCATCCTTATTCCGTTTCTATTCAACCCGGTACTAATATCGTAACATGGCAATTCAATAACATCAACCTCAAACCTAAAAGTGAAAACGAAGAAAAAAGCAAAGGTTATTTGGTGTTTGAAGCCAATGTAAGGGGCGATTTAAGGGTTGGTGACAGTATCAGAAACAAAGCCTATATTTACTTTGATTACAATGAGCCAATTATTACCAATTATGCCGTCATCACAAGAGTTGAGGAAAAAGGGAATGGAATCAATGTAAATAAAGTTGTAGGGCAATCCAATACTATCGAAGTTTATCCCAACCCAACAAGTAAGGTGTTAAATATTAAAAACTTGAAAAATGAAAATGTCAATTTTGAAGTATTCAATTCTCTGGGTCAAAGTGTTCTTAAACATAACTTAAACTTATCTGACACTTATCTTCTAAACTGCGAAAACCTCTCAAAAGGTATTTATTTTATAGCGACCTCCACCGGTGATAAGGTTAAGTTTGTGATACAGTAATGGGACATTGGTTTTCCCTGTTTTTAGGGTAGATTTGTGCTGTTTTTAACACAGAATAAGTATTAGAACTTCGGTATAGATTTTATAATGCTTATTCTGGATTTAAAATCCAATGCAACTATTTTTGAAAAGAAAGGGTCTACACTATTACTCTATGAAAATTAAATTACTACTCATCGTTACCTGTTTTATTGGGTTTCTTCAATTGAATGCTCAATGTGTGTTCAGTGCACCCAAAACTGCTTGTGTCAATGAGCCCATAACTTTAAGTGCCAACCTTTCAACTCTCGATAAAGTTAAGTGGGATATAAATGGGGAAATAGTTAATGATGTTAAAAACCCTAATTTTGTCTTTAAAACATCAGGTTTAAAGTCTATTAAGATGTATGTCACGGATGAGAATGGTAACAAATGTTTTTACCAAAGCTTTGTCGAAGTGAATAAGAAACCAATCTTGAATTTTAGAGCGCTCCCTCGTTCGTCTAATTTGTGTAATAATTTAAACTATTGTTTTGTGGACAGTAGCACTTCGGGTGAATTGGGAGGTAAGATTTATAAAAGAGAATTTATTTTTGATGACAATAGTAAAAAAGAGGTTTTTGGAGATGGCGTTGTCAATTTTTGCCAATCATTTTCTAATGCAAATGGTGGGGTAATAGGGGTAACAATAAAAATCACTGACAATAATGGATGTGTAACGGCTGAAAGAATCAGTAATTTAATCAAATTTGAGAAGTTAGTAGTGCCTAGTTTCACCTCTAACAGACCAATGTCATGCAATAGCGTTACAATGTGTTTGCAAAACAAGTCAGAGATTGCTTTGGAAGATGTTCAAAGTTTTGTGTGGAAATGGGGAGATGGTACAGAGTCGAGAGGGACTAAGGATTCTGTAGCACTTTGGGGTGTTGACGGTGTTTGTCGACGTT
Organism: Bacteroidia bacterium; assembly: GCA_040403495.1. Lineage (GTDB taxonomy): Bacteria > Bacteroidota > Bacteroidia > NS11-12g > UBA955 > JABMMZ01. The sequence goes on from JBBAKM010000005.1 coordinate 2,593, forward strand.
TTGTAACGCAAGGTCCTAATGCAGGAAATTTTAACACCAAATTGATTGTCCATGCCGATTTTGGTTGTTCTGATAGTTTTGAATATAAAAATTCAGCCACTTTGTATGTTATTAAGAACAAAATCATTGCATCCAAAGATTCTGTTTGCTCCTCCGACGGACTTATTTCTTTTAGACTAAGAGATACTATTTATCAGGGAAGTAATCCCGTGTTTAATTTTGGAAACCCGTCTTCAGGAAGTTTAAATGTGTCAAGAAAATGGCGAACAAGTCATCGCTATACCAAACCGGGTGCTTACAAGATAAATTTCAGTTTCAGTCACCCCAATGTTGCCTGTGTTACTGCCTTGTATGACACTATATTGGTTATTGGCCCACAAACTATAATTGATGAACATCCCAATACTTTAATTGAAGCAAGCCAAAGGTTTCAACCGCTAATTAAAGATACCGTTCGTTTTGCTAACTCAAGTTTGTTTTTTCACAATGACAATGATTTTACAGATGATGATTCTGTGGTTGTAATAGCCAAAGACAGTGTATTGGTCAATAAATTATCGGGTCAAGTTCTCGACCCCAAAACGGTTGTTTTTAATGCCTCTATTCATGAGTGGGTAAAGTCGGGTTTTAATGCACCGCTCAACCATAGTTTTAATAACAGACCCACAGGTCAAGTGTCGCTCAATCCAAGGAAGCAAAGGAAAGGAAACAGTCATGTCATTCGCACGTGGGATTTTGACGATGATTATTGTGAACCTTGCACAACGGATATTAAATTAGGGATTAATACAGATAAAAATTGCAGATTTAGTAAAGATTCCACACCACAACATTGGTACACACCGTGGGAGCAAATTTATGCTCAAAAGTTTTCAAACAAAGCAGTATTGATTTCGTATTTCAATACAGATTCAGGACGATTGGAAACTAAAAAGTTATGGGCAAGCGATTCTATGGCTATCATTCGAGACACTGTTTTGTTTTATGGAGACAATGTTAAAGGAAGAAGGGCGAAGGATTCACTTCTGTTTTCAACCCTTAACTCTAAAATAAAAATAAATGGAACGGTGGTAGGTCCTTATCAGTCCACTTTTGAAAGGGAATCTGTGCTTTATATCAATGCTTTAGATTCTGTTTTTGCCAATAAAAATGATGGAAATGGATGGGTTCAATTGGTAGGTCCCAATTATTACACCCTCAAAAAAGGAGATCAAATAAAAATACCGTCTAATAAGCATCAGTTTCTTAATGTTTTTCAATTAGCTTATTCCGAAGATACGGTTTCGCTTAATCTGTTAGAGAATGGTCGTAAAGTGGTGAAGTTTTTAAAGAATAATGTTGGTTCAAACGACAGTATTAATGCGGCAATGCACAGAAGATTGTTTTATGAAAGCAATGCTGTAAAGTGTTTTCAAGTAAAACTAACGCAATTAGACACACAACACCCTTTGGCATGTCAGGATGAAAAGACAGTAACATTGTCACTTCAACCACCTACAATGCCGACTTTGCGAAAAGAAGGTGTACAGTGTTTTGGTGGGGGCGAAAAGGAAGGGATTACCTTTATTTTGGACGACAGAAAAGCGAATTGTTCTTTTACATGGGCAGAATTAAATGTTGATACATCATTAAATAAAAAAGCTTGGATCCCATTGGTTAGTCCTAATTTAACAGCAGGAGGGATGTCGATGGGAGATTTACCGCCCAACAAGCCGCCCTATTTTGGATACAAATTTTCAGGAAAGCCTAGTCATAGATATTCCAAACAATTCATAGAAACTCAAATTAAAGATACAATCAGTGGTTACATTAATGTTGGTTTAATCATTGGAAGAGGTCATTGGGAAAATAATTTAAACAATGGAATTAATACGAATACGTATGGTTATCCTTCAGAGTTTATAGACACTGTTTACTTTAATAAATTTGCCCGATTCCCTATTCTAGACAACAAGTTTAGAATAGTTAGGTCAAAAGAAGGGCAGGAGTACACTAAAGTGTGCAGAAAAGACACCATTTGTTTGACGACCAATGTATGGAACAGAACTTATGTGCCCGATGTGGAAGAGTCGCAATGGAGTATTACAGGGGCTAATGTAGGTAGAAACTATAGTCAATATTATAATTTGACAGTGACAGAGAAGTATGATAGATTGAAAGAAGTGGCTGGAAATCCCAATGTATTGGAGGATTATTTAACAGTGACCAAAGAGCAATTCTTTGATGGTGTTACAACGGTATTAAGTAAACAGGTTATAAAAATAGCCGTAAATACAAAGTGGCATGTTGAGGCCGATGTGTCTGCGGTTTTTGATTTGTTGAAAGAGAAATTAGAATCAAACAGGGTTAGTATTTACGATTTATCGCCTACGCAACTCAATGCAATGATATGGAATGGTGTGGGTGTAATAAATAAGCCTTACACAGGTTCAAAAGGGTTTATAGACACCACAGGTTTTGGTCATTTAATTAAGTTTAAAAAAGTGGCCGATGAAAAAACAAGTTTGCATTTTAGAGATACTTCAATAGTGCCTATTGACAAAGCCAAAGGTTGGGATAGTAAAACTTACAATGCCTATTGTTTTGTGCCACAATATTCGGGGTATTATGTTGCCAACTTCAGTTTAAGAAGCCATTCGCCAGAAAGGTGTGTTAAATCCACCAATACCGCCAAGAAGATACTGGTTGGTTTTTATTCGTCATTAGATTTTAACGACACAGTTATTCATCCTGGTAGTCTAGTTAGTGCGAAGTTGAATTTTAGATATTTTGAGACTTATCCTGAAATTGCATTTAGGCTTTTAGATCCTAATGATTATTGGAGAAATCGGATTGCTGAAGCAGGAAATCCTGGAAGGGAAATGGTAACAAGAACTGATTTAAGTAAGGAGGATGATGGGTTATTACCTCGTTCTGTTTTTGGTGGTTTCCCTTTTAGTACAAGTGGATTAGGCAATCCAACAGTTACATTGGGTGGCAATCAAATACCTGGCAGCTTATACTACAACCAAGATTCTGGTCGCGTTTACACTTTGAGAGTAGCTACAGGAGATAGTTCGGGTTGTTTGGATACTTTTTCTCAAAAAATATATACCGTTTATGCCGATGTTGATTTTGAGGTAAATACTACAACAGGTTTTTGTAAAAGAGAGGTTGAATTTAGGAACAAAACTGTTTTGGAAGATCCTTACTTACAGGAGTTTGGCAAACCTGGAATAAAGGTAGTTAAATCGGAAATTGATTGGGGTGATGGTCAAAAAACGGAATATATAGACAGTATGCCTGATGTTGTAAAACACAGTTACAGTGAAAATTTAATGTATAAAATCAAGTTTAAGGTTTATTCGCAAAATACTTTAAACAATGAGATTGTTGTTAGGGATACCCATAGAATGATTGAATTCAATGGGCCATTAGCTTTTTTTGATACCATGATTTCACGTTATTATTTTGTCAATGACGAAGTGAAATTCGAAAACCTAAGTAGATACCGTTGGTCAGACAGTATCATTTGGTTGTGGGATATGGGAGATGGTAATTTTATTACCCAAAGAGATACCTTAACCGGTGCAGGTCTATTTATTACTCACAGGTATCAGAAACAAGGGCGTTATCCAGTTACTTTGTATATGTACGAAAGGCATAAAGGAAATATTCAAGTAGTGTGCACCTATCAATACCCAAGTGTTAATTATTATACTAAAGGTAAGTTTTTTATTACTATTGTCGACTCCAATGTAACAAGCATTCAAAGGCTGTTTTCGAAATCTAGTCATTTTGATATTAGGGTCATTCCTAATCCCAATAGTGGGCAATTTAAAGTGAAATTATTGAATCAACAGACAGAAAAATTCAACTTAATTATTCGGGATTTAAGTGGTAAGGTGGTTTACGAAAAACAAGTCAATAGCAAAGAAGAGGACTGTTCTGTAAATGTTGATTTTCTAACTAAGGGATTGTATTTTGTGACCATAGATAATCAACAAGAACAAGTGACCCATAAATTGATTATTCAATAATTCGCCAGAGTTTAAGTGGGATTTTGATTTTTATCCCCTCACTCAAACACCTTACTGCCCACTCTTATCATGTTGCTGCCACATTGAATGGCTAGCAAGTAATCGCCGCTCATGCCCATGGACACGGTTTGGAAATGGGGGAATAGTTTCAATGTTTGGATGTGGTCGAAATAGTGGCGTAGTTGTTTGAATTCCTTTTCTACTTGTGCAATGTTGTCCGTATTGCTTGCCATGCCCATTAATCCTGTAATGTTGATGTTTTTGAACTCGCTGAGTTGGGGATGATTGATGAGCTCGTAAAGTTCCTCTTCGGAAAGTCCAAACTTACTGTCTTCAGTGGCGATGTAAACTTGTAAAAGACAATTGATGACCCTGTCGTTTTTGAGCCCTTGTTTGTTTATCTCTTCCAAAAGTTTAAAGCTGTCTACACTTTGAATCAAATGAATAAAAGGCGCTATGTATTTAACCTTATTGGTTTGTAAATGCCCAATCAAATGCCATTTAATATTGTCAGGTAAGGCTTCTTTTCTTTCCAACAAAGCCTGAACCCTATTTTCTGCAAGGTGCAACATGCCCGCCTCATACACTTGTTTAATTTCTTCAATTGTTCTGTATTTGGAAACTACAACCAAGTCAACATTTTGGCCTATTTCTTGTTTAATTCTTAATATGTTTTCAGCAACCATTATATTTGCAAAATTAATGAAACCTTACGTGTATTTTTTCTTTTTGATTTTTATGTTTTCTTCGTGCCAATCGGGAGATAAACTCGAGGTTGTAGATTCCAAGCCTGATTGGGTAATTGAAGAGAAAAAAATGATAGATATCATTATGGACTTAAGGGTAGTAGAAGCGGCAGTCTATGTAAATGCCAATCAATTGCCAAGAAATAAAACCAAAGATTGGGAGTTTGTAATGAAAAAACACCAAGTGGCAGACAGTGTTTTTATTAAAAGTCACGAGTATTATGCCGGTTATCCTCAAGTGTTGTCAGGGATTTACGAACAAGTGATTGACCGATTGAGCGAAATGCAAGCCGAAAATTACGAAAATCAATAAGTATATCTGAGTGAATTATCCAGTTTCCATAGAAGAAAAGTTAGGGTTTGACAAAATCAGAGAGCTTTTAAAAAAAGAAACCTCAACCGATATTGGTAGAGAGGCTATCAATAAAATTACATTTACCAATCAATACAATAAAATTCAGGAATCTTTACAGTTGATAAGTGAGCTTGAATTATTGTCGCAGTCGGGCCATTTGTCTAATACTTTTTTCGAATATCTCGAAGATGTATTAAGTTTTCTAAACCCTATTGAAAAAGAGGGTGCCATTATTTATGAAGATGAATGGCAAGTAATAAGTAGTGCATTGTCTTGTTTCAACCAAATGTATTTAGAGGTTAACAAACAACAACATTTGTTGCCTTTGATGGCTCAAAAGCAGTCGCGTTTGGTGGATTTAACCCCTTGTCTTCGTTTGATTAATGAAGTGATAGATATCGCAGGAAAAATGAAGCCTGATGCTTCGCCTACTTTAAAGAAAATTACAACAGCCATTAATGAAAAAGAAAGGGAGATTAGAAAGATATTACTCTCTAAGTTTGAATTGGCCAAAAAGAACGATTGGGCAGGAGATACCGAAATAACGATTAGAAACGAGCGTTTGGTAATTCCTATTATAGCTGAACACAAGCGTAAAATCAATGGTTTTGTTCACGATGACAGTCAAAGTGGAAAGTATTTATACATTGAACCTATTGAGTGTTTTGAAGGCAATAATCAGTTGAAAGAATTGGTGCTGGAACGCAAAAAAGAAGTTGAACGTATTTTGAAACAATTGACTAAGGATGTTTCGGTTTACAAACAAGCTATTTTACACCATGTGCAATGGCATGCCTTTATGGATGTGGTAGTTGCCAAACAAAAGTTGAGCAGTAGATTGAAAGCAATTTCGCCTGACATAGTAAAAGAGCAATCGCAAGTTAATCTGATTAATGCCAAACATCCTTTGTTGTATTTGCAGTTTGACAAGGACAATAAAAAGATAGAACCATTAAATTTCCAAACCAATAAAAATGTTCATTTAATATTAATTTCAGGTCCAAATGCTGGAGGAAAAAGTATTGCCTTAAAAACCATAGGATTGCTTCAGTATATGTTGCAGTGCGGTTTGAAAGTGCCTGTTTCGGTGGGCAGTAGTATGAAAATTTACGATGGTATTTTTATTGACATTGGCGACAATCAATCGATAGAAAATAATTTGAGTTCATACAGCAGTCACTTGTGGAGTATGAAAACGTTTATGTCGGAAATTTCATCCAAGTCGCTTTATTTAATAGATGAAATAGGAAACGGAACCGATCCTTCCATAGGGAGTAGTATTGCACAAGCGATATTAGAACAGTTGTTGCAAGCCGAGGCATTTGGGGTTGTAACCACGCATTTTGGGGAACTTAAGGCTTGGGCAAGCGAAACCAAAGGTGTTATAAATGCAAGAATGTTGTACGATTTGCAACATTTGGAGCCCTTGTTTAAGTTGGAATTAGGTAAACCAGGTAGTTCATTTGCGCTAGAAGTAGCCTCCAAGGTTGGTTTAAAATCACAAGTGATTGAGCGGGTTAGGGAAGTAAATAAGTGGAAAAATCAAATTGATTTGGATGAGCTTATTGCCGAAAATGAAAAAAACAAACAGGAGCTTGTCGAAAATAACAAGAGGATACAAGAAAAGGAAAAGGTGCTTGACCGACTTTTGAATGATTATCAGCAACTGAAAGAAGAGTTAATGTCGAGTAAACAAGCGATATTAAAAACGGCTAAACAAAAGGCTGAGGAGATTATTGATGAAAGTAATAAGAAAGTTGAGCAAACCATCAAAGAAATAAAGGTTGCGAATGCTGAAAAAGAGCAAACCAAAAAGATTAGGGAAGATTTGCAGAAACACAAAAAGCAAATTGAACCTAAGTTGGAAGAAGAGATAAAGCAGGTGCAAAAAACAAAGCCAGTTGAGGTGTTGAAGCTTAAAGTGGGTGATCGGGTTGTTAGAAATGGACAAACCACCTCAGGCGAAGTCTTAACGGTTAAGAGCACGAAAGCAGAAGTGTTGTTTGGTCAAATAAAGATGTGGTTGAACATCAGCGACTTGAGTCGTTCCCAAGCCATGTCTAAAAAATCAATGAAAAATCAACAGGTAAATCTTCATTTGTTTGAAAAGCAAAGTCAGTTTTATCCCAATATTGATGTGCGAGGAGTCAGGGGCGAGGAGGCTGTTCAAAAAATAAGTTCATTCTTGGAAGATGCGCATTTAATTGGTGCTAAGGATTTGAAAGTGATACATGGCAGAGGTCATGGCATATTAAGAACTTTGATTAAAGAACATTTAAAGCAAAATAAATGGGTTAAAAAGTTTGAGTTTGAAACCGAACAATTGGGTGGTGACGGCGTGACGTTAATTACCCTGAAATAGATTTTTTGAATTTTCGGTATCTGTAAATTAAGCCTGCCACGATTGTGCTTAAGAAAATCCATAATGCCGTATACCACGGATGTGAGGATTTGGATTTTGTAACAATAGGTTTGTTTTTTACTAAAGTTTTAATCGAATCCTCGGTTAGTGTATCAATATGCGCATAATTTCCCATAATAAAAGTTTTACGGAATGTGTCTAGTTTTATGTTTATTTGAGGGAATTCAAATGGAGGATATTCAATTTGTGGAATGCCCATCATCATTGGAATGTTAATCTTTGTGGTAATGGGAAAAATTACTGAATAGTTCCATTTTTCATCAAAGCTAAAAATAATCGTTCCCGGATGAAAAAAATAGGGATAAGAGAGTTGTGTTTTTGGGATAGTAAAATGTGTGGATACGGACAAAGAATCTGTAAACTCAATCCTTAAGCTATCCCAAGTCAATTGCTTTGGGAGGTGAATCTGTAGGGATTCGTTGTAAATAAAATTAGTATCTAAAGTAAATTCTGCGACAGAGATTTTGATTTTTTGGATTGGTGAAGTATTACTAGCGGGTGTATTAACAAGTATATTAAGGATATTTATGTCTTGTAAATGAGTCGTATTAATGCTTATGTTGGTGTTAGCAACAGGGCTGTATAAGGTGTCTTGAGAATAGAGTTGATTTGAGGAAAGTGCGACAAGTAGTAAACTACAAGCGTATTTTAATTGCGACTGAGAAACAGGGGAAGTGGGAGTATCTCGACTGATTTGATGTTTGTAAAATCTGCCGCAGGCATGAGGGTTGTTCTTTAAGAATTGTTCAATTTCTTCTTGTGTAAAAGAGGTAAAATCAATGACGTTTTTAGCACATGATTGGCAGTGTTTCCCATTTTGGGTAGGAGACATTTTTTCCCAATTTTCATGACAAGGATTTGGAATGCTAACAGGCATGAGGTATAAACGAGATTAAGTCAAGGATATTGTATAAACAAGAAGCGGAAAAAGGGATTTTCTTTAATCTAAATCCAATTTTAAGGCCTGATTTTTTTAAAACTAAATCAGATACACTTAGGGCATAAGCCAGAAAGCGTAAAGTTCATTTCAATAACTTGGTAATTATCGGGTAGTTTAAAAATTGGTTCAACATTGTCAAGACAAGTTACCGAGTTACATTTTAAGCAACTAAAATGAATGTGGTTGTGGCTGTGCTTAATTTCGCAAGAATGACAGGCAGCGTATTTTACTACACCATCAGTTGTAACAGTTCTATGAATATTGCCATCTTCTAGCAGTCTTTCCAATACTCTATAAATAGTAACTCTATCACAAAGGCCATCTAAGGATTTTTGAATTTCAGAATGAGAAAGTGCAGTTTTTGAGGATGATATTAACTGCTGTATTTCTTTTTTTGCGTTTGTGTTTCTGGATAATTTCATTGGATTAATATTTTTTAATGCAACATTGTTGCATTAATGGAAATAATATTTACATTTGCAGCAATATTAATTTAAAATAAAAAAATGAAAAAGAAAATTTTTACAATTATTGGAATCTCATTAGTGCTTATTAACGCTTGTAAGAAAAAAGAAGATGAGGATGTAATCAAAAAAAGCGAACCTAAGATTGTGATTAATGACCCTAAGAAAGCGTATTATGAAATTGGGGACACCGCAGTTGTTAATGTTGTTATTACTGATGATATTGAGTTACACGAAGCCAAATGTTGGTTTATTACAAGGCCTCAGAATGATACAATTTGGAGTATAAAAAGACATTCACACTCTAAAGCAATTAACTTTAATTCATATTACGTGATTGGGAAATTGCCTGAAGAGCAGATTGTTGATTTTGTGGTAGTTGCAGAAAATGAGGAAGGTAAAAAAACAACTGCAAAACATACTTTCGAGGTTCATGACCATTGATAGTATTGCATTAAGCCGTTGCTTATGAAGTTTTGGAGGAAGTAAAGATAGCTTGACCTTACGCTAAAATCCAATTGAATTTGTATTCCGTTTTTGGAACCACTATTCTATCCGCAATTTTGGTCATTCTCTTAGGTAAGGCCATAACGTAGTCTCTTGCTTTCTCTGCTTCTTCATTAAACCCTGTCATGGTTTCTATCTTCCATTCGTCAATTAAGGATTGCATAATGTCGATGTAATCGTGCGCTGTGTAAACGCCAATTCTTTGAGCGGCATCACTGAAGTTGGAAAATATACTAAGCTCCGAACCTAACTGTTTTAAGCATTGTGAAGGCATTAATATTTTACGTTTCATCATGGTTTCAAACGCAATCATCATTTCACTTGGGTCTAGTTCGAAAATTTTGCTTACAAATAATTTGTAGGCTTTAGCATGTCGTGCTTCATCCGCAGCAACCAAACCGCAAAGTTTGGAAAGCATATTGTTGCCTTCTTGCTTAGCTATAGACGCTACTCTTCTGTGTGAAATGTTGGTTGCCAATTCTTGAAAACTGGTGTAAACGAAATTTTTATAAGGGTCGGTTGCGGCTAAATTGTCAAAGCCATCTGCGATTAAAAATTGGGTTGATGCCTCAAACTGCCTCATGTCTATTCTGCCACATAAGTACAAGTAGCGGTTTAATACATCGCCATGTCTGTTTTCCTCAGCAGTCCATCTTCGAAGCCACTTCATCCAACCGTTGTTCTCGTATTGATTTACCCCCTTAATGCCAGACAACCAAGTTTCGTATGTCGGTAAAGCCTCTTCGGTAATAGTATCTGCAACCAAAACCGCCAAGAAATCATAAGACAAATTTTGTGCTTGTTCTTGAATGGTTTTTAAGTCGCTAATAAAGCTTGTATCAGAAGTTAAAGGCAATAGTTCAGAGGCTTGCCAATTGGTTTCAATAGGTTTTAAATAGTCGTCGCTTATTGAATCTATAGTGGTTCCAATATGTAACATAACTTCGGAACGCTGATCGCTGATTACTGGGGTCATTAAATGGTATTAAGTCTGTAAAGGTAATAATTTGTATTAATTATTATGAAAATTATTATTCAATGTTAACCAATGTATTCAATTCAATATTGAATTACAATAAAGCAAACAATATGGTAAAATTAATTTAAAATAGTTTTAATGTAATTAATGGATTGTGAATTAATCAACTAGGCGTTTAAATAAATCCCATCTTCTTTGATAACAATTAATTTCTGCTTGTAAAGTAAGCCAATTGTTTTTTTGAAATTTTTTTTACTCATCCCCAAAATCGCTTTAATTTCATCGGGATGACTGTTGTCTGTGAGATGTAAAACGCCTCCCTTTTTGTTTATTTTGTCCAAAATCAGTTGTGAACTTGGCTCTATAATATTACGGTATCCAATGGGTCTCAGTGTAACATCAATTTTGTGGTCATCTCTTATTTTTTTAATGTAACCTTTAATTTTGTCGCCTGTTGTAATGTCAATATAAATGTCGTCGAAATACACCAAACCAAGGTGTTTTTCATTAATCACTACATTGAATCCCAAATCGGTTTTGTTGGCGATAATCAAATTGACTTCTTCGTTTTCTTCCACTGTTAATTCCTCGTTTTTTAAATAACGATTAATTCTTTCTGTGGCGGCCAATCTCCCTGAACTTTTGTCTAAATACATGTAAACCAAATAAGACTGACCAACACGCATTTTACTAACTTGCTCTTGAAAAGGCACAAATAAATCTTTCTCCAAACCCCAATACATAAAGGCACCACCTCTGTTAATGTCCACTACCTCCAAGCAAGCAAAGCGGTGCATTGTTACATAGGGTTTTAGTGTTGTGGCAACCCATCTTTCTTCATAATCTAGGTAAACAAAAACCTCGATTTCATCATCCACTTTTATGTTTTTGGGAACATATTTATTGGGTAAGAGGACCTCATCTCCTTCTGCATTTCCCAAAAAAGCACCCGGAGCGGTTAACCTCAAAACTTTCAGTGTATTGTAATTGCCTATTTCTAACATCGAACTGCAAAGGTAATGTTTTAGTTTGATAAGCTTGGTTTGGGATAAATTTAACTCCTTGTTTTTGCTAAACTTAAAGTTGCTTAAATCTATTTTAAAAGTGTATCTGCTATCAAAATAAAGCTTCGATGTTAAATTTATTTCAAAGTAGAATCAAGTTTTCGTCCTAAAAATTGATTAAACCATTGAGCACTTTCTTTCAAAGTTCTTTTTTTAGTCACAAAGTCCACATGTATCAATCCAAATCGCGGTTCATAGCCTTCGGCCCATTCAAAATTATCAATAAGTGACCATGTAAAATAACCTTTAATATCAACTCCCTCATCCTTGGCATTTAACACTTCTTGAAGGTGGGATTGGTAAAATATAATTCGTTGGTAATCTTGTATACCATTATTTTCTAACACATCATTAAGGGCAATGCCATTTTCGGTAATGTATAAAGGCGTGTTTAATTGGTATTGATTCAGTTTTATTAATGTATGATAAATGCTAGGTGGGTGAATCTCCCAATTCATCATGGTTAATTCCTTGGTCCTTTTTACCGCCGGTATATGTTTGATGGGGAGTAATGGGTTTAGATAATTGTACTTAAATAATTCTCGGGTGTAGTTTTGCACGCCAATAAAATCTAGTGGTGTTTTCAGTAAGTGTTCGTCTTTTTTAAGGTAGTTTTTCTGAGATTTGGTAAATAATTTGATGCTTTCAATCGGGTAGCCTTTACCAATAATTGGCTCAAAAAACAATCTGTTTATCAATGTGTCTGCAAGCTTAGCTGCTTTTTTGTTGCGTGGTTTAGAATCAGTGCTTTCTATGTGTGTAAATGAAAATGAGGAGCCAATCTGAAGTTCAGGATTGATTTTTTTTAAAGCAAAATAGGTTTTGTTAATACATAAGTTGGCGTGATGTAATGCCTTAATAAAAGGAGTTACGCCTTTTCTGCCAGGGGCATGTATCCCAAAAAAATAGCCTGCCCCAACAAATACAGAAGGCTCATTCAATAAAATCCAGTGTTTTACATTTGGTAAGTATTCAATGCAAGCAGTGGCATATTGCTCAAACCATTGCACTATTTCAGGATTAGTCCATCCGCCTTTTTTCTCAAGAGCCTGTGGTAAGTCCCAATGGTATAAGGTTATCCAAGGAGTGATGCCGTTTTCCAAACAATAAGCGACGATAGATTGGTAAAACTCAAATCCTTCAATATTGATATTTTCGCCGTCGGGCATTACACGTGCCCAAGCAATGCTAAATCTAAAATGCTTGAACCCTATTGATTTTAAATGATCAATATCTGTTTTGTAGTGTGTGTAAAAATCAGCAGAATTTTTTAGATGTTCTCTGTTTTTAATGGGGTGTTTTTTGAAAAATCGGGATGGGCGATTGCAAAACTCATCCCAAATAGAAGGTCCTTTTCCTCCTGAGTCCGTAGCAGATTCTGTTTGCGCTGCCGATATAGAGGCGCCCCAAATGAATGATTCACCAAAGTGATTTACCGTCAAGCTGTGTGAATGTTAAATTCTTTTAGTAATTCATTAATCCCAATCTCTTCATCTTCCTCTGCCACACTTGTGTCTGTAGTTTCTTGGTAAGTGTACAATTCCCATTTATTGTTGTTGTATTCCAGAGTAGTTAGGTTTTCAACCCAATCGCCACTGTTCAGATAAAGGATGGATTTATTATTGGTATTAATGGTTTTAATTACGGGTTGGTGAATGTGGCCACAAACCACAGTTTGACAGTCTTCGGAAATGCCATAATTAATACAAACTTCCTCAAAATCATTGATGAATTTAACGGCTTTTTTAACGCTATTTTTAATTGCTTTTGAAAGCGAAACACGTTTGCGCCCAATTTTGTTTAGGCAATAGTTGACAAATGTGTTGAGGATGATTAAAAAGTCGTAACATTTGCCACCCAATTTGGCAAGCCATTTGGCATGTTGAACGCTAAAATCAAAAACATCTCCATGGAAAAATAAGGTTTTGTTGTTGTTGATGTTTAATACAAGTTTATTTAAAAGCTTGATTTGACCGAAGTTCATGTCAGCAAACTTTCTTAATAACTCATCATGATTGCCTGTAATGTAGTAAATGTCAACCCCTTTGTTGGAAAGTTTGAGTAAGTGACGGATTATTTTCATGTGACTTTTTGGGAAGTATTTTTTAGAAAACTGCCAAATGTCAATAATATCACCGTTTAAAATGAGGGTTTTGGGTTTGATGCTTTTTAGGTAAGATAAAAGCTCCTTAGCCCTACAGCCATAGGTACCCAAATGAACGTCAGAGATCACTACTATATCTACGCTTCTTACTTCCATTATTTTTTCAAACAATTACGGATTGAAATAAAGAATAAATCAAAAAAGAGAGATTGAATAAAGTCTACAATTCGGTTTAACATGTTACAAAATTCGCAGTTGAATATAAAAAGAACATGAATTGTGTGTTAACAAAAAAAGACAATTAACAAGTGTCGTGTTTTTAGGATTTTAGATTGTAGAATTAAGATTTTAGAAAGAAAGAAGTTGAAAAGAAGGTTGTCTACTAATAGTTATAGAAATAGAAAAAAATATTTTTTAGAAGTTAGAGTCCAAAAAACAATTCAATAATTCAAAAATCACATTGCAAAGCGTGAAACATCCTTCGAGATAGACGCCAAGCATGGCGTCTCTACAGGATAGATTCTGAAACCTGTGCTGGACTTGATTCAGTATAAATTTTGAGGACAAAATTTTCCAGAATGACTGTCGGATTGTAAACAACTAAACACCCTTCGAGAGCCTCAGGGTGACAATATAACAATCATGCTGCAAGGCGTGAAACAATGTTACAACTAAACAAACAACCTTTTGACACCCTTCGGTACTATTCAGCATGGCTGAATAACTCAGGATGACAAAAGGGTAATTAAATAATCATGCTGAACGTCGTGAAACAATGTTACAACTAAACAAACAACCTTTTACACCCTTCGGTACTATTCAGCATAGCTGAATAACTCTGGGTGACAATTAAACCCTTTCAACCATTTAAACCCATTAAACCTTTCCAATCATGCTTCAAGGTGTGAAACAACTAAACAATTAAACAATTCAACAATACAACAATTCAACAATTCAACAATCACGCTGCATGGCGAGAAACCTAACCCCTAAATCCTAGTATTCCCCGCCCACTTTCCTTTGGTTCAATTTTGTGTTGTTGATTTTGGGTAAATTAGAAGGTTTGGAGTTTAGATTGACACTGTCCGTTAAGCTATTCATAAAGGCGATTATTTGTTTAATCTCTTTTTTGCTCAACTCCAGTTTGTCGGTTCCTAAAGTTTGATATTCCAAATGAATGCCTACTCCAGCTCCACCGCCATTGTTGTAAAATGTCATTACCTCATCTAGTGTTTTATATGCCCCGTTGTGCATGTAGGGTTGTGTTATTTCTATATTTCTAACGGTTGGTGTTTTAAAAGAATAAACATAGAATGGGACTTGTTCTTTCAATAATGCGCCCCCTCTGCCTTTGTCTGAACCCAAAACTTGCTTTTTTTGTTCAGGGTTTTCTGAGACACCCAAAACTTCCGACTCGGATTCTGAATAAAAAGGCGGTACATTGCCGTTGAAAATAGGTGCAAAGTGACAAGTGCCACAAGCCGCTTTTCCCATAAATAAGTTAAAACCTTCCACAATGGTATTTTCAGATTGACTTAATTTGTTGGGTGTATTCAGCATCATTTGGTCAAATTTAGAATTGAGTCCAATAATGGAACTTACATATACACTCATGGCAAATTGGGTATTTTGAATGGAAATAGCATGGTTAGTGTCCAATTGAAAGGCTTTGCTATAAAGGGTTTTATATTCAGAACTTTGGTTTAATTTGTCTAAAATATCGTTCCAATTGGTGTTGAATTCAGAGCCATTAGTGATTACATGTTCCATTTGGTCTGTGAGGTCATGCGCTCTTAAGTCATGAAAATAGCGGTCACTGTAAATGCAATTAATAAGAGTAGGGGAATTCCTGTTTAAATGGCCTTCATAATTATAAGCCAGACTTTTAGCCAATTGGTCGGTGAAACCTTTTTCGGGATTGTGGCAACTTGCACATGAGCGTTGGTTATTGGCAGACAAAATAGGGTCAAAGAACAATAATTGACCCAATGTTTTGGCATTATTGTTAATGAATTTTTTGGGTACATTGATATAATAATCTGAATTTAAAAAATCAGAGGCAAACAAATTATTAGACAAATAATTAAATGCTTGTGGTTTGTTGTTTATTTCAGAGGGTAATTCCAGTTCTAAAGCTAAATGAGCTTTTAGTAGTTGGTCGTAAAGTGGATTAATCACTTGGGTCAAAAACGCATAGCGATTGAATGTTTCAAAGTTGTTGTTTTGTTTTAAATAGGTAATGCTTTTATTAAGGGTTTCAAAAATAGAATCACTCAATAATTTATTTTTGAGCTCAATTTCAGGTTGGAAAAGTGTTAAATCGGATTGCATGGTTTCAAATACACTCAAAGCATCTTGAATGCCATTGCTAGAACCGGGTGTGTCAAAACCTGTTAAACCCAAAGTAGCTATTCTGATTAATTCAATTCTTGCGGCAATAAAAATGTCTCTAGAATAAATTTCAGGTAAAGTCAATTGGTTCAATTGTTTGGTCATGTAATCCAATTGGATATGCATTTCTTTTGTTAAGTGTTCAGCGGAATCATCAAAGAGTAATTCATCTAAAACTTGTAGGCCTTTAGGTTCTAATACATTTGCGCCAAAGCTGTTTTGTTCTAACTTGGGCAAAGGAGCGCCATTGATATTTTCTTTAATAAATATTGCGTTATAATGTTCTACTAAATACTCCCATGATTTGTAAGATTTTCTTAAACTATAGTAACTCGATTTTAACGCATCAAAACTCAATGTTTTTTGTTCAAACTTGAATACTTTCTCATTGAATTCCTGAACACTTGTTTTGAAATTCTCAAATCTTTTCAGGTCATTTTTTTTAATGATTTCAATGGATGAATCACTGTTTTTAAATGCAGAAATACTTATAATGATGATAAAGAGTGAAGTTATAGTATATAATTTATTCATAATGCATTGGGTTTATTGAATGAAAAAGAACCGATACTTTCGTATCGGTTCTTTTAATGTTTGTTTAATGTTTTGAATTAAGGTTATTCAACAATGAATTTTTGAGTCATTCCTTCAGCATTTCTGATGAAATAAACACCAGATGCTAATTCTTCAATATTAATTAAGCTAACACCTCTTGCTACTATTACTCTTTGTCCTTGAGCATTGTAGATGGCAATATCAGTTGTTTGGTTAAAATTCAATTCTCTTGAAGCAGGATTAGGATAAACCGTAAACACATTGCTTTCTTCTTTCACAGTATTGATAATTGAAGTTTTATTAACTTTAAAACCAGAGATAGCATAGGTTAATGAGTTGTTATAAGGGAAAGTATTAGAAGTGCTTGGGTGCTGAGAGTTAAATAATATCGTATTTTCGTCAATTGCAACTCCACCAGTTATTTCAGCACCTGGAGAACATGCAGTAATTCTAATTAAATTATTGAAAGTTGGGTTAGGAATACTTAAGTCTAATAAATAAGTTTCGCATACAACATTTATATTGGATGGCATTCTGTTCCAGTTTGTGCCATTTAAATCTTCTTGAATAATTAAGTACTCTTTTCCATCAATGTTGATGTTGTGAATTCCATCAGGGTTAGAGAAGTGGATTGGAGGGTAAGCAAATCTATTTTGAGAATTAAGTGCTGGAGCTAAAGGTCCACCTTCAATGTATGAACGTACTAAGTTTGTAGCTGGGTCGAATTCTAAAACTCTACCATAATAGTCGTTAAATTTACCTGCTCTTACTGAGTCAGCGGCTTGAGCATCAGTTCCAGTAAAATTAACACCTTTCAAAACTCTAAATCTAGCTTTATAACCATCTATTAATCCTTGACCAACAACACCATATCTTGCATTGCCAGTATTGAATGTAAACGCATCTCTACCAGTTTCTGTAATATAAATTTTGCCATTAGCTACAGTACCCCATTCTAATCTGTTGAACATAGAAGCACCTCTTCTTACTGCAACAGTATTTAACTGTAATAATGTATCTAGGTTGTTTTCGATTGAAATCCATTTAGTAGGGGCATCTTGTTTGTATACATACAATTGGCCTGTAGTAAAATCACCTGCAGTTGTAGCAACAAATTTTGCTAAAATACCCGGAGATCCATCTTCGAATAAATAAACGGTTTTGTTGTCGTTCATTACCACACCGCCTTCCCAACCAGCTCTACCCCAGTTGTATTGTTTTCTTACTGCTTTTGCATTGTTTGGGTCTATTTCTACCATCCAATTTAAGTTTTGAAATCTTTTTAATGTTTTGCCATTAAAGCCTGGAAAACCTGCAGGTGTTGTAGTTCCAATAACGAAGTCAGAAGTATCTTTAATCCCGTTTCCATTATTAAAGATTTGTCTGTTACTACTTTGCATCCACTCTTCAGCTGTCCAGATTCTACCACTTGGAGCATTAATACCACCGCAATTCATTCCTGTTTCACCAACAGTATTAACGAAATCTACGTTAAAGAATTTGCCTTTTCTGCCATCAGTTAAGGTTTGGTCAACCACTTCTAGTTGGTCGTTAGCACCTCTTTTTAGTTTGAACATGGTCATTCCACCACCATCACCAATTTTAGCATCGCTTGTTACCATTTCATGATTAACGATTACGTTGCCTAAAATACCATTTGAATTAATAGGAGCTTTTGCAAACCCAATAAAATCGTGCCATTGTTTAGCAACAGATTTACCAGCAGGATTGCCATAAGTTGCAGTAGTTTGAACCGTGTCAACTCCACCAACAAACAACACTTGTTGTTTAAGTGGTGATCTTGGCATCCAAATGGTTTTTACAGACCATGCAGTGTCAATGTTCATTGGAAACGGTGTTTGTGCATTTGCTGCAAAAGCAGACAAGCCCAAAGCGATAAAAGTAAAAATTTTCTTTTTCATTTTAATTAAATATTGTTGATGCAAAACTGCAGTGACAATGTTACCAATAGTTTGGTTTCAAATGAAAAGATTAGAAAGTTTGTGTTAAAATTACAAGACTTTAATGTGTTTTTTACATAAAAACAACAGCCTGTACAAATGAAGAAGGTAGGATTCGGGGATTTAAATGTTTGTCAACTAACGATATAGTTAAAGTTAGTATCGAAATGGGCTGTATTAATAAAATGTTTCATTTTACTCTTTTGCAATTTTTATTCTCGCAATGTTATTCCCTAAAGTATAGCTCAAGGTGTAAATGCCGGATTTAAGCATTTCAATATTGTTAATTAATATCGCATTATTTTCAATGGCATAATAGTTCGATAACACCAATTTGCCATCTGAAGAATACATTTGAATTAAACTCGAGGTTTCCTCTGAATTTTCTAATTGTATATTAATGTGGTCTTTGCAAGGATTGGGAAAAGCAATATTGTTTTTGTTGTTTTTAATTGAAGCGAGATTTGTTTTTTCTTCTTCCTGATAGATTCTGATGTAATCAATTTCTAATGCACTTTGAGTAAATGATTGGCTGATATTAGGAAGGATAGCAATATTTATTAGTAAGTATTGTTCCAAATCAAAGGGCCAAGTGCTGTTGTTTTTTAATGCAGGTTCATAGGTGTAATGAACGACTGAATCAACGCTGAATTCAATTTTATCTGGAGTCCACTCCATAGAATACAAATGAAACGAATTAGAAGCATTTGGAATTGTTTGTCCTCCTAAATTGACGGTATTGCCAAAACTAGAAGGGGAATGGATAGCGCTTTGAACAAAATTTTGATTTTGCCCCCAATGTTCTAGAATATCTATTTCGCCGCATGCCGGCCAAGGGGTGTTGCCAAAACCTAAGTTGTGCCAATAAGCCCCTCTTTCATCAATGTTTTTTCCTAACATCCACACTGCAGGCCACGTTCCAACGCCAAAAGGAAGTTTTGCGCTAAACTCTACTCTGCCATATTTAAAGGCAAATTTTGAATTAAGTCTAGCAGAGGTGTATTGTTTGGTTTGTCCTTGGTCTGTGAAGTTTTCTTTCTTTGCTATCACCTTCAAAAGTCCATTTTCAACAATAGAATTACTTGTTCTGTTAGTATAATGCTGGATTTCACCGTTATACCAACTGCCAGATGTAGGAAGTTGTGTTTGATGATACCAATTGTTGTCATTAATAGCTCCGTTCGTGTTAAATTCATCAGCCCATACAAGTTTTGTGTACAGAGATTTAGTTGGAGGAGAAGCCTCGTATTCAAAGTCATCAAGATAGGCAAGTACGCTGTCTCTGTTATTTTCTCCATTAATTTGAATGACAACTCTATTGAAGTCTTTTCTTTGGATTGGAGGCGCCGACCCTGCATTTAAGTTTCTGTAAGGGTCTTTGGCAAAATCAAATGTTATTGTTTGCCACTCATCTGTAAGTATAGTTTTTATTATTTCCGATTGGGTCGACCAAGGTTCGTTAATTTTGCCATCTTGAAGTTTTAAAGAAACTTGATTGATTTGATTGCCAGATAGTTTGTCAGACGGGACAAATATTTTTAGTGAAAAGACACTTCCTTTGGAGAGGTCAAAGTTTCTATCATTTTCAAATCTGACATTGGCGTATAAGCCTCCTTTGTCAGAATATTCCAAAACCTTTGAAGAGTTATTTTGGGGAGTGTTATTCGGATTTTGTATTCCGAGTTTAATGAAACAATCATCGCCTTTCCAAGAATTGATATTTCCGTTCCCTTCAAAATCGTCTTTTATGATTTGCGAATTTGAGATAAAGGGAAAAATCATTCCAATAAAACAAAAGGTTAATTTTTTAAACATAATTGATTTTTTAAAATAAAGGCTAATTTGGCAAATGTAATTCTTTTTAAAAACATATCATTACACTGTAATTGTCTAAAATATGAAACCCATTAAATTATTTATTTTTTACATGAAAATAAACGGGGTATTCAATAAAAAATGGAAGATTTATGTCTTATTTATAACAATTGCCAATGTTAATTTTAAAATAACTAGCGTAAGTTTGTTTGTAATTATTTAATATGTAGCGGGTTAAATATTGTAGTAGTAGTGATGTAGTGTCAATATTTGTTAATTCAATGTTAAAAAATTTAATTTGTTTTCGGTTTTAATTAAAAAATAGATAAAATGAAAAAAAATTACAAATTTAAAATGTTTAAAGTCAGTTTGATGCCTCAAATTGCTTTCTTAACCTTGCTATTTTCATGCATTGGTTTGCACGCTCAAAAAAATCCAATTGATTTTGAAACAGGTGGTCATGGCGCAACTTGGACGTGGACTGTCTTTGAAAACAGCTCAAACCCAGCTGTTGAAATTATTACAAATCCGGATCAGTCAGGGATTAATACTTCATCAAAAGTTATGAAATTTACAGCTTTACAAGCTGGAAATCCATGGGCAGGTTGTGAATCAAAGCGTGGTTCAACAGATTTAGATACATTTTCTTGGAATTCAACTAACCGAATCATTAAGGTTATGGTATGGAAGCCAATAATAAGTGATGTAGGTATAAAATTTGCTACAGATTCAGGATGGGCAGAACTTGAAGTTAAGGTTGCAAATACCAAAATTAATGAATGGGAAGAGTTAACTTTTGATTTTACGGGTAAAGTTAATCCACCATCATTAAAAGGTCTTTTAAATCAAATCATTATTTTCCCTGATTTCAATACTTCAGGAAGAACAGCTGATAATATTTGTTACATTGACAATATTACTTTCAATGCAGGAACAGCATCTGAACCAACATCGGCAGCCCCGAGTCCTTCACAACCTTCTGCTGATGTAATCTCAATGTTTAGTAATGCTTATTCTAATAAATCAGTAAATACATGGAGAACTGATTGGTCAGCAGCGACTCTTACTGATGTTCAAATCGCTGGAAATGATACCAAAAAATATACTTCTTTGGATTTTGTTGGAATAGAAACCGTAGGGGCTAATTTGCTAGATGTTAAAGACATGTTATACTTCCATGTTGATGTTTGGACTCCCAATGCAAACACTTTTAGTGTAAAATTAGTTGATATTGGAGCAGATGGTAATTTTGGTGGAGGTGATGATAAAGAACATCAAGTTACTTTAACTCCTACAAAAAACGGTTGGAATAGTTTTGATATTCCTATGTCTGATTTTGCAGGATTAACCTCTAAAGAACATATTGCGCAATTAATTTTTAGTTGTACTCCTGCCGGTCAAGGAACTTTATATTTGGACAATATTTTTTACCACAAATCGCCAATTATCGACCCTAATACTCCTCAAGAAGCTGCACCAACTCCAGCATTTGCAGGAACAGATGTGATTTCATTGTTTAGTAATGCTTACACCAATAAAACGGTTAATACTTGGCGCACAGATTGGTCTCAAGCAACTTTAACTGATTTGCAAATCAAAGGTAACGATACTAAAAAATACAGCTCTTTAGATTTCGTTGGAATTGAAACTGTTGGTGCAAATGTTATTGATGCCTCAAATATGGATAGATTTTATTTCAATGCTTGGACGCCAAATTTAACTTCATTTAAAGTGAAACTAGTTGACTTTGGTGCTGATGGTGCTTTTGCAGGTGGTGATGATAAAGAACATGAACTTACATTGACTGCCCCAACCTTAAGCAGTTGGAATACTTACGACTTGCCTTTGTCTAGTTTTACTGGATTAACAACCAAAGCACACATTGCCCAATTGATATTAGTAGGAACTCCTACAGGTGCAGGTACTGTATTTATTGACAACGTATTGTTTAGAAAAGAAGCACTTTCTGTTTCTAATGCTACTTTGAATACTATTAATGTGTATCCAAACCCAGCAACTGAACAAGTTACTTTGTCCTCAACTAATACTATTGCTTCTGTTGAATTATTCAATAGCTTAGGTCAAAAAGTGTTAAACTTAAATTCTGATTCAAATACCGTGACTATCGATATAGCGAATCTTAACAAAGGTATTTATACAATAAAAACAAACACCGACAATGGACAATCTGTTTCTAAACTGATTGTAGAGTAGATCTTTTTTAAATTGTTGTTAAAAGCTGGATGTGATTTAATTCGCATCCAGCTTTTTTTATGCTCATTAATAAAGATAACTTACTAATAGGAAATGAATTATATTTTTATTCTTTGTTGCCGTTGCTTTCGAAATTAATCAAAAACTCAAATAAATCTTGGTGAGTCTCTAATTTTAATTTTTTCCTTAAACGGTACCTGCTTATTTCAACTCCTCTAACAGATATGCTAAACAGTTGGGCCATTTCTTTGCTCGATAAATTCATTCTTAAGTAGGCACAAAGCTTTAATTCTTTGGAGTTTAAATCAGGATATGCCTTTTTTAAATTATTTAAAAAATCACTTTGTACGTTTTTTACATGATCTGTAAACTTATCCCATTCCTCATCTAATTTTTCGTCCGATTTTATTTGACGTAATATTTTTCTAATTTCACTCGCCTCCACTTGGTCTTTGTTCTGTAAAACTAGATTATTTAAATGACTCGTTAGCTTTCCTAAAAAAGCTTTCTTCTGAAGTAAATTCATAGCAGTACTTGCCAAGTCCTCACTTTTGTGCTTTATCTCAGCTTGAAGATTGTCATTGGTTAATTGCATTATCGCTTTTTCGTTCTTTTCTAGCTCAAGCTGATGTTTATAGTTGATTTGTCGTTGCTCTTCCTCAAATTTAAGTTTAGCCTCCTGCATCCTAATTTGTGCTTTTTTCTGTAGTTTTTTCTTCTGTAATTTAAGTAATGTATAAAACACAGAGACTGTGATTAATAGATAAAGCAAATAAGCCCATATATTTCTATACCAAGGGGCTTTAATTTCAAAACTGTATGAGAATTGCTTAAACTCGTTGGATGGTCCATGTCTAGATTTTAAGTAAAATGTGTATTTCCCCTCTTTAAGATTTGTATAGTCTTTTTCAGGGGTTGAACTCCAATTGCTCCATTTTTTATCATGACCTTCCAATAGGTAACTAAATTCAATGTGTGATTTGTGTCTCAAAAATGAGCTTGCAAATGAAAACCGGATTGAATTTAATTTATAAGGAATTGAAGTTTTTAAATTGCTGTCTTTTAGGAGATTATTGAATCCTCCGTATAGGATAGAATCGCCACTTCCGAAGGTTTTTACTGAACTAATATAAGTTTCATAAGGGAATATTTGCTTCGAGTACTTGTTGTAATTGATGTTGTAAAAACCAATGTCTGAGCCTATTATAGTATTTTCGGAATCGTAGCTGTAAATATTTTCAAAACCACTTAACACATGATTGAATAATTCAGGTATGTATTTTACAACAGCTTGTGTTCCTTTAAAGTCCACTATGCCCAACATTTTGTCTTGGACAAACCAAATATTGCCATTCAAGTCTTCTTTTAAATACCTTATTGGGATGTTGCCTAATATACTTTGATAGTATTTAGACGGTATGATTTTGTTGCTTTTTGGGTCTATTTCATAAATGCCTTTAGTCGTAGCAATTACAATTTTGTTTTTTATTTTAAAAACATGATTGTCTAATTCTGAAGGTAATCCATCTTTTAATGAGTATTTTTTAGTGCTATTGTCTGTTATATTGATTTTATATAAACCATGATAAGGGTGTGATACCCAAATGGAATTATTTTCTACCTCCATATAACGACTTGATTCAATGAAGTTTCTGATAGAACCATCGTTTTTGAGTTCGCCCTTCTCTTTGCTAAAAAGTTGAATGCCAAAATAATTTCCGCATGCTATTTTAGGAGGATTGCTCCCACTAATTGGCTTGAAGGTCCAAAAGCCTAAAGATTTGAAAACAGGGCTTGCTTTGTCGTTATCAACTTTCCATAATCCATCATCTCTGCTCACAATTAGTTGATTGTCATAAGTATTGACATTCCAAGTTAAGCCATTCATTATAATTTTAGGTTTCAATGAAAGTGAACCTAATTCGTTTTTTTGTCTAATATCTATAGATTGTAACCCCGTTGACAATGCAAAATATAAATCGCCATTTAAACTGATAGCGCCATGCCCACTGCCGTTGTTAAATGAGTTGGGATTTATATGGTAAATGGAATTTCCCCAATCAATAAGTGCAATGCTGTTGTCCATACCTATCCAAGTGCATCCATCAAAACCACTGTAAAGGCAACGGATTGTATTGCTTACTAATCCTTGTTTGGAAGAAGTATTTCCCAGGATGTTCCCTTTATTATCTATTTTGTAAAGTCCTGAATTATAGGAGCCTAATAAAAAGTGATTGCCATTAAGGACCTCAATAGTTGTAAAGTGGTCTTCGTTTATCAAGCCATTGATTTTAAATGGGAGTATCTGATTTTGGGTTAATAAGAACAGACCATTGCCGGTGGTACTCACCAAGCTAGTGTCTTTCCCAAAGGGTTTAATATCAGTGATTTGAAATCCGTTAGGCAACAAACTTTGATTAATCAGAGGTTCCCATCTGCCATTGTTGTAGAGTAGTATCCCGCTTTTCTTGTCTTGAGTTATGAGTTTATTGTGGTGTTTTTTTAGCGAAGTCCATGTTGTTTTCGGTTTAAAATAAGAGATACTATTGTTAGAATATCTGAAAATAAACTGAGGTGTCATGAAAAAAACATCTTGGTCAATTATTTCGATATTCCAGATATCGGCAAATGAGCTAACAGAGGGAGGGAGCTGTTTTTTTAAAGAGGTAAAAATGAATTTCCCTGTTTTGTCAGGTTTAAAATAGCCAAATTCGTCTTGTGCACCCACATATAATCGACCATCATTGCTCATGGCAATAGATCTTACAATGGTTTTGTTAGGCACTGGATGTAATTCCCATTTTACACCATTGTATATCAAAAGCCCTTCGTTGTTGGCAATAAATAATCTGCCCATATTGTCTCTCTCAATATCCCAGTTTTGTGTGCCAGCGGAATATTCGGATTTTGTGAAAATAGAAACTTTTGCATTGTAAAGTTCCCCTTGTCCAAAACTATTGAAAGTGAAAAGTAAAAGATACAAACCCAAAAGTAACCCTTTTTGAGAGTTGCATTTTTCTTTGCTTTTGTTACGGTCTTGTATTGTTTTTCTTATGTTAATAATGCAAAAATAACCAAATTTTTCAGTTTGATGTAGTAGTGTAGTAGTTTTTGTTGGTTGCAATGTTATTCAAAAGATTATTTTTGTCAAAAATTAGTTATTAATTACATCGAAATTTAATAAACTCTGTTAGTTGTAAATAAAAAGTATATGCCCAATAAGAATATAGAAATGATTAAAAAAGTGCTAATCCAATTTTTTTTGTTGTTAGCCCCATTGTTAGTATTTGCACAAAGCGAAAAAGTTGAAGTCATTAAGTCGCAAAATGGATTTAAACTTTCAGTCAATGGAAAAGACTTGTTCATTAATGGAATGAATTGGGATTATTTTCCTGTAGGGACAAATTACAATTACAGTTTGTGGAATCAGTCGGATGATTTGATTAAAGCAGCTTTGGACAATGAAATGTCCTATTTGAAAAACATGGGCGTTAATGCCATTCGACAATATTCGGGTGTTCCTGCCAAATGGGTGAAATACATTTATGAAAATTATGGAATTTACACCATGCTCAACCATTCTTTTGGTCGTTATGGTTTAAATATCAATGGAAATTGGGAAGCCAATACGGACTATTCCAATCCTGCTGTTAGAGAGGTTTTGTTGAAAGAAACCAAGGAAATGGTGTCGCAATACAAAGAAACGCCGGGTATTTTATTGTTTTTGTTAGGGAATGAAAACAATTATGGTCTCTTTTGGAGAGGTGCCGAAACAGAAAATATCCCATTTGCGGATAGAAAATCGACAAAAGATGCTTACTTTATGTATAAGCTTTTTAATGATGCAGTTAAAGAATTAAAATCAATTGACAAAAATCATCCTATGGCCATTTGTAATGGTGATTTATTGTTTTCTGACATTATTGCAAAAGAGTGTACTGATGTCGATATTTTAGGAATAAATTGTTATAGAGGTCTTACTTTTACTGACCTGTATGAGCGCGTAAAAAATGAGTTAAATGTGCCAGTCATTCTTACTGAGTTTGGTGCTGATGCATACAATACTCGTTCAAATAATGAAGACCAAGAGTTTCAAGCTCAAGTTCTATTGAGTAATTGGAAGGAAATATACGGCAATGCTGCTGGAATGGGAAAAAATAACAATAGTTTGGGTGGTTTTACTTTCCAATTCAGTGATGGGTGGTGGAAAACCGGTCAAACCATCAATTTGGATGAACACGATGTTACAGCTTCTTGGTCGAACGGTGGGTATGGTAACGATTATGTTCAAGGTGAAAATAATATGAATGAGGAGTGGTTTGGCATTTGTGCAAAAGGCAAAACCAATGAACGTGGTTTGTATGAGTTATATCCAAGGGCTGCTTATTATGCGCTTCAAAATATACACAAATTCAATCCTTATGTAGGTAATTCTAATTCAATAAATGTTTATTTTAATTCTATATCAATTGTGGATGCAGCCTTAAAGGCAAGAGGAGACAAAGCCGTTTTAGAATCCAAAGACAAAGGGAAGTTGTATCTAAGTAATTTACAAGCCAATTTTAATACTTATCAAACGGGAGGAAGTTTAATAACAACACCTACCACCTCCAATCCTTTAAATGCCAATTCATTTCCCAATGTTCAAGGTTTTGACCACATGCAATCTTTCAATGTTGGCATTACAGCAAGGCCTGCTCCTAATATGAAAGCAAACGTTCAGTTTAATGTTTTAGGCAATGTAGCTACCAATCCCATAGATGAAATATTCTATGAAAACAGAGGAAGACCTCTAACCGTACAAACCCCTACTGGGCCTCAGCAGATTAACTCAAATAACAGGGTACAATTGTATAAAGCTGATTACAGTTGGGATGCTAAGGATTTTAAACTAACCGGGTTTTATAGAACAGGACATTACCATTGGGGATATGAAGGTGATTTTTTTGGATTATATCCCGAGGCTAATTATGGTCCTAACATAGATATATACAATGGGAATGCTCCTTTTGGTTTTGAAATTGAAGGCAAAAAAACTATTAAAGGATTAAAGTTGGCTTTTGGTCCTGAATTATGGTGGGGAGCCAATCCAGCTTTCTTGTTAAAATACAGTCGAAAAATAGCAGGCTTAGATGTTACCGGTATTTTTCATGAGGATATTACTCAAAGAAATAATCTGCAAAGTTCATTTGCAGTTCCTGTGCCAAAAACCAGAAGATTAACTTTGGCAATAGGGAAGAAAATGAATCATTTTACCTTTGATTTGGGTGGAATTTGGGGCGGACAGCCGCTTAATGGAAGAACATTTCAAATGGTTTCTGAAAATGTAGTCTACGAAGATAAAATTCAAAGTACAGATAATTTTGGAGGTAAAGCAAAGCTAACCTATTCCAAAGGAGCTATTCGTTGGTATGGTCTAGCATCATACATGGGTTTAGTGGCTAACGGAGGGGTAGACCAAACCAAAACATTTACCGGTTGGGTTCTTAAGGATGTAGGAAGTGGAAATATGTACAATGCACTTACTGGTCTGACATACAATATTGGTAAAATTCAAATTGCACCCAATTTCTTATTCCAAAAACCATTAGTAGGTCCCATTGGCCCAAGATATATGGCACCCGCTCGCCCAAGAAATATTTTAGACGATCCTTTTTCAGTGAGAGGAAATAGAGAAACTGTGGGTGGTGAAATGTTGATTACGTATGATCCAACGCCTGCAACTTGGATGTATGAGTGGGATAATGACAGAATGGAAGATGCCAAATTTGCTTTTAGTTCAGGATTTGTTTACAGGCATTTACCAACAGTTCAAGATGCTTCTATAGGTATTTTAGGAAATGGTCGTACCACTTTTGTATTTCCGGGTTCAGCACCAGCGCAGGATCTTTGGGAACTAAACGCTAGAGTTGTTTCTAAAATTAATCCCGAATTTGGAATGATTGGAAATCTGTATTTTGGAAATGGTCAAGCCAATGGAAATGATACCAGAACAATCAATAGATATGGCATGGATATTAGAACCATTTATAAAAAAATGAAATTAATTACCATTGTTAAAATAGATGATTGGGGCCCTTTTGACTATCACCGAGATTTTAACCAAACTTTCCCGCTTCAACTGATAGGAGATTGGTCAATAGAAGTTGGCAAGCCAGATTGGTTCATGCTGCCAGGAACGAAAATAGGGTTCAGAACAACATACAGGACTTTAAATAAATACTCCAACAGATATTCACCGATTACAACTTTAAATAATCTAGGTCAATTTGTTCCTGATCCCAATGCACTTGGTTTTCCGAATGGTAACGAATGGGAGCTAAGAACCTACATTCAAATCAATATTAATAATTAATGAAATCACAACTCTTGCTAATATAAAATAATATGAAAATGATAAATAAGTTAAGTGTTCAAATAGGTGTTATCGCCCTATTTTTAATAGTTCAATTGGGGTGTAAACGCGAATTGTCGGAGGATGCTGTACTGCCTCAATTTAGCAACAATCCCTATGTTTTTACCGATAATTTTATAGGGTTGGGTTCTGATTTTTATTTCCCATTTGCCGATGCTAAACCAGATGTTTTTTCGGTTGACTTAAAAGAGGGTTTCGAAAGCAATGCTTCTGTTAGAATTGATGTGCCCAATGAGACAGATCCCGGAGGAGCTTATGCAGGGGCAATTTTTAGGATAGATGGTGCCGGTAGAAATTTGACGACTTATGATGCACTAACCTTTTATGTGAAAGCCTCTACTGGAACAAAATTAGGTGATGTCGGTTTTGGAATTGATTATTTGCAAGATAAAAACCAAGTGACTATCCAAAATGTAAACGTGGGTACCAATTGGTCTAAAGTTATTATTCCGATTCCCGACCCTTCTAAATTGGTAAATGAAAGAGGTGTTTTTTGGTTTGCGGCAGGGACTCAGGAAACGAATGGCGCTGGATATGTTCTGTGGTTTGACGAAATTAAATTTGAAAAATTAGGCACTGTGGGTAAACCAACTTCTAGGATTTTAAATGGAGAAGTGAACTCAGTAAAGTCATTTGTGGGTGCGACAATAACAGTTTCTGGTTTAAGTCATGTTTTTAATCTTACCAATGGTCAAGATGTTACAGTGATTTCTAAGCCTTCTTATTATAAATTTACAAGTTCTAATCCCTCAGTCGCGACTGTTAATGATTCAGGAATTGTGAAAATATTAGCCACCGGAATTGCTGAAATAACAGCCAAGGTAAATGGGGTTTTAGCAAAAGGTAAATTGATAGTTGAGTCTAAAGGGAATTTGCCAGGCGCCCCAACACCGAACAGGCCAGCAATTGATGTTAAATCAATTTTTAGTGATGCTTATGTCAATGCCACTGAGAGTAACTTCACACCTGGTTTTGGCGGTTCTACGACAATTTTTGACCTATTAACAACCAGTAGTGGTAAGGTAGTACAATACAGTAATAATAATTATACAGGAATAATTTTTGGAAATACAGTCGATGCTTCTGCGCTTGGTTTTTTACATATCGATGCTTATGTAGAGAATGCCTCATCAGTAATAGGAATTCAAATAAGAGACATAGGGGCAAACAAAACCATTGAAACCGATGTGTTTACAGGGAATCCAATAGGGGATGACAGGGATAAAAGAATGAATTTGACTGGATTCGAAGCAGGTGTGTGGAAATCGTTTGATATACCATTGAATGCAGGAATTCTGAATCAAAAAAGTAATTTGGGTGCTATCATAATTACAGGAGGTCCCAATTTTATGTTAGACAATATCTATTTCTATAAATAATACAATTTGCAGGGAATTTTTTAAATAAATAATGAATGAATAAATCGAATAAATTAACACTTTTGGCAATTATAGCAATTTCCGTGGGGGGATGTAAGGTAGAACCTATTCAAAACTTACCTGATAGGAAGTATGAATTGGTTTGGAGTGATGAGTTTGAAGGGGATTCTGGCGTTAATCCTAATGCTTTAAAATGGACCTATGATATTGGCACAGGACAAAATGGGTGGGGAAATAATGAACTTCAATCTTATACCAACAATCCCCAAAATGTATCTATAGATGGTACAGGGAATTTGGTTATTTCGGCTTTGAAAAGTAGTTCAGGAAACTACACTTCGGCAAGGATTAAAACAGAAGGTCTTTTTGCCCATCAGTTTGGAAGAATTGAAGCCCGTATTAAAACACCAACTGGTTCAGGAATATGGCCTGCATTTTGGATGTTAGGAGCCGATTTTAAGGATGTTGGCTGGCCTCAGTGTGGAGAAATTGATATTATGGAACAAAAAGGCAAATTCTCTAACATTACTTATGGTTCAATTCACGGCCCCGGATATTCTGGTGGTCAAGCCATTACTACGCCATACGGACTGAAAGATAATAGGTTTGATGCCGATTTTAATGTTTATGCGGTTGAATGGGGCGCAAATTATATTGATTTTTTTGTCAATAATTACCTTTACAAAAGAGTAACTCCCTCCGATGTTACAGGTGAGTGGGTGTTTAATAAACCTTTTTTTATTATCCTGAATATTGCGGTTGGTGGAAATTTTGTTGGTCCTCCCAATATCAATACTCCTTTCCCAAGTTCTATGTATATCGATTATGTTAAAGTTTACAAAGAAATATAGTTATCAAAAAAGGATTTTAAGAGAGGTTTGATTTAAACGCTTATTTGATTTTAATTTATCAAAATTCACCATCACAACAAAAATAAAACGAATAGTCGGTTAGTCTTTTAACCAAAAACGAAGCAATAGTTACCATATAATGTCAGGTCAAAAACAAAATAAAGAAGCTACTTTAGTAGAGATAAAAAGATTGAAAATTGAAGGAGAGAACTTCTTTTGTATTTCAAATTATGATGAAATGCGTCCCTTTTTTATGAGTGTGGTAAGCGATTCGCACCATTGGATGTTTATTTCAAGCAATGGCGGAATTTCTGCCGGTCGCAAGAATGCTGAATATGCTTTGTTTCCCTATTATACTGCGGATAAAATTACGGAATCTTATGATATAACAGGCTCTAAATCCATTTTCCAAATTATTCAAAATGAAAAAATCCATGTTTGGGAACCTTTTTCTGAGAGGAATAATAGCTTGTTCAATGTTTCTAGAAATCTGTATAAAAATGCCATTGGGAATAAAATTATTTTCGAAGAAATTAATCACACTTTTGAACTTACATTCAGGTATGAATGGAACTCAAGTGATCAATATGGTTTTGTTCGTAAGTCTTCATTAACAAACAATGGCAATCAAGCCTTAACGGTTGCTATATTAGATGGTATACAAAATATTATGCCTGACGGTGTCGGTGCTGATTTGCAAAACTCAACCAGTATTTTAGTAGATGCATACAAACGCAATGAACTTGACATTGAATCGGGTATGGGAATTTATGCACTCAGTGCTATAATCGTTGATAAGGCGGAACCAAGCGAAGCGCTCAAAGCAAATATTGCTTGGTCTATTGGTATAGATAAACCCAAATACTTGCTTTCTTCTCTCCAACTTAATGCGTTCAGAAGAGGGGAGGATGTTGTTCAAGAAGAGGATGTTAAGGCAGAAAAAGGGGCTTACTTTATTAACCAAAAAATAACCTTAACCGCTGGCGAAAAGAAATCATGGTTAATCGTTGCCGATGTGAACCAAAGTCAAGCAAATGTAGTCGCATTAACGAATGAAATTATCTCAAATAAGGAACTCAAAAAGCAAATTGAAAGTGATATAGAAATAGGGTCTAAACGTTTGAAGGAACTAAATGCATCTTCAGACGGCATTCAATTGTCTGATGATGTTTACAGAGATACTCGACATTTTTCCAATACTCTTTTTAACATAATGAGAGGGGGTATTTTTGATTTTAATTATCAAATAGAAAAAAAAGACCTTGTCAGTTATCTGGCAAATGCCAATAAAGAAGTTTATGAAACTCACAAGGATTTGTTGCAAAGTTTGGATGATGTTTTTAACGTTTTTCAATTGCAAGACATATACAGCTCCATTAATGACAATAACTTCAAACGACTTTGTATAGAGTATTTGCCACTCAAGTTTAGCAGAAGGCATGGAGATCCAAGCAGACCTTGGAATAAATTTTCTATCAATACTCGCAACGCGGATGACCATTCTAAGGTGTTGGATTACGAGGGGAATTGGAGAGATATTTTTCAGAATTGGGAAGCTTTGTCCATCTCTTATCCTGCATTTACCAAAGGCATGATTCATAAGTTCTTGAACGCTACAACTTTCGAAGGCTATAATCCTTACAGGGTTACAAAGAGTGGATTTGATTGGGAAACGGTAGAGCCAGATAATCCTTGGTCGTATATCGGTTATTGGGGTGATCATCAGATTATCTATTTACTCAAATTGTTGGAAATGAATGAGAAATACTATCCAGGTCAATTGAGTAGCGAATTCAGTGAAAACTTATTTGTTTATGCCAATGTCCCCTATAAAATTAAAAATTATCAGGCGATTTTAAGAAATGCGAAAGATACAATTGAATTTGACAAAAAGTTGGATGAGGAGATTAGAGAAAATCGTGATTTAATTGGTTCAGATGCTGCTTTGCTTTTTGCGCAAAATGATAAAATCTATAATGTCAATTTTATTGAAAAAATATTGGCAACAATTTTATCTAAACTTTCCAATTTTATTCCCGAAGGCGGTATTTGGATGAATACCCAAAGACCAGAATGGAACGATGCCAATAATGCTTTGGTTGGAAATGGAGTTTCTATGGTAACATTGTATTACCTCAGAAGGTTCCTTGAATTCTTCGAAAAACTAATTGAACAAACAACTGAAGAACGTATAGAATTGTCGAATGAGTTAATCATTTTCTTTAAAAAAATTCATGCCACATTCGAAGACAACTTAGCTTTGTTAAATTCAGGAATAAACGACAGTCAACGTAAAGCAATTCTTGATAGCTTAGGACAAGCAGGAAGCGATTACCGTGAACATATCTATAAACATACTTTTTGGGGCGAAAAAAGAACTATTTCATACCGAAGACTTAAAAGTTTTGTTAAGGTAAGTCTTCAGTTTATTGAACATACTATTAAGGCCAATAAGCGTGAGGATAACATGTATCACTCCTACAATTTAATGACCCTGAAGAGCGAAAATGAAATTTCAATCACCTATTTAAGTGAAATGCTTGAAGGTCAAGTAGCCGTTTTAAGCTCCGGTTATTTGTCTCCTGAAAGTGCCCTTAAATTATTGGATAGTATGAAAAATAGTGCCCTATTTAGAGAAGATCAATACAGCTATTTGCTCTATCCTAATAAGCAACTTCCAAAGTTTTTAGATAAAAATAGAATTCCTAGTGAATTAGTTAAACAATCTCAGCTTCTTTCACTCATGCTTAATGACGGAAATAAATCAATTATAGAACAAGATTTAAAAGGGGAATGTCGATTTAATGGGAATTTTAAAAATTCAAATGACCTGAGTAATGCTATTGATTTGTTAAGCCATTCTAAATATGCTTCATTTATTCAAAGTGAAAAGAAGCTACTCTTAGAAATTTTTGAATCTGTATTTAATCACAAGTCATTTACTGGTCGCTCAGGTACTTTTTATGGATACGAAGGTTTAGGTTCTATTTATTGGCACATGGTTTCTAAGTTGCAATTAGCAGTCCAAGAAATGTGTATTCAAGCAATAGAAGTGCAAGAGAGTCCTGAACTTGTAGGGGGATTGTTGAAGCATTACTACGAAATAAATGAAGGTGTTGGCGTGCATAAATCGCCCTCCGTTTATGGGGCATTCCCAACCGACCCCTATTCGCATACTCCAAGTAATAAAGGGGCACAACAGCCCGGAATGACTGGTCAAGTAAAAGAAGATATTCTGAGTCGATTTGGGGAATTAGGCGTTTTTGTCTCTAAAGGGTGTTTGTATTTTAACCCTTGCTTGTTGCGAAAAAATGAATTTATAACTCAAAATCGACAATTTCATTACGTAACTGTTGACATGGAACACAAAACATTAATGCCTGAAATTGGATCCTTGTGTTTTACGTTTTGCCAAATTCCTATTGTTTATAGATTGTCAAATGATAATTATCTTGAAATTGAAAAAAGAGATGGCACTGTTTTAAGGAATAATTCATTGTGCTTAAATGAAGAAATAAGTCAGCAAATATTTAAAAGAACGGGTACAGTTTCTAAAATTACAGTTTATATCAATGGGTCTATTCTGAAGTAATAGGATGTTTAATTTCAGTCAATTATATCGTCTTTTGTGCATACTTTCGCTTGTTCTAATTGCCTGTAATAATAACAATTCAGTAAAAGGGAATATTTGGAATAAACCCCTTAGTAAAACTGCTTTTCAGATTTTAGGCGATACGAATTACCAAGCAATTTGCTATGGTGGGTATAGAAAAAACACCCGAGATTCACAGACTACTTTATCTCAAATAACAGAGGATATGCGGATTTTGAATGCAATGGGAGTTAAATTGCTGCGAACCTATAACACCCATTACAAGGAAATAGAAACGATATTGCAGGCTATCTCTCAGTTGCGTTCGGAAAATTCGAATTTTGAAATGTATGTGATGCTAGGAGTTTGGATTGAATGTGAAAATGCATGGACACAAAAAGAACCTAATCATGACAAGGAAAATGAGAAAGCTAATGCCGCAGAGATAAAAAAAGCAGTAGAATTGGCCAAACAATATCCTGACATAGTTAAAATAATAGCGGTTGGAAATGAAGCAATGGTAAAGTGGGCAACTAATTACTATGTTCAACCAAGTGTGATTTATAAATGGGTGAATTATCTTCAATTGTTGAAGAAAAAAAATCAATTAGACAGGGATTTATGGATTACATCTTCAGATAATTTCGCGTCATGGGGTGGCGGCGATTCTTCATATCATGTCGATGATTTAAAAAAACTTTATCAGGCCGTTGATTTTATTTCTATTCATACTTATCCAATGCATGACACCTATTATAATCCTAGTTTCTGGGGAACATTGCCAAAAGAAAATCATTTGACAAAAGAAGTTCAAATAGATTCTATGATGAAAAGAACATTGAATTATGCCAAAAGGCAATATCTTGGAGTTTATAAGTATATGAAATCCATTGGCGTAAACAAACCAATACATATAGGAGAAACGGGTTGGTCAACCAATTCTAATGATCTATATGGAAGCAATGGTACAAAGGCATGTGATGAATACAAATCGGCTAAATATTATCAACTTATTCGTGAATGGACCAATAAAGAAAAAATGACTTGTTTTTATTTTGAAGCATTTGATGAAAATTGGAAAGATGCTAATAATACTGCTGGTTCCGAAAATCATTTTGGGTTATTTACGGTCAATGGAAATGCCAAATATGCACTTTGGAATATGGTAGATAAAGGTGTTTTTAAGGGTTTAACAAGAGATGGAAACTTAATTGAAAAAACATACAAAGGGAATAAAGAA
This sequence comes from Bacteroidia bacterium, assembly GCA_040403495.1. GTDB lineage: Bacteria > Bacteroidota > Bacteroidia > NS11-12g > UBA955 > JABMMZ01. The sequence goes on from JBBAKM010000005.1 coordinate 38,606, forward strand.
GCATTGATGGAAATAGTAGAACTTCCCGCCAAATTAAAACAATAATAAATGAATATTTTGCCAAACATATCATACTATAACAAGTTTTTGCTTGTCATTGCTTGTATGGCTTTTGTTCAGTGCACAAATGATAATATGAAAATTGAAGTTTATGAAACCTCCAAAAGCGGAAATGCACTAACTCTGGTTTCTGATTTTAAAACAGCTGAAAAAGTAGTAAATATGTCAATTGACACAGAGGTGACCTTCCAAACTATTGTTGGCTTTGGCGGTTCATTTACCGAAGCCTCAGCCTCACTGCTCAATCAATTAAGTAAAGAAAAAAGAGAAGAATTATTACAAGCCTATTTTGGGGATAATGGTGCTAAATATTCGTTAAGCAGAACACACATGGCATCCTGCGATTTTTCAAATTCTAATTACACTTATGCCAAACTTGAAAACGATTTGGATTTGAAAGGTTTTACAATTGAAGATGATGTTGATGATTTAATCCCAATGATATTGGAGGCTAAAAAAATATCGAAAGAAGGGTTTAAAATTATTGCTTCACCATGGACTGCACCACCTTGGATGAAAGACAATAATCACTATGTGGGAGGGAAATTATTACCTCAATATTACGATGTGTTTGCCTTGTATTTCTCTAAGTACTTGGAGGCTTATAAAGGGAAAGGAATTGATATTTGGGGGCTTACGGCTATTAATGAACCCCATGGGAATGGAAGTAATTGGGAAAGCACCCATTTTACACCTAAAGAAATGACAGATTTTGTTGAAAATCATTTGGGTCCCAAGCTTGAAAAAGACGGTTGGGGCGATGTTAAGGTTTTAGGTTATGACCAAAATAGAGCTGGAATAAAAGAATGGGTGGATGAGATGTTCAGAAGTGATAAATCTTCGAAATATTTTGCAGGAACAGCTTTCCATTGGTATGAGAGTACTTATGAGGTTTTTCCGGAAGCCTTGTCTTATGCGCACCATAAAGCCCCAAATAAATTACTGATAGAAACCGAAGGTTGTGTGGATTCAGAAGTACCCAAATGGCGCAATGACCAATGGTATTGGGAAATGGAGGCAACGGATTGGGGTTGGGATTGGGCGAGTGAAAAAGACAAATACTTGCATCCTAAATATGCACCTGTCAACAGGTATGCCATAGATATTATAGGGTGTTTAAATAATTATGTGAATGGTTGGGTGGATTGGAATATGGTGTTAAACAAACAAGGTGGTCCCAATTGGTTTAAAAATTGGTGCGTTGCCCCCGTTATAGTTGATGCCGAAAAAGATGAAGTTTATTACACTCCCTTGTATTATGTAATGACACATTTTAGTAGATTTATGAGGCCCGGCGCTTTGAAAATTAAATGTGATATTGATCAAAAGTATCTTCATGCAACTGCTGTAAAAAATCCGGATGGAACTATTGCTGTTGCTGTGTTTAATCCAATCTATGAGGCTGTTACTATTAAATTAAAACTAAATAACAAATTCCAAACATGGACCATAAATCCCCATGCCATTCAAACAATACTTATAAATAATCATAAATAGTCTTATATTAAACCATCAATCATGTCAGTTTTACCATCAAATAGCAGAGAAAAAGTGCCCTTTATTCAAAAAATTTCATTTGGGTCGGGTCACTTAGTCCTCAATTTATTGCCTGGGGCATTAGGTGTATTTAGCTTCTTTCTTTTAACAGCCTTTGGTATGGATCCGTTTCTTGCAGGTTTGTTAGGTGGTTTGCCAAGGATTTATGATGCATTAACCGACCCAATTATGGGTTTTATATCGGATAATACAAAGTCTAAATGGGGAAGAAGAAGGCCTTATATTTTTATTGGCGCTATCCTTAGTGGTATTTTCTATATTCTATTGTGGCAGCTAAGTCCTGAAAATTCTCAAATGTATAACTTTTGGTATTTTTTAATTTTCTCAATTGTTTTTTTAACCGGCAATACCATTTATGCAACCCCTCTTGTTGGTCTTGGTTATGAAATGACATCGGATTACAATGAAAGAACAAAATTAATGGGATTCTCCCAAACGATTGGTCAGTTGGCTTGGATGATAGTCCCTTGGTTTTGGGTGATTATTGCGGATCCTAAAATATTTGCAACCCAAGCTGAAGGGGTAAATCAATTGTCGTTTTATGTAGGTGCCGCTTGTATAGTTTTGGGTATATTGCCTGCATTCTTTTGTAAAGGGATAGACTCTCAAAACATGGAAAATAGAAAGAAAATTAGTCTAAAAACAGTTGGGTCCAACGTAAAAGACTTATTTATCTCAATGAAGCAAGTCTCCAAAAACAAGCCATTTATGAAATTGTGTGGTGCTACTTTCTTGATATTTAATGGATTTCAAATTGTAGCGGCATTTAGTGTGTTTATTATAGTGTTTTATATGTACAACGGGAGCTATGCCGCAGCAGGAACTTGGCCTGCTTGGTTTTCAACTATTTCTGCTCTTTTAACAGCTTTTTTGGTTATTCCTATTATTACTTGGATGTCAAAAAAATGGGGTAAAAAAAATGCATTTATCATTTCAACGGCTATTTCAATTGTTGGTTATATTCTTAAGTGGTTTGGGTTTAATACTGCATTAAATTCGCAATTCAATCAAACAGGCTTGTCTCGAAAAATGACTAATGCAGTAGGCTCATTTTTTGATTTGATAAATCCAACACTTGCCGATTTAAATATGTCTTGGTTTTCTATCAATACCTCAAATGAAATGCCTTGGTTAATATTTTTACCCATCCCGTTTATTGCTTTTGGCTTGGGTGGATTGTTTACGTTAATGATGAGTATGACAGCAGATGTTTGTGATTTGGATGAGCTTGAAAATGGTATGCCAAGAAAAGAAGGAACCTTCGGTGCTATTTATTGGTGGATGGTTAAGTTAGGTCAAGCACTTGCTTTGGTTCTAAGCGGATTGGTGTTAAAATTAATTGGTTTTGATGGTGGTGCAGCTTCACAATCCGCCGAAACTATGTACTATTTAAGAATTGCAGATATAACGATTCCTTCGGTTACAGCAGCTATCGCAATAATTATTATGTGGAAATACAATTTAGATGAAGAAAAGGCTAAAAAAATCAAAGAAGACTTAATTGCAAGAAGAGGGGAATTGTAAATAAATCTTCTCTTGTCTTTTAAGAGTTTACTTTAATTTATTCTCCAAAATCAAAAAGGGAATTCCCTCTTTTATCCACTGTTCTTCTATGCCTATTTTGGGCACAACTTCCATAATCAATGAACCCAAACAGATGTCCATGTCGCCATCATTGTCATAGTCGCCACAATCCATTAATATCCATCTCCCTTTGTTTACTTTGTCTATGGAATAGGCTTTGAAGTTTTTAGCATCGTAAAAATTACCGCCTAAATTTTTGTAAAATACAAATCCTTGTTCCAATTGATGTTGCCAATCAGGGAAAAATGAGATTGCGGCAATGTCCTTATGACCGTCATTGTCAAAGTCGTGAACAAATGCCGAGTATGCGCCATTTAAGGGAAGAAATAATCGGTTTTTAAAGACATTGTTTCCTTCGTTTTCATAAAGATAAATACCGTGATATGGTTTTAATATGGGTAAAAAATCGGCATTGTCTCCCGCGGTGTAAATAAGGTCTTTTTTGCCATCGTTGTTCAAGTCTTGGATTTGTAAGGACGACGAGCCATAAGAAGGCGGAAATTGAAGAACTCTTTCTCTTTTAAACTGACCATTTCCTTGGTTGTAATAAATGTCAATTCCCTCGTCGGCTTGCGCAAATAGTGCAACAATGTCTTGTTTGCCATCGTTGTTCATGTCTTCAATGTAAGCCTTAGTTGCGCCCGGTTTGTCCCATAACACTTGTTTCTTGTATTTGCCATTGCCTAAGTTTTTAAACCACGACAAGCATCCTGTAAATTTGCCAAATTCACAAACCACTAGGTCAGGCAAACCGTCGCCATCAATGTCTGACACACTTGTATGGACAGGTCTTCTTAGTTGGTCAATAAGTATTGTAGCGCCCTCAATTCCATTTTTGGGAAGCGACATAATCATGCCTTTGGGATTATCCGTAGGGGCAAACTGTCCCATAAAAGTAACGTATTGTTCGGTCTCTGTTTCATTAACACAAACGGCACCTTCTTCAACCTCTATAGCACGTTTGATGCTAAAATCGGGGTTCAATTCAATAAATTGCTGTTTATTGGCATCTCCAAAGTAAATTCCACCATTTTTTTTGAATTTGAGCAGGGTAGTGGATGGGGGCGAAAAAACGTTAGGCGGAATGATGGCATTGAAAAAAGGATTGTTTTTTTCTAAAGCCAAAGGTGTGGTTTTTAATTCTTCGGGCGCATTTTCAATAAAATACTGCTTTATTTTTTGCCAATCTTCACTGCTGATAACAGGTTTTGATGGGTAAATATTTTTTTGAATTAAGAATGAATCCCCCTCATTGTTTTCAAACAGAGAAAGTCTTTCTTCTTCCGATTTGTAAATGCCTAAAAAGTGACCCATTTTAGGCATTACATGTTGTTCCCACATGGCTTTACTAAAATGTCCAGGTTGTGGAAGTTGATGACATCCTTGGCAATATCTTTCTGCTAAAGCGTAACCTTCCTCATTGTTTTGGGGAGTTGTTGTATTGCACGACCAAATGAGTAAGTGTAAAGTAATGAATAAGATAAAATAGAGTAAAAGTCTGAACATAAATGGCAATAAGAGTTTACGCAATTTTAAGATTCAAACATCAACTTAAAGGTCACTTGATGTTAAGTTTTAGTAAAACTTAAGGGGTTGCTTTTTACTTCGATACCTCAATCAAAGCATTGCAAATATTTTCCCAAGAGAAAACGGCTTTATGAGCTTCGGCATTTTTCGAGAAGGTTTCTTCTCTTTGCTGTTCGTAAAAGTCGTTTAATGCAGCAGCAATGTCTTCTTCTTTTTTACTGGTAACATAACCAACTACGCCATTAGGGACTGTTTCCGCTAAGCCTCCTACATCTGTTACCAACATCGGTTTGTTAAAGTGATAAGCAATTTGTGTTACCCCACTTTGGGTCGCAGAATGGTAGGTTTGCACCACCATGTCTGAGGCGCAAAAATACTTGGATACTTCTGAGTTAGGGATAAATTCGTGATGCTTAACAATAGCTTCTTCTATGTTTAATGTTTTCATTAAATCAAAATATGGCTGACTGTCTTCGTAAAACTCTCCTGCAATAATTAACTTTACATTCTTGTCTTTCAATCCGCTTTTGGCAAAGGATTTCAATAGTAAATCGAGCCCTTTATAGGCTCTTATAAACCCAAAAAACAACAAATAATGGAAGTTGGGGTCAAGGTTTAAAGCTAATTTCGCCTCTTTTTTATCAATCATTTCCCCAAAGTTATCGTACATAGGGTGAGGGATAAATTGCGATGGTTTCTCAGGGATTAATACTTTCAAATCGTTCAAAACAGACTGACTCATGGTGATGAATCCATCCATACTTTTTACGAAATAGTTGGTAAAAACACGGTCGTAAAAATGTTTTTCGTGTGGGTGAATATTGTCAGCAATGGCAACAACTTTGCTTGTCTTGTTCGACTTAATAATACGCGCAATAGTTCCCAAAACAGGCGCCATAAAAGGCATCCAATAACGGAAAACAACCAAGTCGGGAGCTGATTTTTTGTATTTCAATCCTACATTAATCCAATTCAATGGATTTATGGAATTCATGGCGCTGTTTATCGATGTATTTTCAGGAGCAGGGTCGCTGGAATACTGTGTTTTGCCTGGAAATAATACGGAAGGGTATTGTAATTTGAAACTCAGTATTTCACACTCATGGCCTTGGTCTTTGAATGCTTTGCACAATCTTTCATTATATGTGCTCAAACCGCCTCTGAGTGGCCATCCGGGACCAACTATTACAATTCTCATGTCTTATAAATTGGTTTTTTCTGAGATAGAATACTTGTTTCTGTCTCCGCTATTTCTGCTTACTAATTCACCTAAAAAGCCAGCTAAAAATAACTGTGTGCCCAAAACCATAAACATTAATCCAATGTAAAACAATGGAGAGCTTGTCACTAAAGCCGCTCTTTCATTGATGATAATATGAATCAGTTTGTTAACCAATAAATAAAAGGCTATTAAAAAACCAACTATAAAACTCAATAAGCCATACAAGCCAAAAAAGTGCATCGGTTTTTTGCCGAATTTACCCATAAAGAAAATACTCAATAAGTCGAGCAATCCATTTACAAATCGGTTCAACCCAAATTTAGTAGTGCCATATTTTCTGGCTCTGTGTTCTACCACTTTTTCGCCAATTTTTTCAAATCCTTCCGATTTGGCAATAACAGGTATATAACGGTGCATTTCACCATATACTTCTATGTTTTTAACCACCAAATGGCTGTATGCTTTCAATCCGCAGTTGAAGTCATTCAAATGGATGCCACTCATTTTTCTGGTTGCCCAATTGAAAAGTTTGGTTGGAATCGTTTTGGTAAAAGGGTCGTAACGCTTTTTTTTCCAACCAGATATGAGGTCATATCCTTCGGTTTTTATTAAGCGGTATAATTCAGGGATTTCATCGGGACTGTCTTGTAAATCGGCGTCCATCGTAATGATAACCTCGCCATTTGAGGCTTCAAAACCACTGTTTAATGCGGCAGATTTTCCAAAGTTGCGTCTGAAACGGATGCCTTTTACTGCCTTGTTTTCACTGCTTAATTGTTGGATAATTTCCCAACTATTGTCAGTGCTTCCATCATCAATAAAAATGACTTCATAGGTCAATTGATGGTGGTCAACTACTTTCTTTATCCATTGATACAACTCAGGTAAAGACTCTGCTTCGTTGAGCAAAGGAATAATTATAGACAAATTAGTCATGCTTGATTTCTTTTTTAAGGATGGCTGAAAGTATCAGGTTAATAATTGTTTGGATAATTACATTTGAGAAAAATCCAATAATAACAATGCTGTTTAGGGTCATGAATTTTTTACTAATTTCTATAGTTTTAGCAATTTGTTCATCACTCATTTTTTGTTTTTTTAAGTCTGCTATTACTTTGTCCAACTGCTCTGACATTACAACGTCATAATCTATTACGAAGTTGAAATAAATAACTGTAAAAAGAGTAACAAAAACAGAAAGAATGAGGGTGTATTTGAATCCTAAATTAAAGCTTTGTTTAAAACTCATCCATCCATCTAAAAATTGTGTTCTGTAGCTTTTGAGTAAAGATTGCATAATCATAGTTGATATGGCAATAGACAATAAGCCAATTAATAAACTAATGATTTTTCCGTTTTCTAATTCAGAGTCATTGACAAACTGATTGATTACCGTTACTATAATGTGTAAAAATAGTCCAATTAAGGCAAATTTAAATGCATGGTTATAAATTGCCTTTTTATTAGGTTGATTTGGTGTAGCTAAATCTACAATTGTTGTGTTGTCCATTATTGTTTGTTAAAGTATATTTGATTTTTAATGCAAGTCCCTTCTATAAAGTATGAAAGTGGCTTGTTTAAGTAATAGCTGTTCCAAGACAAAGATTGATTGTTTTTGCGGTCAATGATGGTTTGCTTGTGCGGATTTATAATGACAAATGAAGCCTCTTGATTGACCTCTATACAAGGTAATTCAATGTTTAATAGGTTACTAGGATTGAAGTTTAGCTTCTCAAAGAGTTGTTCATCACTCATTTGAGGGAAAAATCTGTTTCTGCCTTCTATCGCAATACCTAAAGCCATTTGTAAGGTAATAGCACCAAAAGAAGCATATTCAAACTCAAGTGCTTTTTTCTCGATTTCCAATGGATAATGGTCGGTGCATATTGCATTTATAGTACCGTCATAAAGGCCTTCCCACAATGCCCTAACATCATTAGCATGTCTCAGTGGTGGTGTCAGTTTTAAGTTGCTGTCAAAGTCTGAAATGGCTTCATCGGTTAAGGCTAAATTCATAACCGCCACATCACAAGTTACTTTTATCCCTTGTAGTTTGGCTTGACGGATAAGTTCAACAGAACGTTCTGTTGATATTTTCGAAATATGAACACGGTGTTGGTGGTAATCGGCAAGTTCTATTTCTCGCTGAACCATTAAATATTCAGCATGTTGAGGGATGCCTTTTAGTCCTAAACTTAATGCAATAGTGCCTTCTGAAACATAAGCGCCTTTTGACAATTGTTTTGAAACGCAAAAACTATAAATTAAACCGTTAAAGTTTTTGCTGTATAAAATAGCCTTACTCATAGTTCCACTGTTTTCAATCGGATTATTGCTGTTTGAAAAGGCTATGGCACCACTTTTTTTCATGTCATACATCTCCGATAAATCTTCTGATTGCATGTTTTGGGTAATGGTGCCCAATGGTAAAAAACGAACAGGGAATTTGTTGACTTGGTTCATTACAAATTCAATGTCTGACTTGGTGTTTCTTGGAGGGTTCGAGTTGGGTAATAAACAAAGGTGCGAAAATCCACCTGCTAAAGCGGTTTTGTTTAAAGACTCAAATGTGTCGCGGTGTTCATAGCCGGGTTCAGTGCTGTTGCATCTTAAATCAACAAAGGAAGAGGTGATGATACATTCCGAAAAATCATAAACTTTTTCAAATTGTTGTTCATCAATTGCCTGTCCGAAATCACTGATTTTGCCATCAATGACAGCCAAGTCGCCCGTCTGTCCGTTGAAAGGAGAGTGTATGTCGGCAACTGTAATATTTTTAAGCAGATAGCTTTGCATGTGGTTTAAAAAAACGAATCAAAAGTATTTCAATTAATAAAAATAACAAAACAAAAGTAATACACCATTTCCAAAGTTGTTGTCCCTTTTTAATATTTTTAAAATTGGAGTTGAATGATTCTACAGTTTGGTCGATATATTCTATGTTGTTGTCTTTGCAAAATGTTTCCATTTCATTGGATTCAATGGTTCTGGTGTCGCTCTCACTTCGGTCGTAATTAAAGGATAAATAAGCGCGAATGCTGTCACTGTTTTTGTTCTTTAATTGGTAATGTCCAGCTTGAGTTAGTTCGTATAAGTCGGTTAAATACAACTCATTGTCCTTGTTTAAAATCCCCGGAACAATTTGCTCTTTGGGATTTACCAATACTAAATCTTTGTCCGACTGATAGGGCAATCCCGTTGAAATAGGCTCCATTTGCCCAATTTGATGGTAAAGGCTCGATTTTAACTGATTTAACAGTCCCATTTTTATCATCAAAGGCACAAACAATGCATGGTTTTGTAAATTTGAATAGGTTGCGTTCAGTGGAACCGAAAATACAAATAAATGTCCTTTTTTTACAGGAATATCCTGAAGGAAAATGGAACCGTCTTCCAAAGAAGCTATCGTAATGCCTTGTTGTATCTGCAATGGATATTTCTTTTGTGTGATGGGATAATCGGGCTGCTTGTTTTTTTTCTCAAAAATGTCTTTGATGATAGGATGCAGCTCATCCAATTGTTTCATTTTTAAAGGGGTTTCTATTGCTTTTTCGCCAATGTTAACGCCATAAGTTGAAAGTGTGTTTTTTAAACCACCATAAGGTTCTGAAGCATGCGGAAAAATAACCACATTGCCTCCGTTTTTTAGGTATTGGTCTAACTCGCTTAGCAAGCCTGACATCATTTCTTTGGGTTCATTGATGACAATAAGTGAACTGTTTTTGAAATTGCTGTAATTGATATTGCTATAGGTGTTGTGCTGTATTGCAAAACCCGGATTGTCCTGAAAAATAGCGTCAACAAATGGGTTGATGGTTTCAGAAATACATACGATTTGATGCTGTTCTTTGATGTAAAAATTAAAAAATAATTGGTCGTCGGTAGGAATTAAATCACCCCCAAGTTTTAGTTCGCAGGTGTGTAAACCGCTGTTTTCAAGCGTAAATTGAATGGTTGTTGTGCTTTTGTCAAACGATGAAATGTTAAAATTAGAAATTCCCTTTGGTTGCCCATTTATCATTAATTCTAAGTTTAAATCTTCATAATCATTGTCAGAATAATTGCTGATTTGGACGTTCAATAAAATAGTTTCATTTTTTTGAATAACAGGGGAGCTTAACCAGCAAGTGTCAATAGATAAATTGTCAACAATAGGCCCATTTACTTTAATGAATTGACAAACAATACTGCTGTCCAAATGCCTTTCGGTAACATAATTTTTGCTTTTTTGGAAGTCGGAAATTACATAACTCCTTTTGTCGCCATTTTCTTGATTTACAAGTCTATTTTGGAGTTTAAGTAAATCGCTCAGAGGGAAACTTTGCGACTGTGGACTTATTTTGTCGAGCGCCTCTAAAGCATCTTCCTTGTTTACAAAGTGCAGCAATGCAGGGTCTTGATTACTAGTAATAAATTGTATTCTATCAAGTTTATTGCTTTGCTCCACAATGATACGTGCTCTGTTTTTTGCAGCTTCAAACATCAAACCCTCAGCACCAGTTTGATTCATGCTAAAACTATTGTCAATAATAATGCTGATAAAACTACCACTCTCGCTCACTTTGTTCTTGATAAGTATAGGTTGCGCAAAAGCAAATATTAAGAAAGTAAGTGCTAACAAACGTGCAGACAGTATCAAATAACGTCTCAGTTGACTTCCGCTTTTAGTTTCAGAACTGACTTGTTTTAGAAATTTAAGATTGGTAAATAGTATTTTTTTGTAACGTCTAAAGTTAAACAAATGAATAATAATTGGAATAGCCAATAAAAACAATGCCCACAAAAATTGAGGATATAACCACGTCATACTATATGGGCAAACTTACAAAAAAAATGTCAATGTTTTAGTCATCAAAGTTAACAGAACATTTAAGCTGTTTTTTTAAAAACTGTTTAATGTTTTACCCCGTTTTAGAATAATTGATTAAAGAATAATTAATTTATATAACATGAATTGATTACTTAATGTGCCCTATTTTGTCATTTTAACATCACCGTAATGTCACCGTAATGTCATGTTAATGTCATTTGAATTTTTTTGTTTAAACTTTAAGTAAATGAATTTCAGTTATTTGTAAAAAAGTTGTGTCAAATTTTAATTTTTGTTGAAACAAAATTAAACAAACGATTGTATTTAATCGTGACATAAATACCATTAATATATACAAAATATGATTATTAAAAAAACCAAAAAAAACCTAATCAAAAAAACTAAACAAGTTTTTTTAATCCTTGCTGTTTTCTTTACAGCTAACCTAAGTGCACAAACCAATGTATACGACGATGTCATTGCAACCAGTGCTAATCACACCTATCTTAAAGCGGCTATTGACCAACAAAATCTTCAGTCTGCTCTCCGTGATCCCAATGCAAACCTAACCGTTTTTGCGCCAACAAATGCTGCTTTTGATAATTTAGCGGCTGCCCTAAATACCGATATCCCAGGTATTTTAGCCCTTTCTAACTTAACTGACGTTTTATTGTATCACGTTTTAGGTATTACTGTTCCTAGCGATAGTATCCAAAACGGTCAAATCGTTACACCTTTGAATAATGATAACACTCTTAAGTTAACAAAAACAACAACCGGTAGTGTGTTTATTAATCACGCCTCTGTTTCTACTGCTAACTTAAACACTGACAACGGAATTGTTCATGTTTTGGACGCTGTTTTGTTGCCAAGTACAACTGTAGTGGATATCGCTTTGGGTGACCAAACCAATTTTTCTATTTTAACCAGCGCGGTTGTAAAAGCAGAATTATTACCTGCCCTAACTAACCCGTTGTCTAAACTAACCGTATTTGCCCCAACCAACACGGCTTTTGCTAATGCACTTACTTCTTTGGGTATCTCAGCCAATGATTTATTGAATTCTCCAGCTTTAGCGGATATTTTAACTTACCACGTTTTGGGAACTTCTGTTTTAAGCGACAGTATCAAAAATGGTCAAGTTGTTACGCCTCTTAACTCTGATAATACTTTAAAACTAACTAAAACTTCAACAGGTGACGTATTTGTCAATCAAGCAAAAGTTACTGCTGCCAACGTAGCTGCTGACAATGGTTTAGTTCACGTATTGAATGCAGTTGTATTGCCTAATGAAACTGTTGTTGACATCGCATTGGACGACCAAACTAATTTTTCTATCTTAACAACTGCTGTTGTAAAAGCGGAATTATTGCCTGTATTAACCAATCCATTTGCAAAACTAACTGTTTTTGCGCCAACTAATACTGCATTTGTAAATGCTTTAGATGCTCTTGATCTTACAGCAGATGAACTTCTTAACTCTCCTGAATTGGCTGATATTTTAACTTACCACGTTTTGGCTACTGAAGTTGCAAGTGCAAATATCACAAACGGTCAAATAGTTACGCCTGTAAATAATGAAAATACACTTAAATTAACCAAAACTTCTAATGGAAGTGTTTATGTGAATCAAGCCATGGTAACTACAGCCAATGTTTCTGCAGAAAACGGAATTGTTCACGTATTAAATGCAGTTGTTTTGCCAGCTGAAACTGTTGTTGATATCGCTTTGGGTGACCAAACTAATTTCTCTACTTTAACTGCTGCTGTTGTAAAAGCTGAATTATTGCCTGCTTTAACGGATCCTTTTGCAACTTACACTGTTTTTGCGCCAACTAATACTGCTTTCAATAATTTAGCAACGGCTTTAAATACTGACTTAAATGGTATCTTAGCTTTGCCTAATTTAACAGATGTGTTGTTGTACCACGTTCTAGGTGACGATGTTCTTTCTACTGAGTTAACCGCAGGTCCTGTAACGGCGTTAAACAACAAAACCTTAACTGTAACTGTAAGCCCAAGTGTTAAAATAAATGATGCAGATGTAACAACTGCTGATGTTGTTGCTGACAATGGTGTTGTTCACGTTATTAACAAAGTGTTAGTGCCTGCTGCTACTAATGTTAATTCTTTGGCAATCAAACAAATCAATGTATTCCCTAATCCTGCTAATGCTACTTTGAGCATCGGTGGATTTAGTAATGATAATTTCGAAATTGTAAACATGTATGGTGCTACTGTTTTAAAAGGCACTATGAACAATGGAACTATTTCTATTGATCAATTAGCCCAAGGTACTTACTCTTTAAAAGTTTCTCAATCTGACTCATTGTTTATTGGTAATTTTATAAAATTGTAGTTTTTTTTCTTTTGATTATCAAAGCCCAACTTCTTTAAAGTTGGGCTTTTTTTTGAAATTAGATTTTTAAAAGGCGCTTTTCTAAGATCGAAATATGTGTTTTTATTTTTCCTAAAGGTTTTATGTTAAGCGCCATGTTTCTTGTTGTTTTTGTAAAATTTTAGCACTTTTTTGTCTGTTAAATAGATAAAAAACGTAAGTTTGTAGCCATATAAAAAGTTTATTCAGATATGTCAAATACAGATTTCAGAATTGAAAAAGACACAATGGGAGAGGTTAAAGTACCATCGCATGTGTATTGGGGAGCACAAACACAACGTTCGTTAGAGAATTTTAAAATTGGTAACCAAAAAATGCCAATTGAAATAATAAGAGCTTTTGCTATTTTGAAAAAAGCCGCAGCTATTACTAATAATAAATTAGGGGTTTTATCTCTTACTAAGTGTGATTTAATTTGCTCAGTTTGTGATGAGATATTAGAAGGTAAATTAGACGATCAGTTTCCTTTGGTAATATGGCAAACAGGAAGTGGAACTCAAAGTAATATGAACGTGAATGAGGTTATTGCCAACCGTGCACACGTTATCAATGGTGGTTCTTTGTTGGATGAAAACAAAGTGTTGCATCCTAACGATGATGTAAATAAGTCGCAAAGTAGCAATGATACTTTCCCAACTGCCATGAGTATTGCTGCCTACAAGCAAGTAATAGATTATACCATTCCGGGAATTCAATCGCTTAAAACGACCTTAAAACACAAGTCAAGAGGCTTTAAAAATATCATTAAAATAGGAAGAACCCATTTTATGGACGCAACGCCTGTAACTCTTGGGCAAGAATTTTCGGGCTATGTTCAACAATTGAAAAATGGTGTTGACGCTATCAACAGAAGTTTGGTGCCTGCAAGCGAAATTGCATTGGGTGGAACAGCCGTTGGAACAGGAATTAATACTCCTAAAGGTTACTCAGAATTGGTGGCCAAAACGATTGCTGAATTGTCTGGATTGCCTATTGTTTCTGCGCCAAACAAATTTGAGGCTTTAGCAGCTCACGATGCAATGGTTGAACTACATGGTTCCCTGAAAAGAGTGGCGGTAAGTTTAATGAAAATTGGGAATGACATTAGAATGTTAAGCAGTGGTCCAAGAAGTGGAATAGGTGAAATTTTAATTCCAGACAATGAGCCAGGAAGTAGTATCATGCCAGGTAAGGTAAATCCAACACAATGTGAAGCATTAACAATGGTGTGTGCCCAAGTAATGGGTAACGATGTTGCAGTTACAATAGGAGGTTCAAATGGTCATTTTGAATTGAATGTTTTCAAACCGCTTATAGCATCCAATGTATTACAATCAGCACGTTTATTGGGAGAAGCAGCTTTGAGTTTTGATATAAATTGTGCCAGTGGTATAGAACCTAATTTGGCTGAAATTAAAAATAAATTAGAAAATTCATTGATGTTAGTTACCGCATTAAATACGCACATTGGGTATGAGAATGCGGCTAAAATCGCTAAAAAAGCACACAAAGAAAATACTACTTTAAGACAAGCCGCTATCGGCCTTGGATTGCTAACAAATGAACAGTTTGATGAATGGGTAAAACCCGAAAATATGATTGGTAATCCTGATGAAGTAATTTCATAATTCTAAAAAAAAATATCAATAAAAAATCCCGCTTTGAATAAAAGAGGGTTTTTTTTTGATTCACTATTGTTTTGAAATTTGTTTACCGTTTTTTTGAAATCGTTTTTTATTTTCACCGTTCTCGCTCGTATCTTGCGAGTGAGTGTGTAAACCGACTCAGGCGTTATTAATAGTTTTTTTCCTGTGGTTGGTGTTGCGCCATGAATGAGCGTTTGGGCACCAACCACTCCCAAAAGGGCAACTTGTAGGCTTCCCCAAAAACTTTATACCAAGGGAAATCAGTTTTACAATTTTCTTTTTATCGTTTTTCTTATGTTCTTTTTATTTTTTTCATTAATATTAATATATAATAAAAACTCTTCACTATTAAAGTAAGCCTGATTTTTAAAGTCGGAAATAATTATAAAAAAATTATAAGTTATATTTTTTTTATTAAAAAAATAATTTTTAGATTTATAAATTTGATTTTTAGAAAGAATTACACTTGACAATGAATCAGATTCATCGGTAATGAAACAATGAAACTCATTGTTAAACAAATACATTCTTTTAGTATCTAAAACAATTTTATTTTCACTTATGTTTTTAATTTCAAATGATATTATACTGGTATCGTTAGTTTTAAGATACAAATCAAAAAACTTTGTTTTAATTTTGATATCCTCATTTTTCTTGTAAAAATTTGCATTAGCAAAAAGGGTATCAAAATATATAATTTTTTGTGCCTTTACTCTTGAACTTAAAATAAAAACAAATAGTAATGTTATAATTTTATACTTTATCATATTATCCTGTCACACCTGTTCTTTTACTTTTATTTTTAAATTTATCTTCAGTTCTTATTGCTTTGTTTTGCGCCCTGTCTCTATTATGATCTTTGGCAAATCTTAAACCAAAGTATAAAATTGATTCTCCATTACTTTTGTATATTGGAAAATTATTGTGTGTGCATTCATAATATTTCCATAGTTCAAGGGAAGCTGATCCTGCTATAAGTTTAGCGACTATAGTTACTCCATCATCACCAAGCGTATACCAAGTTATGCTAGAACTTAAACAAAATTGACCATCAAATCCTTCTCGAGAGTTACCTATAGCAATACCATCACCTTTTTCTTGGGTGTTAAAGCCATAGCGATACTTTATGGATGCTACATATGAGCGTGTATTCATTGCACTCCCAAAGGTAGATAACTTTTTCATCCTTATTTGAGCTTGCCTTTGCATTTTGGTACTACAATTATATGGATTATTTGGGGAAATTGGATGGGGGATTTTGTTTAGATTTCATATCAAAAGTGCTGGATAAGAAACAAGAGAAAAAAAACAATCGTTCTTGATATGGTGGTTGGTCGCAGCCGCACATGGCTTTTCTTCAGGCCAACCAAGTGAAAACGCCAGAGGCGGTATGAAAAATCACTCGCAAGATGCGAGCGAGAACGGGACATGTATAGTGGTTGGTCGCTACAACACAAGGCTTGGCTTCAGACCAACCACAGGAAAATGCTACATACCAACCAAGTGAAAAAAAATATCAAAAAAAAATCCCGCTTTGAATAAAAGCGGGATTTTTTTATTTAGGTAAAATTTCTCTTAAAAATAAAAACTTAAATTAAGCGTCGATGATGTGTTGTCTAATCCCATCCCAGAGTATGAAAGTCCATTGTTTCTAGATGATTCTGTTACAATTTGTTCTGCCTTCAAAGTTTCAGGATTAAATCTTTCCTCCACATAAGTTGCTTTTTTGCTGTTGGTTTGAATCCCTAATGAATATCCAATTTCTCCTCCAATAGATACTTTTGGTGCAATAAAATATTCAACTCCTAAAAATCCTCTTATGCCAAATGCAAAACTGCTTCCATTTTTTGATTCAATAGGTCTAGAGATTGAATAGCCGTAATTGTAAGTGTTTGGTGCAGGAAAATCGATGTTCATTGGATTCCCATATTCATAAGATTGTGAGGAGCGAGCTAAACCGATTATTGCTTCTGCGCCATAAAACCCTTGAAGTCTAGTAGAACCTTTTCTTTTTTCAAAACCAAAACCAATGAGGAATTGAGATGATTTGTAAATGTTTTTATCATAAACAAATTCGGGTGTAAAAAAGTTAGGATTAGTTACGTCTTTTCTTACAGCATTTGTTTGGCTATAACGACTCGTGTTCGCCATTAAACGACCTCTGTAAAATAAATTTTGTTTTTTAACGTATTTCACGAAAATGTTATTGCCTCCCATATTATTAAAAATGGTGTTGTTGGGGGTATAGGTAGGATTAAAATATGGTGCATTGTTGTATGAATTATTATTCATCATATTGCCAGCAAACTCAAGAAATGGATTAGCAGAAATGCCAAATGACCAATCTCCTGCCTGAGGAAGAACTTCAACGCCCTTTTTGTTTTTAATGCTGTTCTCCACATGTTGCCCATTTGCATTTATTGCATACAGACCTATGACAAAACAACTTAAGGTATAAAATATTTTTTTCATTGTATTAATTAATTAAGATTGTTGATAGTTAGCTTATTGAAAATCATAATTTCTGACAGCAATTTCACCTTTATTAACAGCAATATAAGAAGAGCCTCCTCCAAATAATGTATAAGTGTAATTGCTTGGGGTGCATCCCATCCCCGGATTGGTTTTTCTGTCTGCATTAAATTGAACTCCTCTGATGTAAAAACCTTTGCTATTGGAATAGGATTCACATGAAAATTCATACTTGCCGTTAGCGTCTACATTTAATGTAACTTGTTTGTTTCTTCCCCAATCGTCATTCCATTCTACTAGTAATTTAGTGTTAGCTGGTGCTTGTGAATATTGAGCATCTCCAACTACACATAAATCATTTCTAAATCTAACATCACCTTTAATACTCATTATGCCAACTTCTGGAGTAAGGTTACTTCTGTATTCAAAGTTTTGTGTGTAAGACTGGCCTTTAAATAAATTTAAATTGATAGAACTGCCTGTCGAATTGTAAAATGTTTTGGGAGAACTTACCCCTAATTCATTTTTTTGAGTCGCATTTACAATATAGGCTGTATATACTGTCGCATTTAATGGTTTTGAGCCAGCTTCCACTTCTACAGAATAGTTTCCTAAAGCGTCTGTCGTTGCAGAATAGGTTCTATACCCATTGGCAACATTGCCCCAATACCATACAGTATAATTGTTGATGAGGTCTTGATTGTTAATTACTACTGTTACTGTGACACCTTCCATTCCCTCACTCAATGTGCCATTATTTAAATCTAAGTCACCTGAAATATTTCCTTTAACTGTTACTTTCCCAAGTTCGGTTACAGGTGTTGTGTTTTTTGTGTCACTGTCTTTTTCACAAGATGATAATGAAAATAAGACAGGTAGGGCAATAAATGCCATTACTGATTTTAAGATTTGTTGTTTCATTTTTAAATTTTTAATTAATTGGTTAGTACAAAACTAATAGGCCAATAATTATTAATAAATGACGATTGTCACAAAATTGGTTATTTTAAGTCATTTGTGCTTTTTTAAAAAAATAGGATGAGCGTCATAAGTTTTTTAGGTTACCTCTCATCTTGCGAGTTATTTATCATACCGCCTTTGGCGGATGTAAAAATGAAAATTCAGCTATATGAAATTCTTTTTCAAAATAAAATCTTATCATTATAAAACAAGTCCTTACTAAATTTCAACCGAAGGGAAAATACAACGTTAAGACAAGCCGCTATCGACCTAGGTTTGCTAACAAATGAACAGTTTGATGAATGGGTAAAACCTGAAAATAAGATAGGTAATCCTGATGAAGTAATTTCATAATTCTAAAAAAAAATCCCGCTTTGAATAAAAGCGGGATTTTTTTTGATTCACTATTGTTTTGAAATTTGTTTACCGTTTTTTGGGGGTAGATAAACGCAATACGTTTCGTATTTACAGTTTTTATCAATCTAAGGCATTATATATTGTCCAAATTTGATCAACCACAAATAATATCCAAGTATTCCACCTGAAAGGCCTGAAAGTAAAAAAGTCAGTACTTTAGTCTTTGGCAATAAACGTAAAATATGAATAAGAATGCCCAAACCAATCAACCCTGTGATGATTTGAATAGACCAAATATTGATGTCTAAATGACGAGCAAGAACCATTTCGTCTCCACTAATATAAGTTTGACCATTTCTGAAAAATGATATTACTGCCACAAATAGATTAGCAACTTGCCTTAACCAAAATAATGAGATAAATATAAGAGTCCAACCAATCAAAGAAACTTTATCAGAGGTGATGTGCTTTTTTCTATATACAAGTAAAAGAAAAAAACCAATAGTGCCTGTTAGTGTTGTTTGAAGTGGACCTCCAAGTGTTATCCAGAAATTATCTGCATGATATTTTTGTGCTGTTTTAAGATATTTTGATTTGCCAGGAAAGTCTAGTTTGTTTTTAAGTTCGTATGAATAGTTTTCATAAGTGTTACTTAAGTATTCAATTAAATCATTGTCCCAGTGTGACGAACTTTGATAATTAATACTTGCTTCATATCCTAATAGTTTTGAAACAGAATAATGTCCTAGTTCGTGAGTTAATGTCCCAACAACAGTCATAAGAATGAATGTTAATATTAGGTAAATGGAAAGTTTGTAATCAAATTTTAAGTATTTCATGTTGTTGTTTTGGTTAATCTAATAGTTTGGGTCTAAGTTTTTGGGCGGTACAGAGGCTTCGGGATTTTAGTATCTCGGATCAGGTGAGATACGACTGCAACGAACTAGAATAGGAGCATAATTCCTGAATTTTATGAGTCTATTTTTTTTCGTCAGTTCGGCCGACACAGAACCCTTGAAATGCAACGTATTTAATGGTTTTTCATTTTGTTTTTATTGTATTTTTCTTCCTTTGAAACTGAATTTTGTAATTTTAACTTCTGAATTTTGTGTTATTGTTGAATAATAATACTCTGCATTTACATGATTTATTTTATTTAAATTTAAGTAACCATTATAAATTTCAATCCCCTTGTCATTAAACATCATCCAATTTCCACTAAATATTTGTCCAGTAAAAATGAAATCATGACTAGCGATTGTATCTCCATCATTTAAAAAATTTACTAAGGTAATATGACCAGAGTTTGTATCCTTTTCTTTTATATCTATTTTAAAGTAACCATTTGGGTAAATGCCAACATAATACTTATATGTATGCCATGGCAGTATTTCAACAATGCTACTGTCTTTCGAACCAGTAAATAAAACTTTAAATTTACCAATAATTGGAAGTTTTGGTATCGGCATCATATACCAACGCTTCAACACAGTGTCTATTCCATCATCATTTTTAATACAAGTCTGCTTCGCTCTAAATCCAATCATTTGACATTGGTAAAACCCTTCAGGTACATTACTGAAAATTCGAACAAAACTTTTACTTATTATTGTTTCTGAACCTAACTTCCATATGACTGAATCATAAATACTATGAGCTGTAAATTTAAATCTTTCTTTATTTACAAAAACACTATCCTTATCATGAACATAATTTTTTATCCCTAAAAAATACTCTTCTGTTCCCCATTGGCTTCCAAATGTAAAACCAAAATTGGCAGTTTTTTTCCCATAGCAAGGATCATAGTTCTCGCACTTTGGGTTGCTAGGGTCTTGACAAGGTGGGCAATCCTTTTTACAACTGTTAAAAAATAACATAACAAACAAGGCTAGGGTTATTTTAATTATTTTAAGCATATCGGTATTAGTATTTGAGGTTTTATTAAAGCACAGTCTTTTTTACATGCATATAGGCTAAGTATTAAAAAAAGTGCCGTTAGTTTTAATGAATTTTTCATAATTTCACTTGTTACGAGTTGTATTTATTTTGATATTCATTGCTATGTCTCTAAATGCAGCAAACTATCAAATACAGCACAAACGCCCTACTACGGGCGTTTGTGCTGAAAGGTGAAGACTCGTTATATTTAGCATTATTATCAATAGTTGCTTTGAATTATCAGTTTCTCTGTTTTTTGGGTATTGCCGCATGTAATTCTAACAAAATAAATACCTGCAGCTAAGCCATTGGTTTCTATGTGTTGAGAAGTTTGTTTACCATTGTAGCTGTTATTGAACAACACCTTGCCCGTTACATCCATTAATGCAATGCTGTAATCTTGTTCATTGTTGTTAAAGATAGAAATGGTGAAGTTGGCGGTGGTGGGGTTAGGGGAGAGTTTGAAAGCTACCTTAGATTTTTGTTTAATAGCTTCTTCTTCTCTGATTTGTCTTGCTTCATATTCTTCTTTTTCTCTTTTTACTGCAGATTGAGAAAATCTTTGAGCTTTGTATTTATTATTGTTGCCACAAAATGATGATACTTGAGCGTATGTTTGTGGTGGTTGTGGGATTTTATCCCAAGGGAATCCAACAATTAATTCAATGTCAGGTGAAATTTTAGCGCCAGGCATTAATTCAAAACCATTCATAGAATAAATTTTAACTTTTTTTCCATTGGTTGTTGACATTTGTGCTGTGATAAAAACTGGACCTTCAAAAAATAATTGTTCATTAATGTTGAATTGCACATCAGTGTCAAATTCTTTTATACCTTTTTTAAAGTTTGGCAATAATTTATTATCGATAGAGGAATATGGGTCAGAATTAAGCGTTTTGATTTTTACTGGATAAGTGTGATTTAAGTAAAAAGTGTTATTTTTATTATCTGTTCCAATATCATTCGAAACTCCAATGACTTTTATTTGAAAAAAAGCATATTTCATCAAACTATCTTCATTAAATTGAAGAAATGGTAAACCTAATTTTGTTATATCAAATCTTAATGGCAAGTTTGCAAAATCATCAATATCAACATAAGGAGTGTTGAAGTTATACATGGAATTACTTTCAGAATAAAAATTAATAGGTGTAATAATAGAACTATCCACTAGGCAAGAAGATCGATAGTGTAAATTAATTGGGGGCCCAATGTTAATAAGATTCACCTTTAAACTTGAATTAATTGGGGGACCGTTGTTAATTGGCATTTTGACAACTAATCTTACTTGAATCTTAGATTTATTTATGTTAATATTTACTTTAGGGTTAAATACATATTTTAATTTTTCCGAAAGTAGAAAAGAGTAAGACAGATTTGCGAACATAGTTATTTCGCCATTAACATAAGTACTACATTCAGTTCGTTTTATATGTACTCCCAATTCAGGTGTCTCTAAAATAGACAGAACACCTAGTCTTTCATTATATGTAGGATAAGAAGGAATCCATGTGCCTTGCTTGTTAGTGTTTGATTGCATTTGTTTATCAGACCAATTCGATCCAGGCAATGCCAATGATATATGGGTAGCAGCAATTTCATCTTTTAATGTAAAAGTGCCAGAAGCTGTAATGGCGCCAGTAATAGTAGTTGCTGCATTATCACTACTTTTACATCCATTAACCAGTGATGACAAAAAGGTTGTATTTGCATCTAATATTTTTTGACCTGCTGCTATTTGTTTAGTTAAATCTGCTTTAAGTGTAGATGAAGTGGTAACATCCTTAAAACTGCCATTAACAACTGAAAACATTTTTTCGGCACAGGTTAAATAGTTTTTTAGCTTATCAAGATTGTCTCTTTCAGTTTGATTTCTATTTGGATGATCTCTAACTACATCTATTAAATCAATAAATGCTTTATAGTTTACAACAGCCCCACCAGTTTTAATGGCTACAGCTCCTGAAACTCCTGCAGCTAAAATTCTTCCAAATGCCATTTTACCATAGTCTTGTGTTCCTTTTTTCTCTGTTTTTATACCGCCTGACAACTTTCCTGTGATATCAATATTTGCAGTTTGTACAAATGCAAATGAAACATCTAGTTGAACTTTGTTGTTGCAAACACAGGGGTCATAAGTCACTGGTAAATCAAACCAGAAAAACACTTTAGGATTGTTGGTGTATTTTACAAATACGGCAATGGAACTTTCATCTGTTTCTTGGTCTAAAGGCTGAACTGTTTCGCCTTGAATGCTTAATAAATTGGTGGCTTTCAAGTCTGGATTGTAAACATTGATATATGTTTGACCCTGTTTTAATGGAGATTGAGTTGGTATTCTCAATTCAATTCTCACAGTTTCATAAGTGTTATCAGGCTCTAATAAAGAACCAAAAAAACGCATGGTACCAGAATATTTATTGTACAAAATCATATAGGGTAGTTTAGGCCTCTCATTGCTAACCGTGTTTGGCCCAGGTTGTACATCAACCCCTAAACCAATATTCCCATTTGAACCAAACTCAACTTTCAATAATTCCCAGCCATCTTCCGGATGGTAATTGCTATTATGATTGTCTGTCAGATTGCCATAACTGGCATTTATTGGACCATTAAAAGGATTGCGAATCCATGTCGGATTTTGATCATCATTATAATACACCCAAAAACGTTCATCAGGCACATTTCCTCCAGGCGTATGTTTTACTCTCCAATCGAAATTATTAACCAAATTGGGGCATTCCGGGTTTACATGGTTATTGGGGTTTGTAGAAATGCCTTTGCCTGTTTCGCAATTTTGTGCGGCAGGGTTAGGGGTGCAGGTTTGACTTATAAGCCTTGTTTGGGTTATAAGAAGTATTACTATTGCTATTATTATTTTTTTCATCTTTAATTTACATTTTAGTTCCATGAAATTCATAATTAAGTTCACCTGAGGGAGGGCTGAACTTAAATTTTCTTGATATGTATTTATTATTGTTTTGAATAAAAACTATTGATGTTTCTGACATATATCTAGTATGGATAGAATTTGTATTATTCGGAGTTAAATACCTAATAATTTGTGATTTATAGTTAAAACAAACTTCAGGATTTCCAGAACTTTTTGGAAGCATTAATGTGTCAGCAATTGGCAAGCCTATAATTAGTGCGAATGGCGCTGGCACACCTCTAAAACTCCCTTTTTCTAATTGAAAAAATTCCATCACAACCTCCTTTTTAGGTTCGTGTGCAAAATATCCTTTGTATTTAATTGAGGTTTCTCCATTTTCTAATAAAAGTATAGGTTTTTGGGTAAAAAACAGATTTCTAGTTATGGAAACCAAAGTGTCTTTAGGATTTGTAATACAAGAATTTATAGGCGTGCGAATGGTAAGTTTTATCGGTATCCATCTCTCCCAACCATTATCACGCAAGTAATCGCCAAAATCTACTTCTAAACCTTTCCCTTTTCTGGGGTTTACTTCTGTGCCTATTTGCCACTCATAAGTGCTGTTGGCTGGGTTGCCATCGGGTGCATCAAAACGCACACTGCTGGCGTTAAATGTGTCGCAGGGTATTAGGTTACACCATTCTTCAGGTGGTTTAAAGCCTCTATCTCCCGGGCGCACTTTAAAAAGGGTATTAATGTTTTTTTTGCCATAACATGGATCGTAGTTCTCGCACTTTGGATTGCTTGGGTCTTGGCAACACTCCTTTTTACATGTGCTAAAAAACAACACTACAAACAGGGCTAGAGTTAGTTTAATTATTTTAAGCATAGTGGTATGGGGTTTTGGGTTGTTGTTGAGGCACAGTCTTTCTTGCATGCCGCAAGACTCAATACTAAAAAGAGTGCCGTTAATTTTAATAAACTTTTCATAACATTACTTATTAAGGATGGCGTTTAATTTCGATTCTAATTCTCTTAGTCGAGCTTCTTGGGCTTTCAATTGCTCGTCTTGTTGAATAGTGTAAAGTGTTAGTTCTTCTATTTTTTGTTGTTGCAGTTTTTGTAATTCTCCCACATCTTGTCCGCTGTTCATCACACTGTCTTGGCTAGGCATGCCCGGCAAGTGGTGTTTGGTGTTAATGAACTTAGCAACTTCACTCAATGGCATTAAATTATAATTGCTATGAAATACAAAATCGGGCCACCACTGGGCATTAACAATTACTTCTGTAGCACGAAGGTTACCTCTTAGTTCTGTGTTGCCATTTGCTTCCATTCTAAGTCCGCCTTGACCGTTTCCACCCCAAGGTGCAATTACAAATCCTGAGTTTACATTTAAATTCGAACCATTAATACCCATACCATCAGTAAAAAACAGTCCTTGGTCTTGATCCTTTGAAATATTGTTGAAACCTGAGTTTGATAAGTTTGATACAAAATGCATGTGTTTAGTATAACTATTGGTTGCATTAGAACTATTTATTCCAAAAATAGCAGTTGGTAAATTTTTTAAATTTCCACTTCTAACATCTAATGAAACCCTTGGTGATGGCATGTTTATACCCGTATTGCCTGAAGGTGCAACTAAAAATCTTGTTGCATCTAAGGCTGGGTTATTTGGATCATAAGTTTTAGCGGTCAACAGTGGTTGAGGTGTAGATGATAATGAAATTGTCGGTCCCCCTCCTGTTGTGCCTATTATTCCAATTTGTGGAACAGTTAATGTTGGATAATAAGTTAAGTCAATTAAAGTTGAATTTTCTTGCCATGATGGATTAGTGGCTGCTATTTGGTGTAATATGTTAGGGTTAAAAATATCTACTCCATTGTTAAATGAAAAACCAGGGAATGGATTGCAACTGTTATTTTTCATAATCAATAGCCCTTTGTTTTGATCAGGGCAATAATTTATTTCAAGCCAAGCTTTTGGATTGTTGGTCCCTATTCCCACCGAATTATTGTCTGAAGATGTAGAGCTTAATGTAGGTCCATTCTGTGGAATACTTGGAGCTGAATTACCGTTCCATGTTCCAGGGGTTTGAGAATGTAAGTCTGTAATCATAGCTAAAGACAAAAATAAGAAAGAAAAGCTAAAAAGTTTGGTTAATCTCTTTTGAAAAGTTAGTGTTTTGTTTGATAATAAGCTCATAAAAAATAAATGTTTCTTAAATTTTCAAAAAAGAAAATTAGAAAAACAAGTATTTTCCAAAAATCACATCATTGTGAATTTATTTCAAAAAAAGTGTAAATTCCAACAAAACAGCTGTAATTCAATGTAATTATAATATAACAGCATTGTTTTGGAATTTTTATATCACATTAATGTGGTATAAACGCAACTTAAAAAATCAGAAAAATTTGTTAATTAATTAAAGCTTTTTAATGGTTTTATTTAACTCATGTTGCTCAAAATCGTCATTTTTTTTGGATAATCAGAAAAAAATTGAAATAATCGCACAGAGTTATTCCCTTTTGTTTTATCCTTTTAAAAATCATTTTTTTTATACATTTACTTGAGTATTTTCAATAAATTTGCAAGTACATGTCGAACGAACAAAATATTGAATTTAATATCAATGAGGATTTTAATAAGCAACTGGTTTATCAATTAAAGTCTAAGTTTACCAAAGTGAGTTTGGGGGGTGGTGAAAAAGCTGCTGCCAAACAAAAAGCTAAAAATAAACTTTTAGCCAGAGAACGTATTGCCTACTTGCTTGATGAGAACAGTCCTTTTGTTGAAGTAGGTGCTTTTGCAGGTGATGGTATGTATCCTGAACATGGTGGTTGCCCTAGTGGTGGTGTCGTCTGTGGGATAGGAACTGTAAGTGGCAAGCAATGTATGATTGTTGCCAATGATGCAACCGTTAAAGCAGGTGCTTGGTTTCCCATTACCGGTAAAAAAAATCTGAGAGCTCAAGAAATAGCCATGGAAAATCGTTTGCCTATCATCTATTTGGTGGACAGTGCAGGGGTGTTCTTGCCTATGCAAGATGAGATTTTTCCCGACAAGGAACATTTTGGGCGCATTTTTAGAAACAATGCCATTATGAGTAGCAAAGGGATTACTCAAATTGCTGCCGTTATGGGAAGTTGTGTGGCAGGGGGCGCTTATTTGCCTATTATGAGCGATGAAGCACTGATTGTGGACAAAACAGGCTCAATATTTTTGGCAGGTAGTTACTTAGTTAAGGCGGCAATAGGTGAGGACATTGACAATGAAACATTGGGAGGTAGTATTTCTCAGTCGGAAATATCTGGAGTAATCGACGACCGATTCCCTAATGATGAAGCTTGCCTTGATAGAATTAAATTTATAATGGATAAAATTGGGGCTTTTGAAAAAGCTGGTTTCGATAGAAAAGAACCCGCTAAACCCCTTAAAGATATTAAAGATTTATATGGCATTTTACCAAAAGACAGAGCGAAACCATACAATTCTTTAGCACTCATAGAAACTTTGGTCGATAATGGTGAGTTTGAACAGTATAAAGAAGGGTATGGTCAAACGATTCTGTGCGGCTATGCGCGTATTGAAGGTTGGGCTGTAGGTATTGTGGCCAATAACCGACAAATTACCAAAAGTAAAAAAGGGGAAATGCAGTTTGGCGGTGTTATTTACAACGACAGTGCGGACAAGGCTGCACGTTTTATCATGAACTGTAACCAAAAGAAAATACCGTTAGTGTTTCTTCAGGATGTAACCGGTTTTATGGTGGGTAGCAGAAGCGAACACTCCGGAATTATAAAAGATGGGGCCAAAATGGTAAATGCCATGAGTAACAGCACGGTTCCAAAATTTACAATTATTATTGGAAATAGCTATGGTGCAGGCAATTATGCCATGTGTGGCAAAGCTTATGACCCTCGTCTTATATATGCATGGCCAAGTGCAAGGATTGCTGTAATGGGTGGTGAACAAGCCGCCAAAGTATTGTTACAAATAGAGAAAGCAAGTTTGGAAGCCAAAGGTGAAACCATTACGCCTGAAGCTGAAAAAGCACTGTTAGATAAAATTATGGCAAGGTATGAGGAACAATTGTCTCCTTATTATGCAGCATCTCGTCTGTGGGTTGATGGTATAATCGATCCTATTGAAACCAGAACTGTTATAAGCCAAGGAATAGAAATGGCAAACCATGCCCCCGTTCAACCGTTTAATGTCGGGGTTATTCAAACCTAGAATGATAAATCCATAAAAAAAGCCTCACTTGTGAGGCTTTTTTTATGAAAGTCGTACGTTGTAATAATGTTATTACTTTACAGAAGCGGCTGCTTTTAAAGCTGCGTCTGCATTAATAATGCCTCCCGTTGTACAAAGTTTTTTGTATTTTGTTTTTTTCTTTGACCCCGGAATGCTTACTTTTTGTTTAGGTTTTATGGATGAATTTTCAATAACT
Organism: Bacteroidia bacterium; assembly: GCA_040403495.1. Lineage (GTDB taxonomy): Bacteria > Bacteroidota > Bacteroidia > NS11-12g > UBA955 > JABMMZ01. The sequence goes on from JBBAKM010000005.1 coordinate 66,445, forward strand.
GCTTTTACTTGTGCCGCTGTTAAGTTAGGATAGTACGAACGTATCAGTCCTGCCAAACCTGCAGTTACCGGACTTGCCATACTTGTACCACTTAATGATTCATATTTATTGTTAGGAACTGTGCTGTATATTTCCACTCCAGGCGCAAATACATTCACTGTTTTGGATCCAAAGTTTGAAAATTCAGCAGGTTGTTGATTTCTATCACTTGCACCAACTTCTATCCAAGTGCTACATCTTTTGCCATCGGCATAAAATGGGGTAGGGTAGTTGGATTCTTTGTCTATGTTTTTAGAGTCGTTGCCTGCTGCATGTATTAATAAAACATCTTTACTCTCTGCATATTTTACAGCATCATCAACTATTGTTTTGTTAAATGAATAAGCTTTACCGAAACTCATGTTAATCACTTTTGCACCATTGTCTACAGCGTAACGAATGGCATTTGCCACGTCTTTATCGCGCTCATCGCCATTAGGAACAACTCTAATAACCATAATTTGAACATCTGCTACAACACCATTCATGCCTATACCGTTGTTTCTAATAGCTCCTATAATGCCACCAACATGCGAACCATGCTCGCCATCCGGTCCTTTTACTTCATTGTTGCCGTATGACTTGTTGCTAGTATTGGTATAATCGTCTCCAATAATATATCTTGGGTCATATTTTAAGTTTAAATGGTATTGATAAACAGAATAAAAATAGTTGTGAGCATCTTCAAATTCTTTGAAAACTCTTGCAGGTGTAATGTTTTGTTTAGTAGAAGTGCCAAGTACAATATTTCTTCCAATTTTAGATTCGTTTTTTGTAGGTTCGAATTTTTCTAATTTTTCAACACTTACATCGTTAGTGCCTAACTCCATTTTTAAAGCATCTAAATAGGATTTGATGTTTTTGTAAGTGTTGTAATAAGATTCAGCTTCTGTGTATTTTTTAGCATGTATTTTTTCTAATTCTTTGAATCTTGCAAATTCTGCTTTTTCACTTTTGCTTATGTCTTTTTTGGTTTTAGTGCCAAATTTTTTCTGGTAATCACGCAATAATCTAGTCAATTCTAAATTGTCGTATTCTACATCTTTTTCAGAACCGCCAATAAAATCCCAACCATTGATATCATCTACATAACCATTTAAGTCATCATCAACAGAGTTTCCGGGGATTTCTTTTTTGTTCACCCAAATATTGTTTTTCAAATCGTCATGTTGAATATCGATACCATCGTCAATAACTGCAACTATTACAGTGTTTGAATTGGCCGGTTTAGGGTTGTTTTTAATAGCATTTTCTAGGTCAATCCCCAATGTGGTGTCTTGGGTCGAAAATTTTAAATGCCAATCTTTAGGATAGACCTGTGCGCTAAGTGAGGTGCCTACTAATAAGGCGATAATAATGAGAATTCTTGTCATGTTAATATAATTGTATATAGGGGGTAAAATTAATGAATAAATAATTCATAAGGAAGTCGTGTTTGAAATCCTTGTGACTGTATGCCGCTTAATAAAGATTGGTAGTAATGGTGAAAAATACCCAAGTCTTGAGCTATTTTTTTGTTTATCATTTCATTGCCACCTTGATTGAACAATTGTGTAATGGGGTCTTCAATTTGAGGGAAACTTACCATTTTATATGTTTTTAAATTGGCCATTTTAGCTGCAATTTTAATGGCATCATTGATGCCTCCAATACGGTCAACCAAGCCTCTTTCCATGGCGTGTTGTGCTATCCAAACATGACCTTGTGCGTATTTCTCAAGTTCAGCACTGTCTATGCCTCTGCCTTTTTCAACTATAGTCGTAAAGTCGTCGTAAATTCGGTTAACCATTTGTTGCAAATACATTCTTTCTCCGTCGCTCAATGGTTTGTCTACTCTGCCAAAGTCTGAATATTGCCCCGTTTTTACACTCTCTATAGTCAGTCCAAGCTTTTCGTTGAACAATTTTTGCATGTTAGGGAATAATCCAAATACGCCAATTGAACCTGTTAAGGAGTTGGAACTTGCTAGTATTGTATCTGCCAAACAGCTAATATAATAGCCACCACTTGCTGCCACATCTCCCATGGAAACAATAATTGGTTTTTTGCCTTTACACAATGCTATTTCTCGTGTAATAATATCACTTGCCAAAGCACTGCCGCCGGGAGAATTTACTCTTAATACGATGGCTTTTATGTCTTTGTCTTCACGGGCTTTAATAATCACTTTGGCCAATGAGGTGCTGCCTATGGAATTGTTATTGCCCTGACCATCTACAATTTCTCCTACCGCATACACCACTGCAATTTTGTCGCTCGATGTGTTTTTTTCTGACTCCCCACTGTTTAAGTATGAGCTGGCTTTAATGTAGTGTTTGTTTTTTGAGTCTTTGCTGCCTATCGCTTTTCTTATTTTATTGTGAACATCATCCTGATAGGTTAAGCCGTCTATTAATCCGAAATTAAGCGCGTCTTTGGGAGATTGAATAGTGAATTGGTCTATAGCCATTCTTAGTTGATGAGTGTCTACTTGTCTTGATTCACCAATTTCAGCTATTAAGTTGTGATACAATTGATGGATATAAAATGAGATTTGTTCTCTGTTTTCTGGACTTAATTCTTCTCTTGTAAACGATTCAATAGCCCCTTTGTATGCCCCAACTTTAACATATTGCATCTCTATTCCTAGTTTCTCAAAAGCGCCTTTGTAAAACATCACATTTGCCGATAATCCATTTAATAGGATATTCCCTGTTTTTTCTATGAAAACCGAATCAGCGATTGAGGCTAAATAATAATTTTTCTCATCGTAATAAGGTGCCATCGCATAAATAAACTTCCCTTTTGATTTAAAATCTTTTAAAGCGTTTCTAACCTCAGAAAGGGTAGCATAACCACTGTTGTTTAAATTCGTTTTTAGGTAAATGCCTTTGATTTTTGGGTCGTTTTTAGCTCTGTTGATTATTTCTAAAAGATTGTCTAATCCTAAGAATGATTCGCCCATTTCGGGGTTTAGTAAACTTAAAAAAGCCTGACTGCCTCGTTCTTGAATTTCATAGTCTAAATTCAGTTCTAAGACAGAGTTAGATTTAACACTTACTTTGCCTTCTGTACCTGAATTGATTAAACCTAAGAGCGTGAAAAACAAGAGAACTCCTATGAAAATAAAGGAGATAAATACCCCAAAAATAGTCGCTAATGTATATTTTAAAAAGGATTTCATTGATGTTATTCTTATAATTAATCTACAAAAATTCACTATCTTAACTACTAATTTCTTTTATTTCGATAAACATTCTATTTTAAGGATAAATTTAATTTAAATCTTTATTTTTGCTCCAATGTTATTGAATGAATTGTCCGCAGTAAGTCCAATTGATGGCCGTTACAGATCTAAAATCCAAAATTTAGCGCCCTATTTCTCTGAATTTGGCCTTATAAAATACCGTGTTCAAGTGGAAGTGGAATATCTAATTTACCTAAATGCTTCTCCCATTTCGGCCTTTAAACCTTTGTTTAGCTCAACCCAAATTGATAGTCTACGAAATATCTACTTGAATTTTTCTGAGGAAAATGCGCTTGAAATTAAAAACATTGAAAAAACAACGAACCACGATGTAAAAGCAGTTGAGTATTTTATTAAAAGTCAAATCGAATTATTAGGATTATCAGCTTTTAAAGAATGGGTACACTTTGGACTGACAAGTCAAGATATTAATAATACTGCAATCCCTCTAAGTTTAAAAGAGGCATTAGAAAATGAAATTCTTCCTCAATTAAACGCCGTTGTTAATACTCTAGAAAAACATGCTGACAGTTTTAAAGACATTCCGATGTTGGCAAAAACCCACGGTCAAGCAGCAAGTCCTACCAAACTTGGGAAAGAATTGAATGTGTTTGTAGTGCGTTTGAAAGAACAAATAAAACAACTTAATGCAATCCCTTTTTCAGCTAAATTTGGTGGAGCCACAGGGAATTTTAATGCCCACTATATTGCTTTCCCTCAAACGGATTGGCACGCATTTGGTCACTCTTTTGTAAACGAAGTGCTAGGATTACACAGAAGTTTCCCAACTACTCAAATTGAACATTATGACAATTTAGCGGCCTTGTTTGATGCTTTTAAAAGGATAGATACCATCTTAATTGACCTTTCAAGAGATGTGTGGCAATATATTTCAATGGATTACTTTAAACAAAAGTTAAAGGAAGGTGAAATTGGTAGCAGTGCCATGCCTCACAAAGTAAATCCTATCGATTTCGAAAATGCTGAAGGGAATTTAGGAATAGCAAATGCCATTTTTGAACACCTAGCAGCTAAGTTGCCTATTTCTCGTTTACAAAGGGATTTAACCGATTCTACAGTGCTTAGAAATATTGGAGTTCCTTTTGCCCATTGTCTTATTGCTTTCAGTAGTTTGCAAAAAGGGTTGGATAAGTTAATCATCAATGAAAGTGCCATCCGTAAGGATTTAGATAACAATTGGGCTGTTGTTGCCGAAGCTATTCAAACAGTTCTTAGAAGTATTGCATACCCTAATCCATACGAAGCGCTTAAATCTCTGACCAGAACCAATACGCATATCGGTGAAAAGGAAATTAAGGATTTTATTCAATCTCTCGAAATTGATGAAGCCGTAAAAGAAAGGTTAAACCAAATTAATCCTCATAATTTCACGGGTTTTTAATTATTCAAAACTCGTAATCTTAAACACGGTTCTTCTGTTTTCTGAGCGACCTGCCACTGTGTTGTTGTCGCTAATAGGTTTACTATCCCCATAGCCAATAGCACTTAGTCTGGTAGGTTCTATTCCCTTGGTTATTAAATAGTCTTTTACACTTTTTGCTCTGTTTTGAGACAATGTTTTATTCTTTAATTTATCCCCTGTATTGTCGGTATGACCGCCAATTTCAATTTTCATGAATGGGAATTTTTTGAGCAATAATACCAATTTGTCTAATTCTAATTTTGATTCTTCTTTGATGTCAAATTTATCAGTGTCAAAGAACACATTCGCCAACTTAACTTCAATGTCTTTTGCAGGTTTTTTCAACGGAACTTCAATGTTATAGGGTTCTAAGTTTTTGGTCTCTTTTAATGAGAAATTATCTGTGTAAAACAAGTAATTGGTTTGGTCCACATTCAACATGTAGTTTTTGTTGTTTTTTAAAATTACCAAAAATTCTCCTGTGTTTTTATTGCTGATAATTGAATTAACAAGTAATCCCGTTTCTAAATCAAATAGTTCAACTTTTGCGCCAATTTTTTCTTTCGAAATAGCATCATAAACAATGCCTTTTACAAAATTGACAGGCTCCGGTTTCATGCCATCGTGAATTTCAAATTTATAAATGTCTAATCCCCCTAATCCGCCGGGTCTATTTGAACTCATGTAGCCGTAACGGCCCAAACGGTCAACAATTAGTCCGATTTCTTCACCACCAGAGTTAATTGGATAACCAATGTTTTGAGCTTCGCTAAATCTTCCGTTTTCGTCTTTTTTACTCATGAATATGTCTTTATTGCCCATTCCTGGATGTCCGTCTGAACTGAAATATAAAGTTTGATTGTCAAAAGCTATGTAAGGGGATTGTTCTTCGCCCGAAGTGTTAATACTGCTGCCCAAATTGATGGGTGGTTGAAATCTGCCGTCTTTAAATGTAGAAGCATAAATGTCGCTTCCACCGTATCCTCCGGGTCTGTTGCTAGCAAAGTAAATAGTCATTCCATCGGGACTGATACTAGGTTGCGATTCCCAATCAGGTGTGTTAATAGGGGCGTCTAAGTTGGTAGGGGAGCCCCATTTGCCATCATTGTATTTGGCGTAGTACAAATCGCAACTCCCTTTTCCCATATCCATTCCCATAGGGTCTTTTCTATCACATGCTGTAAAAAAGATAAACTTACCATCTGCTGTTACAGAAATAGTTCCTTCGTTGTTGTAAGTGTTTACTGGTGGTGGCAATGGCATGGATGGCTGATAAATGCTGTCGTTTATAGCTTTGGCAAGATAAAAGTCTTCATGAGGAAATTTTCCGCTTGTTACCAATCGGGTGTAGTAAAAGTTTAAACCATCAATAGTGCTGCCAGGGAAATATTCGTTTTCATAACTGTTTACACTAGGCCCCATATTGATAGGGTTAAAAGGAACTTTATTCTGAACCAATAATTCGCATTTTTTTAAATTGGCAATCTCTTTGTTAACCGCTGCAATTCTTCTCGGGTCCAATTTTTTTGGACTTTTTAAGTATTTCTCGAACATTTCCTTTGATTCAACATAGTTCATGTTGTTTTTATAAGCATGCCCCAATCGGAAATAATGGTAATAATTTTCAGGTTCTATGTCTATTAGCTTTTTGCAAGCATAAATAGATTGTAAATGGTCCCCTTTTTTCATCTCAAATTCTGCCTTGTATTCCCAAGCAATAATATAAGTGCTGTCTTTTTTAAGGGCTTTGTTTATCACTTCAACTGCTTTTATATAATCTTCTTCTTTATACAATCTGTAAGCCTCTTCTGATATTTTGGCAGCAGGACTCTCTTTTTTTTCTTTTTGCGCCACCGCACATGCGCTTATAAAAAATAAACTGATTAGGGTTAATGATAGTTTGATTTGATTCATTGATTACTTTTTTAAACTTAATTTTTGTATTTTTATTGTTCAGGCAAAATTCCTGCCGTTCTTTTTCCTAATTCTATTACAGCTACATTTTGTAGCTTGCCCTCATGGATTTCGAATTTTATCATGGTTCTCATAATGTGAAAACCATGTCTGCCCGCCGCTCCAGGATTAATGTGCAACAAGTTGTTAACTTTCGGGTCGCGCATTACTTTTAAGATGTGACTGTGCCCGCAGATAAATAAATCAGGTGGATATTTAATGAGTTGAGCCTTTATTTTGGGGTTGTACTTGCCTGGATAACCACCAATATGCGTCATCCATACTTTGATGCCTTCGCATGTAAACTGTTGGTGTAAAGGATATATTGCTCGTAATTCGTGACCATCTACATTACCCCAAACACCTCTAATCGTTTTGCCGGTTTTCTCCATAATGTCACTTAAATCCTTGTTGGTCCAATCGCCTGCATGCCAAATTTCATCCGCTTGGTCAAAGTGTTTAATGATATCTGGCTCTATACATCCATGCGTGTCACTTAGTAATAATATCCTTTTCACTTCTCGCAAATTAATGCTTATTTTGCCACATAAAAAATGATAATTTTAATAATCTCTTTCACTGTATTAATCTCCTACCTCGCTTTTAATAATCCTGCACTATTCGAAAAACTAACCTTCTATCCCTATAAAATCAATCACAATAAGGAATGGATAAGATGGGTAGGACACGGATTTATTCATGCCGATTATATGCACCTTATCGTTAATATGCTTACGCTTTACTTTTTTATGGATGCCTTGTCGGTTATTTTTGAACACATAGCTGGTCCATATTACATCGTTTATGGCGTACTTTTTTACTTGTCGGCTATAGTGTGTAGTAGCGTGTTTGCTTACTTTAAACACAAAGAGGATTGGAATTACAGAGCGATAGGAGCTTCTGGTGCCGTTAGTGCTTTCTTGTTTAGTTTTATTGTTTTTGCACCCACCGAATCTATCTATTTATACTTCGCTATTAAAATGCCGGCTTGGTTATTTGGTATTTTATATTTGGCTTATGAGTACTACATGGGCAAAAAACAAAATGACTCTATTGGCCATGATGCACATTTTTTTGGAGCGGTTTATGGCGTTATTTTTACCATTATATCCTATCCCGATTTACTTTTAAGATGGTTTAACTAATCTTTTAGTAAATGTGAAAATGATTTTCTTAGTTTGGAAACCTTAGGGTCAATTACTGCTGTGCAATAGCTGTTTCTCTCGCGGTTTAAATTGTAATAATTTTGGTGGTAATCTTCGGCTATGTAAAAAGTGCTCAAAGGTTCTAATTGTGTTACAATAGGTTCCTCAAAAACTTGCTCAACTTCCAGTTTTTTGATGTAAGCTTCTGCTATTGTTTTTTGGGTATCGTTGTGATAAAATATAGCAGAACGGTATTGTGTGCCTATGTCACCTCCCTGACGGTTCAATGTGCAAGGATTGTGTAATGTAAAAAACACAGTTAACAATGTTTGGTAATCGATAATAGTTGGATTGTAATAAATTTGAACAGCCTCTGCATGTCCCGTGTTGCCATTGCAAACCGCTTCGTAACTTGGGTTTTCGACGTGTCCGCCAATGTATCCACTGATAGCGGTGTCAACGCCCTTAAGTCGAGCCATTGTGGTTTCTATACACCAAAAACAGCCGCCTGCAAGTGTTGCAATTTCTAATTCTTTGTTGTTTTTTATTTGTTCTGGTATCATGGTTTGTGTTGGTGTTTGTTGCTTGCATTGAACAAAAAATGAGGAAATCACAAGTAGCAATATGGAAACTTTTTTTCTATTCAATGTGGTTATTTTTTCAGCAAATTTATAGTTAATTTTGTCAATTGTTGACCTTATTAATTAAACAATTTTTTCGTAGATTGGTTTTTAAGGCTTCAACTTTAAATTATTATGTCGTCACACCACATTGTTCGCGAAGGTCAAGAACCCGCTCTTATTATTGCAAATGGATTGCCCTGCTCTAATGAATTGCTTTCACAATTGTTGGAATGGAGCCCGCACATTGTAGTTTTAGATGGAGCCCTCAATAAAGTGTTAGACTTGGGCGTTAAATTCGACGTTGTGCTTGGTGATTTCGACCATCAATCAATCCAAGAAGTTCAGTCTGTATTGCCTCCCCATTCTCGTTTGTTGCATCTTCCAGACCAAAATAAAACTGATCTTGAAAAAGGAATTGAATACTTAATGAAGGAAGGTTATTCCGCCGTAAATATTGTGTGGGCAACCGGAAAAAGAAGCGACCATTTTATTAATAATATTGCCATTTTAGCCCGCTATCAAAATGAGATTACAATGACCATGTTGGACGATTATTCTAAGATTTACCCTATTTTTTCTGGATTTAAGAAGTTTTATGCAGCCAATTCTAATATCTCGCTTATCCCCCTCAACAAAGTAGAAGGATTAGTCACTAGTAATTTAGTTTGGAATTGTAACAACCTAACGATTGAATTCCCTCACCAAACCAGTAGTAGTAATAAAGTACTCAATGATGGAGTGGTTTCTGTGGAATATCATTCAGGCGTACTCCTAATGATGGAGTGTTTGGATTAGTGGATTGGTTATTACTAATTACACTTATTGATACTTTTATTTCTTTTAATTATTGCATTTTAATTCTTGTTTTTATGGAATTTCTTTGTTTTCTTGCACAATGTATAAGCAGTATTCCAAACAATGAAAATCATAGATATTAAAATAATGAATGGCCCCAATTATTGGAGCATAAGACGTCATAAGCTAATTGTAATGCGTCTTGACTTAGAGGAAATGGAAGAAAGGCCTTCAAATTTAATAGATGGATTTTCGGAAAGATTAAAACTGATGTTCCCTACTATGTATGCTCACAGATGCAGTCCAGGTGTACCCGGTGGATTTTTTCAAAGGGTTGAAGATGGTACATGGATGGGACATATCATTGAACATATTGCGCTAGAAATTCAAACTTTAGCGGGTATGAATTGTGGTTTCGGTAGAACCAGACAAACCTCGGCACATGGGGTTTATAATGTGGTGTTTAATTATTGGGAAGCAAAAGCAGGTGTTTATGCCGCCAAAGCTGCTGTTAATATTTGTCAATCTCTAATTGACAATACCCCATACCAACTCGATGAGGATATACAAAGATTAAGAGAACTAAGAGAGGAAGAAAGATTAGGCCCAAGCACAGGAAGTGTTGTTGAAGAAGCCGTAAAAAGAAACATTCCTTTTATCAGATTAAATGGTCGTTCCCTTGTACAGTTAGGGTATGGAATTAACCAAAGAAGAATTCAAGCCACTGTTGCAAGTACCACTAGTAGTATAGCGGTGGAAATAGCCTGTGACAAGGAGGATACTAAACTGCTTTTGGAAAATGCTCAAATTCCAGTTCCCAAAGGTAAAATATGTGCCAATGATGAAGAACTCGAATTGGCCGCCTCCAGAATAGGATATCCGTTGGTAACAAAACCAATTAACGGAAACCACGGTAAAGGTATTACCACCAATATTACCAATTGGGATGATTTAAAAATTGGTTTTGAAGCCGCTAAACAGTATTCAAGAAATATTATTGTTGAAAAATACATTACTGGTTACGATTTTAGGATTTTAGTAATCAATTATAAGTTTGTTGCTGCTGCCAAAAGAACTCCTGCTTCTGTTACTGGTGACGGTAAACGCACTATCCAAGAACTTATAGACATAGTAAATTCTGACCCAAGAAGAGGGTATGGACACGAAAAAGTGCTGACTGCCATTAAAGTGGATCGCTTTACGGAGCAAATTTTGGAGGAAAAAGGATTTACTCTCGATACAGTTTTGGTAAACGGGTATGAACTGTTACTTAAACCAACCGCCAATATTAGCACGGGTGGAACAGCCGAAGATATTACCGACCATGTTCACCCAAGCAATGTTTTTATGTGTGAACGTATCGCCCGAATTATAGGATTAGATATTTGTGGTATTGATATAATGGCGCCCGATTTAAGTGTGCCGATTTCGGAAAATGGAGGTGCAATTCTGGAGGTAAATGCTGCCCCTGGTTTTAGAATGCACCTTGAACCAACAGACGGTTTGCCAAGAAATGTAGCAGAGCCTGTTATTGATATGCTCTATCCTCCGGGATCTTCTGCCCGAATTCCTATTATCGCTATTTCAGGAACAAATGGTAAAACAACCACCACCCGTTTGATGGCACATGTGTGTAAACAAGTGGGGCATAAGGTTGGATTTACAACCACCGATGGGGTTTATATCCAAAATGAAATGATGATGAAAGGCGATTGTACAGGTCCTATTTCTGCCGAATTTGTGTTGAAAGACCCTACAGTAGATTTTGCAGTTCTTGAGTGCGCTAGAGGAGGGATTCTTAAAGCTGGCTTAGGTTTCCACCACTGTGACATCGGTATCATAACAAATATCGCTGCCGACCACCTTGGCTTACAAGGGATAGATACCCTCGAGCAATTAGCGAAGGTAAAAGGCGTGGTCGCCGAAAGTGTGTTCCCCGATGGTTATACGATATTGAATGCCGACGATAATTTGGTGTATGAAATGCGTAAAAATATTGTTAGTAAATTAGCACTATTTAGCATGGATGAAAGCAACCCAAGAATCATTGAACATTGTAAAAATGGTGGATTTGCGGCAATCTATGAAAATGGATATATTTCTATTCTTAAAGGAACTTGGAAAATAAGAGTTGAACGTGTCGTTAACATACCTGTGACCTTTGGTGGTAAAGCCGACTTTAATATTGCCAATTGTTTGCCTGTGGTATTGGCCGCATTTTTAAGAAATTTTAAAATTGAAGACATCAAATCGGCACTTCAAACATTTATCCCTTCTCCTGCACAAACGCCCGGTAGAATGAATCTGTTTACTTTCAATCATTTTTCAGTAATGGTGGATTATGCTCACAATGCCGCAGGTCTTAATGCAATCGGAGGGTTTTTAAGTAAAATAGATGCGAATAAGAAAATTGGTATTATAGCCGGTGTAGGTGACAGAAGAGACGAAGATACTATTTCTTTGGGCGAAACTGCTGCCAAAATCTTTGATGAAATTGTCATTAGGCAAGACCGTAACTTAAGAGGTAAAACAGATTCTGAAATCATTGAACTAATGGTAAAAGGAATTAAAAATGTTGATCCTGATAAAAAAGTAACCATTATCCCGCTCGAAAAAGAAGCTATTTCTTTCGTTATTGAAAACGCCAAAAGAAATGACTATATCGTAATCTGTAGTGACGTAATACCTGATGCGCTCCATCAAATTATGGAACTTAAAGCCCAAGAGGATGAAAAAAACAGTGGAATTGTCTACCAATCTGAATCATGATTCAAGCGAAAGCGTACTGGAAAAATTATAACTTCTTAACTGTATTCGCTTTCTTTAGCTTCTTGTTTTTGGCTTCTTTGATAGATGACAAAGCAATGGGTTACGACGTTTCTCTGTTCGTGAAATGGGCGCAAGCTATAAAAATGAACGGTATTTCACTGATTTATCAGCCCGAAAATACTGTTGATTATCTCCCCGGTTTTTTATACGTTCTTCAAATTTATACGTGGTTTGTAAACGATGTTAATGCCATTCCTCAAACAATTCACTTTGTCAAATTGGTCCCTCTGTTTTTTGAAATACTTGCGATTTTGTTAATGTGCAGTTTCCTTAAAACGAAAATTCAACAAACATTTTTCTTCTGCCTAGGAGCATTTAATGTTGCCTACTTTTACAATACTATGTCATGGTTTCAAATTGACGGTTGGGTGGCTAGTATGATGTTTTTTTCTGTGTTTGCTGCCCTTAATAATCGTCTTTTGGGGTCCTTGCTTTTGTTTGTCCTTGCCGTAAATATCAAATTTCAAGCTATTATTGTTTTACCCGTTCTTGGTTTGTATTGGTTAAGTCAAATTAAAACATTCAAACAACTACTGTCTGCAATCATGATTGTTGTGGTTTCTGAACTGCTCATTTTATCTCCTTTTTTAATCAATGGTTCTGCCTCGGTCGTTTTTCAAAATGTGTTTAATACTTATAATCTTTTCCCTTATGTGAGTCTAAATGCCCGCAATTTTTGGATGCTTATTGTGGAAAATCCTAGGTTCTTGGATGATAGTAATCTATTGGGATTTTTACCATACAAAACATGGGGATTGATTCTGTTTTCTGTAAGTAGTTTACTTGTCATTATCCCAATAGTAATGGTCTTGTTTAAACAAGGAATTAAAGATAAAGCCAAATCTCAAATGCTTGTTCTATCGAGTGTGTTGGCTTGTTTCTACTTTTTTTATTTTAATACTCAAATGCACGAAAGATACATTCATTATGCCTTCCCATTTGTGATGTATTATTCATTTAGATATAAAACACTAGGCCTATACCTTGTATTCTCGATTGCTAGTTTTTTGAATCTTGAATCGTTATTGTTTAATCTTAATTATTGGGATACCAATAGTATTTTGATGTCTCACCGCTTCATAACCATCTTGTTTACCATAGCGGTTCTGTTATTTAGTATAAAATGGGTTCAATTTGTTAAATCTACACTTACTAATAAAGCGTGAAAAGGTTTGTATTAAATAAAGGTCCACTACTCTTGTTGATAGTAACTATAGCTATTGTTATTTATTTGCAATTTTACCACTTGGGTCATTTGCCCATTATCCAATGGGATGAGTCGAGATTGGCGAACAATGCCGTGGAAATGTATTTGAATAAGTCTTATTTAATTACAACTTATGACCAAAAGCCTGACCTGTGGAATACCAAACCACCCTTTATGATTTGGCTTCAAGTTGCTTCAATCTCTGTATGGGGAATGAACGAGTTTGCGGTTCGATTTCCCTCCGCTTTGGCAGGTTTAATTGGTGTTTTATTGCTTGGGTTCTGGGTTTTTAAGTTGTCAAATTCATACATTTGGGCTTCTGTTTCTATGCTGTTGTTGGCTACAACTGGCGGATATATGCAGTTGCACGGAAGCATAACTGGCGACTATGACGCTCTTTTGACTTGTATGATTCTACTGTCTGTTTATTGTTATTGTCAATATTATTTTATGAATCAACAAAAGGCCTATTATGGATTCATCGTTTTCTTGGCTTTGTCTGTCATGGCCAAAAGTGCCGCAGGAATAATGGTCTTCCCTCTGTTTGCATTAATGCCTCTTGCCAAAAAACAATTCCATATATTTTTAAAACTGTTGATTGCTATGCTTGTTGCACTTATACCCTTTTTGTTGTTTTGTTTTTTAAGGGAAATGGCAAATTCTGGCTTTATCAAACAAATGCTTTTTAATGATTTTGGAGGGCGCTATACCACTGCCATGGAGGGCCATAGACATGAATGGTATTATTATATTCAAAATTTAATAACAGAGCGTTACCACTATTTTGTGTTTTTTCTTGTTCCTGCTTTCGTTTATTTAGCGTTTAAACCGCACCCTGTAATGCGGTTTTTAGCTTTGTTTCTGTCAGGGTTTTTGCTCATAATAAGTTTGGCTACTACCAAAATTCATTGGTATGATATGCCCGTTTTGCCTATTATTACGCTTTTAATTGTTCTGTTTTTGATTCAAATTCAGACTTTGATTAAGCAAGCTTTTGTCAAACAAAGTTTTGTTGTCCTCGTTCTATTGGCAATCATACCTCTTGTTCGCGATAAGTATGAGTTTATTACACATTACAAGAATTTCCCTCTGTCGTTCGATCATTACGAGTTGAGTGAATACCTCAGAGATTACAAAGGGGAGGAGTCTTTGCATTATTTTTCGCTTGACTATGATCCAGAATATTTCTTTTATGCGCAAACCATGTCAACGATTAAAAAAGGGGAGCAAAAGGGGTTTGATAAAGGAGATAAAGTTGTTTTTAAGCAATGTATAGAGAAAGAGTTTGAGTCTCTTTATAACTACGAAATATTGGAAGTTTACAAAGGTGTAAAATGCGTTAGAGTCTTGTCCGTAAAGTAGGAAATTCAAAAATATACCAAACGTTAGTTGTTTATTCTAACTTGCCATCCCTATTAGATTTGAATCTAGCCTTCAGTTTGTTAAAAAGGGTTTTTATATTTAGGGTTGTTGATGAACTCTGTGTCTGTTAAGCTTTTCAAAAAGGCAATTAAATCCTCTTTTTCCTGCTGACTTAAGTTAAGTTGAGCATCGTGAGCCGAAATATTAATATCCAAATTTGGAGAATCGAAATTCATGCCATCTGAATAAAAATCAATAACATCCTCAAGTGTTGCAAAACGTCCATCATGCATGTATGGCGCCGTTAATTCTACATTTCTTAACGAAGGAATCTTGAATTTACCTTCATCAGTAGGTTTGCCTGTTATTCTTCCTAAGCCTTTGTCTGTAAATACACTGCTTAATCCATTATTCGCCATTGAGCCATTAAGACTTGTATTGCCAAAAAATGGGATGTTACTATGGCAATGAAAACAGTCTGCACCACCATCTTCTACAGGTTTCATGAATAAGTTTAAACCCCTCAGTGCAGATGCATCAATTACGTTGAGTGTGTCAGTGCGTCCAAACAGTTGGTCTATTTTTGAGTTAAATGAAACAATACTTACCATAAACTGTTCAAGTGCCTTGGTAATTTCGACCGGAGAAATTTCCGAAGTGTTAAAGACTTTTTTGAATAATGGCGCATATCTTTCTGATTTTTTAAGTCGAATACTTAAGTCATAAAAGTTCATGTCCATTTCATCGTGTGCCTGAATTGGAATTAATAATTGTTCTCTTAAGGTAAGTGCTCTTCCATCCCAAAAAAATCTATTTTGCCACATTAAATTAAATAATGGCATTGAGTTTCTTGGGCTTAATTGTCCCCTTATGCCTTTGCTAAAACGAGTGCTTTGTGCAAATGCCCTGTTTTGGAAGTGACACGAATTGCACGAAATAGTACTGTCTAATGATAACAGCGGGTCATAGAACAACATCCTTCCAAGTAAAACGCCCTCCTCTGTCAAAGGATTGTTACTCGGAAGACGCAAAGGAGGAAATCCAGCCTTAGTCTCTATGATATAAGGAGTTAATGAAGTTTCATCTAATAATTCAGGGTCTTTTTGGCAACTTTTGAATCCAATTGCCAATACCAATAAAACGATACTTAATATTACTTTTTTAACCATCACTCAAACGTATTAAACTCGAAAATGCCTGAATTGTTTTGAATAAATAAATCCATTATTGGGTCGTTATTGCCAGAGTGTGACATCTTACCATTAGTTTTTAAACTGTATTTAATCTGATTGTCAAAGTATTTATTTGCTTGAATTTTGAATTTCATGCTCGAATTTTGGGTAATAGTATAGTCTGTAACAAAAGCATGAGTTCTTGCATATTTGGGGGTGGCTATGTGAAATGAAAATCCGCCAGATTTGCCATTGTTTAGAAAATAGCCTTCTACCACATTGAAAATATATCCACCTGTCCATCCCCAATGCATTTCAGTTAATGAAGGGCTCAAAGGATGGTCTAGTGGCCACTGCGCTGGATTGCCAAAGTTAACAGCGGAATCTAATCCTACAAAAAATCTAATAGCCTTGTATTGACCCTTAGGGACATTTATTAAAACCACACTTTTGCGCCCTTCTGCTATACTTAAATAAGCATATTGATCGCTCAATTTGGTTTCAATGTTATTTTGGTCAATTAATGTGAAATTAGAAATAATGTACTTCAATTTATCAAATTGAATGGAATCATTCGAGCCTGTAATGTATTGTTTGCCAAATTCTAAAGGCGCAGCATCAAAGTAGGCGTCAAAATTAATTGTAAGTTCTACTTTGGTTTCCTCGGGTAATTGAGGCGGTTCATCATCGTCGTTTTCACAACTGCTTAAAATGATGCTTAACATTAATGTTAAATAAAGGATTGGTTTTAAAGATTTCATAAGGTTATATTTTAATTATTTTTTTATTTACTATTCTATTGTCCGATGTTCTAATTCTAAGGATATAGGTTCCCTCTGCGTAATTAGAAGCATCTATTTTTATTAAATCTGAATTAGTATTCTTATTCACACCGCTAAGTTCGCTTTTTATTATTGATTTGCCAATGATATCGGTCAGTTCCCATTCCGTTATTTGAACGTCGGAGGTGAAGAAAAATTCAGTTTTAAACGGATTGGGATACAGAGTAAAATCCGAAGATTGGTCAAGCGGAAACTTGATGTTTGTTTTCCCCAATGTGGCAAAGAAAGGGTCAAAGCTAACGGACTTAACTTTAAA
Organism: Bacteroidia bacterium; assembly: GCA_040403495.1. Taxonomy (GTDB): domain Bacteria; phylum Bacteroidota; class Bacteroidia; order NS11-12g; family UBA955; genus JABMMZ01. The sequence goes on from JBBAKM010000005.1 coordinate 83,317, forward strand.
TGGTATTTGATAACTTGCACGGAAGTTTGCCTCATTTACAGGAATTCTAAGCAAGCTGTCTTTGTCATTCCCTCGAACAAGTAAAGGGAGGTCAATGTTAAATAAATCAACACTTGAATGGCTTTGCAATTGTGAAATGTCAATGTTTAATTGTTCGCCTTTTTGTATCCAAGTTATGTCGTAAATTGGATATCCTTCGCCATATACCCAATCATCAAAATAATCTGTTAAATCAGTGTTTGAGTTTTTTTCTAAATAGTATTTCAAATGACTTTGTCTCGAAAAATTATAACTCAATTGTGAGTCATTAATGTATTCTTTTAAACTATTGAAAAAGGCCTCATCGCCTATTACCCAGCGTAATTGATGAAGTATCATAGCCCCTTTTTGGTAAGTTGTTCTGTACTCAAATAATCGGTTTACATTGACAGTGTCGTAGGCATAAACAGAACCATTCGGGAAACGCATAACGTCCTCGCCGAATTTTTTTAAATTCTGATACCACTCTGTTTTGCTTTCTAAAAATTCATAACATATCAAATTTAAATAGGTCGCAAAACCTTCATTAAGCCATAATTCTTTCCAACTGCCACAGGTTACTTTATCGCCAAACCATTGGTGCGCCAACTCATGTGCTATTAAATCATAATTGAAATTAGACATAAAACTCATGGTTTGATGTTCCATGCCGCCGCCCCAAGTGAATTGAGCATGACCGTATAATTCTTTGTGAAATGGGTATGTGCCAAATAAACTGTCAAATAAACGCATCATCTTCACCGTTTCTAGTGTCTTGTTTTGATTGTCTATAAGATTGTTATGAGGAAATGCATAATTGACTATGTCTAGATTTTGATTGATGGAGGGTAAAAAAGCTGTTTGCGTGTATTTGTCGTATTTTGCCGCTGCAATGGCAACTAAATAAGTGGCAACAGGATATCTGTGTTTGAACAAAAAGGTCTGTTTATTCCCAATTGTTTTTTGTGAAATTAGTAGTCCGTTTGAAACAGCTATATAAGGTGTGTCCACAGTTAATTCTATGTCTATGGAATCAATCTTGTCTTTTAAGTTTTCAAAACAAGGCCACCAATAATGAGCGCCATAAGGTTGTGACAACGTGGCTATGTTAGGCCCACTAACGGTAACACTTCTAAAATAGGCCCTCGAACTCATGTTAGGTGCTCCTTGGTAATGGATTTTAATGGAATCCTTTTGATTGGCAGATAATGTAGTGCCCAAAGGAATAATTAATTGATGTGAATTGGTGTGCGAAAAAGACATTTTCTGCCCCCTAAACAAAACACTGTCAACCGTTAATTCTCTTCTTAAATCAAAGGTAATACTGGAAATAGGGGTAGGACTGCTGAAATGGTGATTGGCAAAGGCTGAAATAATTCTGCCATTGTTCAAATTAGGTTGTATTGACAATTGAACAAAATGAACATCCAACGGTATTGTTTGATTCCGCTTTTGGTTTAATTTGAAGTTATAATAATGTTTCATTTCTTGTTTGGCAATACTTTCTAAATCAAGCTGTGAGTAGCTTTTGTTAATAAGACAAACAAATAATAAAAACGTTGCAAAGTGTCGCATGTATTTAATATTAACAAAAATAATATAAAAATATCATTTTTTTGGTAACAAATGTTGCAACTTTGCGCCCTAATGAGTCATTATCCTATAATACATTTAAAATCAGGTAAAGAAAAATCACTTCAAAGGTCTCATCCTTGGGTTTTTAGTGGTGCTTTGCATGAGGATTTTAAGCAATTTCCTGAAGGTTCTATAGTTCGAGTTCTTGATAATAAAAACAATTATTTGGCAACTGGTTATATTCAATATGGTAGTATTGCTGTTAGAGTTTTAAGTTTTTTTGATGAAATTATTGATGCTGAATTTTGGATTAAAACATTCCAAAATAGTTTCAACTTAAGAGAGTCTATTGGTTTAATTGATTCCAAAATAACCAATTGTTACCGTTTAATCCATGGGGAAGGGGATGGAATTCCTGGTTTAATAGTCGATTTTTACAATGGAGTTGCCGTTATTCAGTGCCATACTTCGGGCATTTACTATCAGTTGGACCTAATTCAAAATGCCATTCAAACAGTTTTAGGTTCTAGAGTTGACGCTATTTTTAATAAAAGCAAAGAAACATTGCATGGGGCTATTCCTGATATTGAAAATTCGTGCTTGTGGGGTTCTGCCGACAATAGAATTGTTCTAGAAAATAATATCAAATTTAAAGTGGATTGGACCACAGGTCAAAAAACAGGCTTTTTCCTCGACCAAAGAGATAACCGAACTTTATTAGGGAGCTATTCTAAAAATAAAAAAGTACTTAATACGTTTGCTTACACCGGAGGTTTTTCTGTGTACGCACTAATGAATGGTGCAAGTCATGTTGATTCTGTTGATGTGTCCAAAACCGCTATTGACCTCCTGAAACAAAACATGGATTTAAATGCTCCTGAAGCAAATAATCACCAAGCTGAAGCCAAAGATACTTTCGTGTTTTTTAAGGAACATGAAGATTTATATGATATCTTGGTGTTAGATCCTCCTGCGTTTGCTAAAAATATAGGGGCTCGTCACAATGCCTTAATGGGATACAAAAGGTTAAATATGGAAGGGATTAAGAAGGTAAAAAAAGGAGGACTTTTGTTTACGTTTAGTTGCTCTCAGGTTGTTGATAGTTTGCAGTTTAATCAAATAATAATGTCTGCCGCTATTGAATCAAAAAGAAAAGTTAAGGTTATACACAGATTGACACAACCTGCCGACCATCCTGTTAATATATTTCATCCAGAAGGGGAGTATTTGAAAGGATTAGTTTTATATATCGATTAAGGAAATGAGTACAGAAAAACAATTTAAAATGGTGGCAAAAACAATCTTCGGTTTCGAGGAATTGGCTATGCAAGAACTTAAAGAGCTAGGTGCCGCTAATATAGAAAAAGGATTAAGAGCTGTAACTTTCGAAGGCGATATGGGCTTTATGTACAAAGCGAATTTGTCTTGTAGAACGGTTGTTAAAATATTAAAACCAATTCTTGAATTCAGCGCTTTTACTGAAAAAAGTTTATACGATGGGATTAGGAAAATAGAATGGGATACCATTTTTAATCTAAACCAAACTTTTGCCATTGATGCAACGGTGCATTCTGAATATTTTACCCATTCTTTGTTTGCCTCTCAAAAAATGAAGGACGCCATTGTTGACCAATTTCGAGATAAATACAATGAAAGACCAAGTGTAAATGTAAAAAATCCTGATATTCAGTTAAATATACATATTAAGGAGCATTTAGTAACAGTTTCGTTGGATAGCTCAGGAGAATCATTGAACAAAAGAGGATACAGAATGGAAACCAATGTGGCGCCAATAAATGAAGTGCTCGCCGCAGGTTTGGTTATTATGTCTCAATGGGATACCCATGTGCCTCTGCTCGATCCTATGTGTGGTAGTGGAACCATTTTGATAGAAGCAGCTATGATTGCCAATAATATTCCACCAAGTATTAACCGTAGTTTTTTTAACTTTATGAATTGGAACGACTTTGATAAACCTCTATTTGAGAAGATTAAAGACAATTTAGCTCAAAAAATAAAACATAATCCTGTTAAAATAATGGGTTACGACAAAGACCAATCTGTGTTAGAAAAGGCTGAGGCAACCATACAGAAAGCAGGACTTTCTAAATACATTGAACTGAAACAAATGAACTTTTTTCAATCAAAGAAAACTGTAGAAGGACCATTGTTTTTGATTTTTAATCCGCCGTATAATGAGCGTATTGATATAGAAACGGAAACATTTTACAAGTCAATTGGTGATACGTTTAAGAAAAACTACCCCGGTACAACTGCATGGTTTGTAACTGCAAATTTGGAAGGATTGAAACATGTAGGTTTGAAAGCAAGTCGAAGAATTGTCGTAGCTAATGGGCAACTTGAAGGGCGATTTGCCAAATATGAAATTTATGAGGGAACAAAGAAGTTTGTTCGCACGGAAGAATAATAAACTCTTTTTTAGGAGTATTTAATAAGGCGTTTACTTACTAAAAGGATGCTCAATGCTGTATTTTTCGGACAAAGTAATCAAATCGTTTGTTACATTCGAAATAATAGGGATTCCCTCGTTTTTACGAACTTTTTTGAATTCAATTTCAGGTTCTCCGTGTATGATGATTTCTTGATCTGAGTTTTTTCTTTCAGCATTCTTAAATCTTAAAATCCACTGATCCATTCTTTGCTTGAATTCAGTCTTGTCAATAAAGCCATCAACATCCATAGCTCCCAAAAAGTGACCAATCCCTTTGCCCGGTAAATCGGGCAGTACAGGTAAAAAAGAAACAAATGGAGGTACCCAAGGTCCAAAATTAGCACCTGATAAAACGCCACTTAAAATATCAACAATAGCACCAAGTCCATATCCCTTGTGACTCCCATGGTCTTTGTCGCTGCCAAGCGGAAGTAAATAACCGCCGCCTTTTAATGATTTGCTGTCATTGCTCGAATCGCCATTTTTGTCTTCAAGCCAACCCGTTGGTAATGCTTTCCCTTGTCTTTCTGCTATTTCCAATTTGCCATTTGCCGCAGCACTTGTAGCCATATCTAGTACAAAAGCCGCTTGTTTGTCTGCTGGTATCGCATAGCATATTGGATTGGTCCCCAACATTCTCTCTTTGCTGTATGTGGGTGCCACAAGTGGGCTAGCGTTTGTCATCGCCATACCAATAAAGTCGTGCGACAATGCTTTCATAGCGTGGTAAGCAGCTATCCCAAAATGATTGCTATTGGAAATTGCGGCGTAAGAGGAACCGTATTTTTCGGTTCTGTCTATCACCATTTCCATCGCTTTCGGTGCTACAACCAATCCTAATGCACCATCGGCATCTATTGTGAAAATGCTTTTTTTCTCACGTGTGATAGTAAAGTTTGGCTTAGGGTTGATTCGGTTACTCTCAAATAGTCTGATATAGCCACTAAGTCGAGCTACACCATGTGAGTCTATGCCTCTAAGATCAGCTTCTATAAGAACATCTGCTGCGGTTTGTGCATCTGATGTTGAACATCCTATAGCTTTAAAAATTGATTCTGTAAAAAGTCTTAAATCACTCTCTGTAACAGTTTGAAAAGTTAACATGTTATTTGGCTTGGTGTAAAAGGTCTATAATGTGAACACAATTAAGTGTTAGTTGTTTTGATTTGCAATAATTCATAAAGTGGAAACGGCAAATGTCGTCTGCAAATACAACATTAGTGATGTTCAATTCCATAATTTGATTGGCAAACTCCTCAGCAAGTTTAAACGAAAGTTCCTGATTGGAAGCAGGTAAACATGCACCTGCACCACAACAAGTTTTCTTTATTGTTGAAGTGTGCCATTCAACCTTGCCGAATAATTTTAGCCATTTTTCTTGTTGTAGTATGTCGCCATAGCAATCAAATATGTAAAAATAAGCGCCTTGTATTTTGTCACTGTTGCTTATTTTTAATTGCTCTATAAGATTGTTAAAGTCAATAACTTGTTTTGAGAAAGCAATGGCCTCATTGTGTGAAACAGTGTTGTTGAACAATTGAGTGTAATGCTTGTGAAAGGTTTCAGAGCATCTTTTGCCACAACTCATCACTGTATTGTTTTGGAGGTTTTTTAATTGAAATTCTCCTGTTTTTTTGGCGTTTTTTAAATCGCCTTTTTCAAAAAAAGGAAGTCCACAGCAAGTGTCATTCTCAATTATTTGATATTGAGAGTCAATGCTTTTGACTAATTGGATTAGTTTTTCTGAAGTTTCAGGAAAAAAAAGCCTTGTAACACACGGTATCTGTATCAATTTGGACACAATGCAATATTAACACGAAAATTAATGAGATGTTTATTTATTAAAATAACATTTTCAACAAGTTTTGAAAAACGAATGGATTCTACTTGCCTAAAATTGATAACTTTGCATAAGTTTGTAAAAATAAATTTAAACCCTCATACCACGTTTTTGAAAAATTAGTGTCTTGTCAATAAAAACAGACCTATTGTGGTACAAAATACAATACAAAATGAATATAGAAGACCTTATACAAGGCTGTATAAAAGAGGACAGGGTTTGTCAAAGAGAACTTTATAAATTGTTTGCAGGAAAAATGATGGTAGTGTGTTTGAGATACGCAAAGGATAAAATGGAAGCAGAAGATATTTTGCAAGAAGGGTTTATTAAGATTTATGATAATATATCTAAATTTAGAATGCAAGGTTCTTTTGAAGGTTGGATAAGACGAATCATGGTGAATACTGCCATCAATAAAATAAGAGCTGGAAAAAGACACTTCGAAGAGTTGGATGATAAAATGATGGAGGTTTCTAATAGTCAAGATGTTTTGGATAATTTTTCTGCAAAAGATATCTTGAATTTGATTAGTGAAATGCCTGCCGGATATAAATATGTATTTAATATGTTCGCAATTGAAGGTTTTAGTCACAAAGAAATTGCAGATAGTTTAGGAATTGAAGAAGCGAGCTCAAGAAGCCAATACGCGAAAGCAAAAAAATATTTACAACAAAAATTAATTGAATTACAAAAAGTTAAGTTATGAAAAATGATTTATTTGAAAAGCAAATTTCAGAAAAGTTGGACCAATTTCAGGTTCCTCCTAGTCGAGATTTGTTTGATGACATTATGAAAGCAAGAACACCGCAAGTTAAAAAAGCCTTTTGGTCAACTTGGCGTGTGCTTTCTGCTTTATTGATTACTGCCACAGTTTCTATTACTGTACACAAATTGTTGCCAACCCAAACTGATGAAATTGCATTTTCTGAAAAGTCGATTGTCTCTGATAAAGATAATCAAGCAAGCGCAGAGGAAAGTAAAATCTCAAATTCAACTTCCGAACAAGGGAACAAGAATGAGATGCTTGGCGCAATTTCTAAAAAGCAAAGTAGAAAAAGTGTAAACACCGGATTTAAGTCAAGCCCAAATGAGGCTGCTAAAGGGAATAATGCTGAAAATAATGCCGCAAACACTTTATCTGAAGGAGATGTTTTTGAAAGTTACTTTAATGCTAATTCCAAAAATCGCCCAACTATAGATTATGAAAAGCATGATGGAAACAGTCATCTTTATGTGTTTGTAACAGAAAGCCAAAAAGACATAGACAAAGTGATGGTTAATCACATGAAAAACAAGTTGTTTGTACGATTTGTCAACCATTTTCCAAAATTAGCTTTAAGTAAAGTGGAACAACAAAAGATTGAAAGTGTCAATAGAATGACTAAAAAACCAGTTTATATTGATGTGTTTCAGTTAAACTCCTTTTCAAAACCAGTTATCTCTAACAGCCAATTTCAACTTCATAACATGGGTGTTTTGGCAACCAACTCAGCTTCGTTCGGTTGGGGCGTAAATTTAGAACTTCCTTTGAAGGGAAAATGGAATGTGTTTTCAGGCGTTCATAGTTTTAACTTAAATAATCAATACAAAGGACAAATTAAATATAGTGAAAATGAAGAGAAAATTACGAAAACAACCAGATTTATCAATGATCCTATAAAAGGTGTAATTACTGTTGAATCCTTTGATACCTCCCTTGTTTCTGTTTCTAAAAGTAGAAATATAGAGTTGCAAAACTCATATAAATTAATTCAAATTCCATTGGGAATGAGTTATAATTTTGGATACAAATCATTCGAGTTTTCATTAAATGCTGCAGCTATGCTAAATTGGTCAAGAGAACAAAGTTTTCAATCCATTAATTGGCAAAGTGATCAAGTTAATAAAACAGAATCTTCTAATAATTTATTTGGTTTAGGAGTCAATGCCGGAGTTAAGGTTTATTATCCTTTGACAAATCATTTTAAAGTATTTGTGCAGCCTGGAATTCAGTCATACAGTATGAATGGGGTTAAATCTTCATACTCACATAACGAGTCAGTGTTGGCGAAACAACTACAAGTTGGAATTAGATACAGCGTGTTTTAATGCTTAAAAACCTTTTTATATTACTTTGTCCTGTGTTGAGCTTGTTTTCTCAAGCCTCAATGGGAGAGATGTCATTGAACAGGATGAAAATATTCACAAATTCTAACGGATTGTTGTTTGATAGTATAGGTTTTCAAGGGTTGTTTAATAAAAACATTGGATTTTCTAGTGGAGTAGGCGTGTGGATGTGCGCAACTGACAATAATGGTGATTTAAGAGTGGCTGCTCACCAATTGGGTGGGACAAATCACGAGTTTTGGGCAGGCCCTTTGGCATTGAATGGTGGAAATGCAGCCAATTCAAATGATTGGAATTATACTTATTCTATAACATCCAAAGAAGTGGAAAATCACCAATTGAATTATAATAAAAATGGATACCAAATGCCCAATTCGATAAAAACTTGGCCTGGTTCAAAAGGAAGTCCGTATGCACAGGTTTTAGCGCCATTTGTTGATTTTCAAACCAATGATCTAATCTATAAGCCTGAAGAAGGTGATTACCCTTATTTTCAAGGAGATAAGTTGTTGTATTCGATTTCAAATGATAAATATGCGAACCACGCTTATTCTAATACACAGCCATTAGGGGTAGAATTACATACTTCTGTTTATGGTTTTGATACACAAGATACAATTTTAGGAAATGCTATTTTGGTAAGGTATATAGTTTACAATCGTTCGAATGTAAACTATAATAATTTTAGGTTTTCAGTTGTTAATAGTTTTAAAATTGGGCAAGTTGAAAATGAATATTTGGGTACTGATGTAAAGAATAAAATATTATTTGCATATAATGATTTTAGTGATGCAACGTTTGGTGGTCGACTTGTGTCTTTGAGTTGTATGGCGCTTAATAATACTATAAATTCAACCATGTATTATAATAATAACAACGATATTATTAATGGAAGGCCTACAAATGCAAGCGATTTTAAAGCATTGATGAGTGGTAAGTGGAAAAATGGAAGTTCTTTAAAGTATGGAGGGAATGGTGTTGATGGTAGTTCTATTGCCCGTTTTGTTTATCCTTTTGATACCGATTCGGAAAATAGCAATTTAATGTGGAGTGAACCTTTGGTGGGAAATTTGCCTGGAAGAAGAGTTGGTTTAATGAATTTTGATAGTTTGACTTTGAGTGCAGGTGGATTTGTTTATTATGATTTACTTTATAATTTTGTTGATGAAAAGTATAATAACATTAAACAAATAGGGGATAATTGTTTAAGAGTTAAGCAAGCTTTGATTGATAATAAAACACTAGCAAACAACCCCAAATCAATTAAAAATAGACTCGACAACAGGGTTTATCCTAATCCGTTAAAAAGTGGTGGAAAATTGTATTTTGCAGAAGTGCTTGAAAATAATACTGTAATAGAGATATTGAATGCCCAAGGGCAATTGGTTTATCAAAAAAATTTGGATAACACCATTAAGTATATTATCTTACCTGACAGTTTTGTACATGGTGTCCACTTTTTAAGAATTAAAAAATTAAACACAATTGAGTGTTACAAAATAACGATAGAATAAAAAATAGATATGAATAGATTATACAAAATAGCATTATTGTTTACCTGCTTGTTGATTTTCGACAATGCAAAGGCCACCCACATGATGGGAGGAGACATTACCTACGAATGCCTTTCTAATGGGAGGTATAAGTTTGTGATGAAGGTTTATCGTGATTGTCGTGGTATTCCTTTTAACAACCCTTCAATTAGTATGTATTGTATAAGTGGAGGTAACATGAGTAATAATACAAATGTAAATTACACACGAACAGCCATTAATGATATTACCCCGAATTGTTCTTCTGGAACAGCGCCATGTAATCCTGAAAATCAAACAGCTGGTGAGGGTATCGAGGAGCATGTTTTTGAAGCCATAGTGGATTTTAATACAAGTCCATTTAAAGCACTAAAAGATGCAGGCTGTTGCGAAATCAGAATCAAAGTAGAACAATGTTGCCGAAATGGAGCGATTACAACAATTTCTCCTGGAAACTTTTTTACTGATGCGATGATTAATATCTGTAATATTGACAAAACTAGAAAGAAATGTAATACTTCTCCTCAATTGTCAATTCCACCAGTAGCTTACCTATGTTGTAACCAACCATTTACATACAACAATGGTGTACGTGAGGTTATTGACGGAGATAGTTTGTCTTACGAACTTTCAACGCCACTGAGTGCTAATAATACCAATGAAAGTTATACTGGGAATTTTAATGCTCAAATCCCAATGACACCATTTTGTCCCCCAAACCCTGGTGTTGTAAATTGTCGTCCATTGCCAAATGCGAAACCACCAAGAGGTTTTTATTTTGATAGAGAAACAGGTGATATCGTGTTTACGCCAACAAAATGTGATGAGGTTGGAGTAATCGTAATTCAAGTAAATGAATGGAGAAAGGACTCAGCTACAAACAAATGGATACTCATTGGTTTTACCAGACGTGACATGCAGCTTGTTGTAAAAACATGTCCTGATAATAATCCTCCATACTTTACAGGTACTAACAAATACAGTGTTTGTGAAGGGGATAGAATCTGTTTTAAAATTCAGTCTAAAGATGATCCATTCTTGCCAAACCAAACCAGACCTGATACAACAGTTTTGACATGGAACAATGGTATTCCAGGTGCATCGTTTACAATAGTAGATCCAACTGCTAGAGAAAAACAAGCGGAGTTCTGTTGGACAACTAAAATTGGAGATGCTCGACCAAATCCATATTCATTCACTGCTTCTGCAAAAGATGATGCTTGTCCAAAACCATCCCTAGCAAATAGAGGTTACAACGTTACTGTTGCCCCAAGAGCTGAAGATAAACGTAAATACACAATCCTTGATTGCGGGCGAGTTAGATTTACAGCTACTCCTAAAGATACGGTTAACTACAATCCTAAAAATTACAGATACAAATATACTATCAGAGACTCCACAAACAGCGGTGTTCCTTTCTTTATGACCTTTAATAGATCTGATAGTTTTAAATTTAAACGTGGTGGAAAATATATCATTGAACATGAAATTAATAACCCACCATTCAACTGTCCAACTATTTATTCCGACACTATCATTTTGCCTCCAGTACTTGATGTTGAATTGGCTTTTGGTAAAGATACTTTCTTGTGTGCTGGTAATTCATTGACAATAGAACCAATTGTAGCTTATGGTTTTGCTCCATATAAATACAGATGGGAAGTGCCTGTTGGAACTCATAAAGCTGGTGATACGCTCAACAGAATTACCGTAACGCCTACTCAAACAACCCGAATAGTATTAAGGTTAACTGACCGAAATAGATGTGTGGATGCTGATACAATGGTTATTAAATACATCAAAAATCCAATCGTTGATATTGGTCCAAACAGAAGAATTTGTACTTATGATTTTGTGACATTAGATGCTCAAAATGCAGATTCATTGATATATGAGTGGAATACTATGGAAGATACCAGACAAATTACAATTAATGTAGCAGGTAAGTATTCAGTAAAAGTGTTAGACAGTATTTATAAATGTTTTGATACTGATACAATGGAATTGTTTGTCAATGATACTGTAATTGCTATTTCAGGTGGAGATAGAGAAATATGCCATCAAGATACTTTAAAAGTTATGGCCAAACGAAGACCTTTAGGGTTTACGCGTCAAATAACTTGGAGAGATATTAATTCTGGAGCAACTGTAGCAAACGATAGTGCCTTTAGATTAAGAATAACAACTCTTGCAACTCGTAAATACGAAATGTTCCTAAGAGTAAATCAAGGTGGTGTTCTCTGTGAAGATTATGATACCTTTACTCTTACAGTAAATCCTCTTCCGTCATTTATATTTACGCCATTACCGCCACATTGTTATCAGGACGGGGCCATCAATTTGACAACAAGGAAAGTCGCTGTCGCAAGGGCTGGATTTGATAATACAATAAGAGAATCTGATATCAGATATTTCCAACAACACCGCAATCCTAGTTGGGTTACAGGCGGACCAGTTGGACAAAATACATACGTGTGGGATTTTCCTAGGTTTATTAGCAATGACCAAGTGCCAAAAGCTGGTATCACTGATATAATTTGCTATGAATACAGAGATTCAAAAGGATGTTACAACAGAGAATGTAAAAACATTAGGTTAAATCCTAACCCTACTGTAGAATTAGATAAAGGTACTTTCTGTCAAAAAGCGGGTCCTATTGATTTAGGTAAACTAATACTTAGACCAATTCCTTCAGCAAAAGCTGGTGGTCCTGAAAGTTTCAGATGTTTAGATGTTCCATCTGGTTCTGGTGTTGACCCTGAAGCTATTGTTTATTGGGATTATACTACTATTCCAGCAACTCCATACATGGATCCAGGGTTGGAAGGTGAAAATCAAAAAACTGGACAATATCAAATTGAATACTGTTTCCAAGATGCTATTTCTGGATGTAAATCATGCGACTCTGCATGGATTACAGTTGTTAGATTGCCAGAAATTGAATTCAGTGGAATACCAAAGCAGTGTATCAACTACCCATTACTAGCATTAGATAGTTTTGCAAAAGACAGAAATACAGGTCAACGTTTTGACAAAGGTGAATGGTCTACAGTTGAATTTAGAAACTCTCGTGACATGGGTAATCCAAATATAGCAAACGTGATTAATAATTCAGTTAGAACTAAAAAGATATTTGACCCAAGTTTAGGTGCAGGACAATACTTGCTAAAGTTAACTGATATTTCAAGCGGATGTCCTGTGGCAGACAGTGTTGAAGTGACTGTTAATGGTTTGCCTATTCTTAGAATCAATATCCCTGATACCGTATGTTCAAGTAATGCTCCTTTTGAATTGTTCAACGAACAACCGTCAGGCCCAGTAGGGACTTGGTCAGGAATAGGAGTCGTAGGTCGTGACTTTAACCCAGGCATCAGTCCTAAAACCAAACAATATGAGGATCCTATCCGTTTGAAATACGAATACACCAATCCTCTAACAGGTTGTAGTGACTCTATTGCGAAAAACATAAGAATTCAAAGCCAACCAGAAGTTACTGTAACTACGCCAAGTCCATACCAACAGTGTGAAGGTCAAGTGTTCAACTTAGTTGCAACCAAAGCGTGGGCACAAAACACTAATTGGTCAAGTAGCGGTGATGGTAATTTTTCTGACAATAGTACTTTAAGTACCATTTATACCCATGGATTATCTGACACATCTTTAATTGGCTTAAATGGTCAAGTGGTATTAAATATTAATACAATTAAAGAAGGTGTTTGTCCTCCAGCTAATGATGATATTCAGTTAATAATAGAACCATACCCTCAATACTCAATGCCAGTACATTTTGTTAAATGTGAGGCTGCTGATATTGACTTTTCTACTACCGTGTTTAAACCAGCTGGTTCTCCTAATTTGAGATATACTTGGTACTTCGGTAATGGTGATACTCTTAGAAAATCTACAAATGGAAATCCACAAAAAAGATATGATACTGCTCAAAGAGGATGGTATGATGTTAATGTAATAGTACATAATCAGTGGGGCGCAAATGACGACCAAGCTTGTAGTATTCAAAAAGATTCTATTGACTATGTAAGAGTGTTGCCTCAACCAAAAGCAGCCTTTACCAGTGACCCAGGATTCTTTACAACTGTGGCATTCCCTAAATTTAAATTTAAAAATGAAACACAATACAGATGGGGTGCAGAAAATATGAGTTACTTGTGGTCGTTTGATTTGAATGATATCGAAGATACTTCTACACAAATCAACCCAATTAAAACTTACCCATCTGATACAACAGTTTATTGGGTTAATTTAATGGCAAGATACACCTACCCTGCAAGCGGAGATATTACATTAAGTGAAGATGTAGTTTGCGAGGACTCTATTGGAGCGTTAAGAAAAATTGGTCCAGACGTAACAGTGTTTGTTCCAACCGCCTTTAGCCCTGAAAGAACAGGACCAAAAGTAAATAACGTTTTCAGACCAATTGTAAATGGTGAAAAATCTTACAGTATTATTTTGTTTAATAGATGGGGTGAAATCTTATGGGAAAGTAAAGATAAATTTGAAAGTTGGGATGGACAGTATAAAGACCAAGATGCCCAACAAGATGTTTATATTTGGCACATAAAGGTTACAGCCTACGATGGGGAAGAATATAAATACGAGGGAACTGTTACCTTGCTAAGATAATAACTGTAATGAAAAATAAGCCAAAAGTAGTTTTGAAATATATCAAAACTACTTTTGGCTTATTTTAAGAATATGAAAAACAATAATCGAAATATCTTTTTTAAGAATCTTATAGGTTGTTTCATTTTTATTGTTTTTTCTCAATCACACTATCTAAAAGCATCACATATTTTAGGCGCCGAAATTACCTACAAACATGTTGTTGCTTCAAAGTATAAATTCTACTTAACTGTTTACAGAGATTGTAACGAATGTAAGTTCAATGGCAATGGAGGGGGAAACTCTACTTTGAATTGCAGTGACATTTCGAGCTTAACAATTAGAGGTTCTGAGGGGACTAATTATTCTCATATAGATCTGGCATCGATTGAATTGCTAAGAAAAGAAGTAGATGATATAACAAAAACATGTTCTACGGCGGTCTCTAAATGTGGGATTAACGCGACAGTAAACTATGGTTTCGAAAAACAAGTATTTGAAGGTGAATTTGATTTTACTGATTTGCTTGGTCAAAACTACTGTATGTTTGATGTTTCTATAGGTATTTCATCTAGAAATATTAAAGTAAACCCAACAACCGCTGAGCAGAATTTTTATAATTTTGCGACCTTATCACTATGCAACAATAATAGCAATCAATCAACTGTTTTTCAAAATTCACCACAGTTTCTTTATCCCATAAATCAGTCCCAGATTATAAGTTTAGGGGTTTCTAATCCTGATAATGATTCTTTGGTTTTCTTTTTAAAGCCTGCCAAAGTGAATCGTTTGTCAAATGTAAGTTACAGTAGTGGTAGGAACTTCAACGAGCCATTTTCTTACTTTTGTTTAAATACGTCCATTTCTTGCGTCCCCAATGTGACTTCCATGCCTTTTCAAGGCTTTTACATATCCAGCTTAACGGGTGATATTGCGTTTACGCCTATTCTAAATAATCAAGGCGGTGTAATAGTTGTAGAATGTGAGGAGTGGAAAAAGGATATTAATGGCGTATATTTTTTGGCAGGTGTAGTCAGAAGAGATATTTATGCTGAAACAATCAATGCCAACAACAATACACCAAGTATTGTCCTATCTAATAATAACCTTGTAATATGCCAAGGAGAAACGAAAAGTATAGAAATTCAGATTGCAGATTTGCCTTTTAATTCCTCTGTTTTTGATAATACTGAAATTGAACTATTGGGGAATGAATCAAACGCAATTATTGAACCATTGCTAAGCCAATTGCCTGGAGTAAAAAGATTTAAATTAACTGTTGTAGGAACTGCTTTAAATATAGGGGAACATAGGTTGTTTATTAAAGTTAAAGATAATCATTGTCCTATCTATTCAGAATCTTCTCAAACGCTTTTTTTGAATATCAAGTCTTTGCCTAATTTTGTAATTAATAAGAATATTAAAAATTGTGGTGACTTAACACTTCAACCACAGCAAAACAGTTTACGTAACTATTTGTGGACCTTAAAAAACATAAATGGACAAATTATAAAACAATCAAATTCAAGAAAATTAAATCACCAACTTCAAAATGGAGGACAATATATTGCTGAAGTTATGGTGCCAATGACTAACACAAGCTGTGAAAAATTAGTGATTGATACATTTTTTGTAGAAGATCTTACCCCACCAGAACTCAATATGGGGTCAGATATTAAAGTATGTAAAAATACACCTTTTGAATTAATGCCTATTACAGAGGTTGAAAAGCCTGGTGGACAGTGGTTTGTAAATAATACGCTTGTAAATGATGTTCCATTTAAAGGAAAAACCAATGTTGCAACCCAATTGGTGTTTAGATACAAATTGCCTAATGGATGTTATACAGATGATGTGGTAAAAATAGATATCCATCCTTCATTGGATTATTCTCTAAGTGATGTTAATTTATGTTTGAATGAACTAAAAGAATTCAATAAAATTTATTTAGAATCTCAAGGGTTAAGTGCTGTTAAAAAGTTTGAATTAACCGAAACCGATGTAAATGTAGATCTTAATAATCCTGTTTTGAATCAATGGGAGTTTGGATTAATTGAAAGTAAACCATCCTCTTTTAAACTGTTTTCTGTAATTGAAGATATAAACTCTTGTGTTTACATTGATACCATTAATGTAGAAATAAAAGATACATTCAAAATTGATTTGGTTTTGCCTCGTTCTATATGTATCAACAAATTGCCTTTTGCTTTGCCTCAGCTAGCTAATGGAAATTGGACTTTATTGCCCAATAATACAAATTTGACAAATAAATTAAGACTGAGTGATATAGGTTCAAATAAAAATGTCCTTTTAAAGCTAATGGTCGAAAATAATACTTGCTATTCTCAAAATAGTTATGAGTTGAATGTTTTAGATACCGTAGAAATAGATTTTCAAGGGCCAGATAAGGTTAGATTATGTGAGAATTTTGAACAATTTAATTTAATTGCTAACCCTGCAAATGGAACATGGTATGGAACAGGCGTTGATGGAAATGTGTTTAAGTTGACTAAGGATAATAACGACATTAAAAATAATGTAGTTTTTTACCGTTATAACGCAGCAAATGGATGTGTTTCAAATAAAGATTTTTCAATCGAAGTCAACAAATTGCCATATTTGAATATTTACCACCCACAAGACAGTGTTTGTTTTGGTGATATTATTCAGTTTCAAGCAGAAATTCACGAGAATTATTCAGGTTATTGGTTTACAAATGGTTATGGTAGATTTAATACACCTAATCAATTATTTACCACGTATTACCCTTCTAAGCAAGATGTTCAACTGGGTCTGACAAGTTTCTTGTATACGATTCAAACAAATGGTATCTGTGGTAATGTAAGTAAGCAGGTTGAGGTATTTATCAAAGATGGTCCAGTAGGCTCTATTGTTTTAGACTATCCTCAAGAGATATGTGAGCCCGCCAAAATTCAATTTAAATCTAATTTTAATGATATAACCTTACAAAAATGGTATATCAATGACAGTCTGATTGAAACTTATGATTATGAATTCCCATTTGAAACAACATTGAAAGCAGGAGAGTATTTTGTGAAAACAAAAGTAAAGGATGGGTCTTGTTCAGCCACAGGGATTTCAGAAAAGATTATTGTTTTACCTCAACCCAAAGTTGATTTTTATTCGAATCCTAATGGTAAAATGTCAAAAGAAATGCCAAGGTTATATGTTAAGGATTTGTCACATTGTAAACATGGACATACAATTTCTTGGTATTATAATGACTCTTTAATAAACAATCAAGACAGAGAGTTCTCTTTTGTGGTTAACAAAGAAATTTCGGATTTTAAAATAAAATTGATAGCAGAAAGTTTAAAAGGAGCATGCAAAGATTCCATAATTAGGGATTATCAGTTCGTTCCAATCTATCAGTTATTTATTCCCGATGCTTTTACTCCTGATTCCAAAGGACCTGATATGAACAATGTATTTAAAGTGTTTGGCCCAACTATGAAGAAATACAATATTGAGATTTTTAATAGATTTGGAGAAAAAGTGTTCTATAGCAATGATATGACTCAAGTTTGGGATGGAACATACAATGGTAAATTATGCATTCAAGGGGTCTATTTTTACAAAATAGTTACAATCGATATAGAAGGGTTTGATAGAGATTACTCCGGAACTGTTACTCTTTTAAGGTAATTAAATTATTTTACATATTTATGGCAAAACCATTTGATGGTTTAGTATTTATTTAATAATTTCGCAACAATATCATTTCAACGTTGTTTACCAAATAAAATAAGTCATAAAAATAATATGCCAGACACAAAACCACAAAATTGCACCATTACTCTTGAAGGTAATACTTACGAATTTCCAGTTATTGTTGGAACCGAAGGAGAGAAAGCCATTGATATCTCAAAACTAAGAGACACAACAGGTTATGTTACACTTGATGTAGGATATAAAAATACAGGAGCCACTAAAAGTAATATTACATTCTTAGATGGAGAATTGGGGATTTTAAGACACAGAGGTTATTCTATTGAAGACTTAGCTGAAAAAGCAAATTTCTTAGAAGTTGCCTATTTGTTACTGAAAGGTGAGTTGCCAAACAAAGACCAATTCGAAGATTTCGATAATTCAATCAGACATCATACCCTAGTTAATGAAGATTTGCAAAATATCTTCAAAACATTCCCTACTGGATCTCATCCAATGGGACAATTAATCGCAATGATTTCCTCATTGTCAGCTTACTACCCAAAAGCACTTGATCCAAACAGAAGTCAAGACGCTAAAAGTAGAACTATGCTCAGATTATTGGCTAAAATGCCAACAATTTGTGCCATGATTTACAAGAAAAGTATTGGACACCCAGTTGTATATCCAAACAATAACTTAGATTACGTAAGTAATTTCCTTACTATGACATTCAAACACGTAAGTGATCCAGAATATGTGCCAGATCCAGTTGTAGTTGATGCAATGAACAAATTGTTAATTTTACATGCAGACCATGAGCAAAATTGTTCTGCTAGTACTGTTAGGTTAGTAGGTTCTTCTCAAGCAAATTTATATGCAACAACAGCGGCTGGTATAGCTGCGTTATGGGGCCCATTACATGGTGGTGCTAACCAAGAAGTTTTGGAAATGTTAGAAGCTATAAAATTAGATGGTGGTAATGTTCAAAAATGGGTTGACAAAGCAAAAGATAAAAATGATCCATTCAGACTGATGGGATTCGGACACAGAGTTTACAAGAACTTTGACCCAAGAGCAAAAATTATTAAAAAAGCATGTGATGATGTTTTAAATAAATTAGGAATCAATGATCCAGTATTGGAGATTGCCAAAAAATTAGAAGAAGCAGCTTTAACTGATCCTTATTTCGTAGAAAGAAAATTATACCCTAACGTAGATTTCTACTCAGGAATTATTTATCGTTCTATCGGATTCCCAACAGAGATGTTCACAGCGTTATTTGCGATAGGAAGACTCCCGGGTTGGATTTCTCAGTGGCAGGAAATGATTAATGAAAGTCAGCCTATTGGAAGACCAAGGCAAATTTACACTGGTCAAACCCCAAGAGCTTTCGTTAATAGAGGAGAAAGATAAAATAACCAGAATAATTACACAAAAAAGCCGATTTTTAATCGGCTTTTTTTATTCAGTTAAAATCCATAACCCATTTTGATTTTTAGGTCTTAATCGTTTGATTTTTTCAATAAAGTTATTAATTAGTGGTACATCGGGTAGATATGGATCCATAAGTTCTATTTGAGATAAATGGAAAATCATATCGTCAATTTGAACTGAGCTTAACCCTTTTTTACGCAAAATCCTCTCATAGGCTATTCCAACTTGTTTGTATGCATCTGTTAAGCCAGATGGGCGGTTATTGCGCTCTAATTGTATGAATTTTTTATAGTGTTTAATACACAAACTGTCTTTTTTTAATCTTATGTAATTTAACCCTTTGTTCCAATGTGCTCTTGATGAATTACTGTCGTTCTGTATGGTAATTGAATACAAGGAATCCGCTTCTTGATACTTTTGTTGTTTGTGTTTAGAAAAACCCAACAGGGTATAAAGATTCCAGTTCTGCGGTTCTTTTGCAAGTGCAAGAGAATAATAATAGTCTGCTTTTACATAGTTTCTGTCATTCATTTCTTTGTTCCCTAAAGAAACCAAATCAATTCCATCTTGTGCCTTGATATTTTGAAAAAAGAAAAGGATTGGTAATGTAAAAATTAGATATTTCATAGATTAAAATAAATAGCCTGAATAATGTTGCTTTTTGAAAAGTAGGTTCATCTGCCTTTGGTAAAATAATTCTGTCTTTACAGGTTCAACCCATTCAAATTGCCAAATCATGTTTTGCATTCTTTTGGGATGTTGGTAATTAAATGGAATGTTTTTTACAAAAGGCAAATGAAAAAATAGTGACCACCGAGATTTTATATCAATCAACACAAACCGAATAGAATCCCTATTTTGTGGGAATACATGTATAGTGTATCCACCAATAGTTTGTTCTATGTCATCAAAATTTGCTCTATAAACACCTATTAATGTTTTAAATCGACCTAAAAAATCCGTTACACTTTGCCAGTTTTTGTCTCCTTGTATAAATGAGTTCATGTTTTTATTATACCAATATTCCCTTGCCCGTTTTACTTGATAGGCATTTTGCATTGGTGTTATCAAATGGGATTGATGGTTTTGGTTGAAATAATAGATACTATCAGCTTTACCCTTAGCCCATAATTTTAAAACAGGAATAAGTCTCGTAGGATTTGATTGACCTATAACATTAAATTGGGTGTTAAAGTAGATAAGTATTAATCCTAACTGTTTCAATTAGTATAATATCATAATATTGCCCTTTTCTTCATACCTCAACTCATTGGCTCCTATAAATTCCATTCTAAAAAAGTAAAGACCTTGTTCTACTATTTTATCATTGACTTTGCCATTCCATCCATTCTTAGGATTGTCTGTTTCAAATAGTTTTTCTCCCCATCTATTGAAAACAATAAACTTGTATTCAAGTGCATAGGCAAGGCCAATAGGTTTGAATGTCTCATTGATGTTGTCATCGTTGGGTGAGAATGCAGTTGGTATGTAATAAATAACATCAGGAAGAATAAAGATTTTTTGAGTACTTGTATCTTTACAATCATAGATGTTGGAGACAACTAATCGTGTTAATTGTGTTAATGTGTCATTGTAAAATAAAGTTGGATTTTGTTCAGTTGAGGTTCCCATACTAGCAAAATTCCAATTCCATGTAATGGCATCTGTTGATAAATCACGGTATCTTATGTCAACTTCATTTTCCCAAGAACGTATTTTGTCATAAGTGAAATTTGCTTTCGGATTGGGGAACACTAAAGCAGCATCAGTAATAAATAATGTATCAACGCAACCTTGGTCTGTAATTGCCACTAATCTAATGTCATATGAACCGGTATCTCTGTATTTGTATTTAGGTTCAAATGCGTTTGAAGTTCTGCCATTTCCAAAAAACCATTTCCAACTAATAATGTCACCACTAGCTATAGTTGAATTATTAATGAAGATACTCGAGTCTTTTAAACATACTGGGTCTACCGAAAAGTCTAATTCAGGATTAGGTCTTATGTAAACAAATCGGCTAGTGGTATCCTCGCAACCTTTATTGGAAACTACTTTGTGTAGAATTTGGAAGTCACCACTTTCAGGATAATTGTAGTTTGGTGGATTTTGAACATCAGTTGAATCCCCATTGCCATAATAAAATTTGTGTTCTGAGATAAGACCTCTGCTGATGGTAGAACGATTTATAATTCTAATTGAATTGTTCTTAAAGCAACTGATTTTTGGGTTGATATCAAAATTAGCGATTGGCATAGCGTTAACATATGCTTTTGTAAAAGTTGAATCCAAACAACCAAAATTAGATAATACTATCAATGAAACTCTAAAGGAGTCTGATCTGAAATAAGATTTAATTGGGTCGGGGAGGGTTGAAGTTGTGTTGTCGCCAAATTTCCAGTTTGTAGTTGCAATAGTTCCTGTACTAACAGTTGAGGTAGATGTGAACTCGAAGCTATTGTTTTCGAAGCATTGTTCATTGTCGTTGACTTGAATACTCGCATCTGGCATAGGGTGAACAACAAAACTTTTGACACTTGTGTCTCTACAGTTGCCTAGGTTGGTACTTGATATCAATGAAACATTATAGGTGCCTGGCGTTAAATAGCTCACTTGTCCTGTTGTGCTGTTTATTAAGCTATCCCCGTTCCCAAAATACCATCGGTGATTCATAGATAAGCCACCAGGGTTAGTGCTTGATTGATTAAACTGGAAGTTGTTACCTTGTAAACAGAATCTGTCAGTATTGAATTGATAATCAGCAACAGGCATAGCTAACGTTCTAATTTGTCGTATTGCAGTGTCTAGGCAGCCATTGTTTGATGTGCTTATTAATCTAACATTGTAAAATTGAGACTGTAAATAAGATTGCTGAACACTGGAATTGTTGCCAGAAATATTGCCGTTACCAAATTGCCAATTCAAGGAAAATGTTCCTGACTTAATGGTCGTAGAAGAGTTGAAGGTAAAAGAATTGCCATCTAAACATTGGGTGTTGTTGTTTATGGAAAAATTGGTTCTAGCTTTAGGGTGAATCGTAATTTGTTTTACAGCAGTATCTGTACATCCTATATCACTGTAAGAAATAAGTCTTACGTTATAAGTGGTGTCTTTATTGTATTTTTTGAAAGGGCTTAATAATGAAGAAGTGCCACCATCGCCGAAATTCCATGCGTTGCTAAACCCACCTTCAGTTATAAAGGTGTTAGATCTAAATTCAATGCTGTTGTTGTTTACACATTGTCCAGTTGGTAAAATTAAAAAGTCTGAACTTGGGTGAGGATATACTTTAATCCTTTGGAAGCTGGTATCAAAACAACCGTTGTCTGCATAAACAATTAAGGCTGAGTTAAAACCATCTTCAGTAGAGTATACGTGGTTTGTATTTGCAGCATTAGCTCTGGTTATTCCATCACCATAAATCCAAAGATTACCTGTAATGGCGCCTAAATTGAAAGTTGATAAATCGTTAAAAGTAAATAAATTGCCTCTAAAGCATTGGTCAGTATTATTGACGTTGAAATCAGCAGTTGGAGTTGGTAATATAACAACAGAATCACTTACAGTATCTCTACAGTTTTGGTTTGAATTCAAAACAAGCATTACTTGATATTTACCATGTGTAGTAAATGAATGTTTAATGCTATCAACCCCAAGGTAGTCCATTCCATCACTCAAGAACCACTGTCTAGTGTATGTGCCACTGGAAATAGAAGAGTTGGAGTACGCTTTTAGTTCATGGTATTTAAAGCAAATAGTGTCTTGTGTTAATGAGAAAGAAGGAACGGGTGTTGGTTTTATATTGACAGTTGTAGTAGCAGAATCCAAGCAACCCTTGTTTGATGTAGTTAATACTTTTACGGTATAGTTGCCGTCACCAGTATAACTATGGCTTACAGAGTCGGAATTGTTAGCGGTGCTTAAATCTCCGAAATTCCAATTATTGCTGATACTGCCTCTTGTAATTGTAGAGGTAGATTTAAATCTAAATAAATTGTCTTTAAAACATTTTGTTACATCTATATTCTGAATATTACTTACAGGCATAGGATTAACTAAAACTAGTTGGTAAGCAGTGTCAGAACAACCATCCTCGCCGTCATCACTAATTGTAATTAGTTGAATCGTTTTGTCAATTGCAGATGAAAAGGATTTGTGCGCAGAGTCTTGTTCATTCCGAAAATCATTGTTATCTAAAGTCCAATAATTTAGAAGAGGTAAACCATTGTTGATAGCAGATTGAGACTCAAATGTGAAGTAATTTCCGTTAACACACTGATCTGTGTCATTCGTCGCAATAAGTGCATTGGGGTGTTCATTGACTAAACAAGCAAGAATGTTAGTGTCTTTACATCCATTTGAATGGTGATTGATTTGCCTAATTTGAAATGCCCCATCAGAATTAAATGAATGTGTAAAAGAGTCAATGTTTGTGTAGCTTGGTCCTGTAGTGCCAACTTGCCAACTTTTGAAAGTGATGGACCCTAAGTATATTTCTGAAATTGATTTAATGGAGAAAAAATTGCCTTTAAAACATTGGATAGTGTCATTAAACTCCGTCATTACTCTTGGCGTTTCTTTTAAGTTGACCTGTCTTGAAAAAGAATCAGTACAACCGAAATTGCTAATTACCGTTAGTTTTGGATAATAAAAAAAAAGGAAGTTTCTAAATTTATGGTTGATAATGTTGTTGGTGGTAGTATCGCTAATCCCATCGTTCCAATTCCAAATATAGGTATTTATTGTGCCGCTTGGAATGGTTGAATTCGAAGTAAATCGATAGTTGTGCCATTTGTAGCACTGGCTGTCATTCAAAAAAGTATAAGAAGCAGTTGGTCTTGGATATACATTTAATGTAGCCGTTGAAGTAAATGTTGTAGAAGGGCTGCTAGATGTTATTCTTATTCTATATCCACTTCCTGCAGGGGAGAACTTGGGGATTTCTCCAGTGATTTCAGTAATTGTAGTATCACTAACACTGCCTAAAATTGTAGGAGTAGAAAAGGATCCACTTGCATCAGACATTGTAATGTTAAAGGTGTTGCCTGGGTTGTAATAAATGCCATTTTTTAAGAATGTAATTCTAATGTTTGACCCAGGACATATATTTTTAGGCGTAAAATCAATGGTTATAGTCTGCGCTTTTAAAACGATTGTTGAACTAACTATAAGAAAAAAAGTAAGTAAAAGTCTATTCATTTTATTGTAATTGATTCTGTTTATTGTTAAATTAAATGTTAATCCACGAAAGTATTGATTTTTTTTTAAATTTCCAATAATTTCATTAGTCCCATAGTTGAGCATTATCAAAGTTTCCCGAACTCATAAGTAGTAAGACACATGGTTTTTGCAAAACGTTGCTTGATGATTTTTTTATTTTATTTTGAAGAACTTCAATGTCATTTATCGCTTCGGTGTTTGTCCCAAAATTAGATTCTATTTCTTCGGGATTTATTGGGGTCAACTTTTTGTGTTCAATGACTTTTGGGTTGTAGTAAATGAAATTAATATCACCATCTTTCATCGTGTTGGCATATTCGGGCAAAAAGCTTTTGTTCAAACTGCTGTATGTATGTAATTCATAAACAGCTATGAGAGTGTGTTCGGGATATTGATTCCTAACAGCATTCATACTAGCTTTCAATTTACTGGGTGAATGGGCAAAATCTCTGATTACAACATAGTTTTCACTTTCCTTTATTTTTTCCAGCCGTTTAGCAGTACCTGTAAAGTCTTTTAATGATTCGTAAAAATTGGATTCGCTAATTCCTAGTTTAATGCATATTTTACAAGCACCCTCTGCATTTTGTATGTTGTGTTCTCCAAATATATTTAGGGTATGTCTATCGAGCTTACTTATAATTGTTTGCCCATTTCTTATGTGGTAATGAGGTGTGTTATAAGGGATTTTTTCAATAGAGCTTTTCTCACATATTTCGCTCAACGCCTCGTCTTGTTTAAAATAAATAATTGTTCCTTCTTTGTCAATACTATCAACAAACAACTGAAACTGATTTAAATAGTTTTCAAATGTTGGGAAAACATTAATATGATCCCAAGAAATACCCGTAATTAAGGCAATATGAGGGTGGTATTTTAAAAATTTAGGGATGGGGTCTAGTGCTGATGTTAAATACTCGTCTCCTTCAATAATCATAATAGGTGCATCACTAAATTTTACCATTGTTTCAAAACCTTCTAATTGAGAACCAACAAGGTAATCAAAGTCGATATTTAATTTTTTGAGAACATGCATTACCATAGCAGTCGTGGTTGTTTTGCCATGACTACCTCCAATGACAACTCTTTTTTTATCTATGGCATGTTGGTATACATACTCCGGAAAACTATAAATTTTAATGTTTAAAGATTGTGCTTTTATTAATTCAGGATTGTCTTTTTTTGCATGCATCCCAAGTATAATAAAATCAATAGATGAGTCAATGATGTCGTCGTTCCATCCATTGCTTTGAGGAAGTAAATTGTGTTTTTTTAGCCTCGATAGCGCAGGTTCAAATATTTCATCATCACTGCCTGTTACTCTATTGCCCATAAGATGTAAAGCAATGGAGATATTGTGCATAACCGCACCGCCACATGCTATAATATGTATACGTTTCATTTGCGTTGCAAATTGCTAAAAAAACAAGACTTAAAAAAGAAAACGATTGAAAATGATTAAGTAGGGCTGCAACTACTCGTGACGAAGCGCTTCAATAGGGTCTAATTTAGAAGCTTTGTTTGCAGGATAATAACCAGCAATAATTCCTACCACAAAACAAATAATTAAGGATAAAATCATCCAATTCCAAGGGATTATAAATCCAGTTTTCATAACCAATGAAACCAAATTGCCTAAAATAATTCCTAATACAATACCACCGATACCGCCAATTTGACAAATTACAGCTGCTTCTGTTAAAAATTGCTGCCTTATGATTTTGGGAGTGGCACCCAAAGCTTTTCTAGTTCCTATTTCTCTTGTTCTCTCTGTAACGCTAACTAACATAATATTCATTAATCCTATGGCAGCGCCTATTAATGTAAATAAAGCAATAAATGTTGCTGCAATTTTTAAGGTTTTTAAATTATCGGTAAGTTTTTCAGTAACCGATTCGTTCTTCGAAAGACTAAAGTTGTTGGGCTCCCCAATTTTTACTTTTCTTATTTTTCTCATTAAACCTTCTGCTTCATAAAAGCCTAAGTTATATTGCTTGATATCGTTTATACCAACCGTAATAATAAAGGAGTTGTTGTTGTTTACAAATTTAGATAATGCATCGCCTAAACCTAAAAAAATAATCCTGTCTTCCCCGCCCATTCCCATTGTGTTTCCTTTACTTTTTAATACACCTATGACTGTGTAAGATGCTTCGCCAATCATTATTTTTTTTCCAATAACATTTTCTTTGTTAAACAATGTCATTGCCACATCTTTACCTATAATGATATTTTGTGATGAGTAAATGCCTTCATTTAGGTTGAAATTTCTTCCATACTTTAATGTATAAGCCCCGTTTTGAAGGTAATTCTCATCAACTGCCAAAATCCTAACATTGGGATTGGTTTTTTTCTTTTCGTTAGAAACAACTGCTGCACCACTAATAAAATAACTTAACGATGTTTTTGATGCTACAGAAAATGTGTTTTTGAAAGTTACTGCCTCATTATAAGTTATTGTTTTATATTCAGGTAAGTTGAAATCTTGACTTCTTCGTGAAACAACGCCATCCCTGTTTCTTATATTGAATACGTTACTTCCCATTTTTTCAAAAGTTGAGGAAAGGCCATTCTCAATCCCATCGACAGCAGTAAGCATGCCAACAAGTGCCGCAATACCAATGGTTATTATAAGGCAAGTAATGACCGTTCTTAAAGTATTTGCTTTAATAGATTCTAATGCATTGCTAATGTTTTGTATAGTATTCAAAAGTGATTTCAAAATTAGTTAAGCATTTTGATTTATTTGCATAAGATCTTTAATTATTCTATCAAAAGAATAAAAAAAAGATTAAAAAATAGCGTCAAACACAATATTGTTTATTAATTTTGCATTCCTTACACATGGACCCATTATTATCAGCCGTATTAGAAATTTTAAAATTTGTTATCCCTTCCCTCGTTGTTTTAGCAATAACCTATGTTATTGTTAATAAGGTAATGGAAGATCACACAAGTCGCTTGGAATTGGAAATTAGAAAACAAAATGCAAGTACTTTAACCCCATTGAAGTTGCAAGCTTATGAAAGAATGATTTTATTTCTGGAGAGAATAAGTCCTCAAAACTTAATAAACAATTACAATGATGGAACTAGTACTGCCAAAGGATTGAGGCATTTAATGGAATCGTCTGTTTATCAAGAGTATAATCACAATTTATCTCAACAGATTTATATAAGTAACCAAGCTTGGAAAATTATTAAAGTAGTAAAAGAAGAGGTTATTCAATTGATACATACCACTTCCGAAAGATTGGATAATGACGCAACAGGGGTCGAGTTGTCAAAAGCAATCATTGATAGGATGATTGCTGAAAATAATATCCCTACGCAAAAAGCAATAGATTTTCTAAAAGCGGAGATAAATTTGTATTTTTAAAAAAAAAGAGGATGTCTGAAGAAAAAAAAATAGTTAACGACAGTCAAATTGAAATTCAAAAGGTATACAAAGAACCAATAAATATTCAAGAATCTCCAGGGGAATTTCCATTCACTCGAGGAATTAGAGAGGATATGTATAGGGGTCGATTGTGGACAATGAGACAATATGCTGGATTTTCCACTGCGGAAGAGTCCAATAAAAGATACCATTACTTACTTAAACAAGGTACAATGGGGCTGTCAGTTGCTTTTGATTTGCCAACTCAAATAGGGTATGACAGCAGTCACGAGTTTTCTGAAGGTGAAGTAGGGAAGGTGGGAGTGGCTATAGACTCACTTCAAGACATGGAGATTTTGTTTGATGGAATTAAGCTTGAGGATATCACAACAAGCATGACTATAAATTCAACAGCTTCTATTTTGTTGGCTATGTATATTGCATTAGCAAAAAAACAGGGGGCTGATTTGAAGAAAATTTCAGGAACAATTCAAAATGATATATTAAAAGAGTATGCAGCTAGAGGTACATATATATACCCGCCTCAACAAAGCATGCGTTTAATAACGGATATTTTTGAATACTGTAGTAAAGAGGTGCCTAAATGGAATACTATTTCTATATCCGGTTATCATATTCGAGAAGCCGGAAGTACAGCAGTTCAAGAACTTGCCTTTACATTAGCCAATGGGATAGCTTATGTAAAAGCTGCCCAAAGTAAAGGGTTGGACATAAACGTATTTGCAAAGAGACTTTCTTTTTTCTTTAATGCACACAATGACTTGTTTGAAGAGGTCGCAAAATTTAGAGCAGCCAGAAGAATGTGGGCAAAAATTACTAAAGACTTAGGTGCCACTGATTCTCAAGCTCAAATGTTACGTTTCCATACACAAACAGGTGGATCTACATTAACGGCTCAACAACCGCAAAATAATATAGTAAGAGTCACCTTGCAAGCTCTTTCAGCAGTTCTAGGAGGAACACAAAGTTTACATACCAATGGTTTTGATGAAGCATTGAGTTTGCCAACTGAAGATGCTGCCAAAATAGCTCTAAGAACTCAACAGATTATTGGGTGCGAGAGTGGCGCAACTAATACTGTTGATCCATTAGGCGGTAGTTTTTATGTTGAAGAATTAACGAATCAAGTAGAAGCTAAGGCTTATGAGTACATTCAAGTTATTGAGGCAATGGGTGGAAGTGTAATGGCTATTGAACAAGGATATATGCAAAATGAAATTGCAAAAAGTGCTTATTTATACCAACAAAATATTGAGTCAAATGAAAAAGTAATAGTAGGTGTTAATAAGTATACCTCAGAAGATGTTAATAAGACTCCTGTTTTTAGAATTGATGATAGTATCAGACAAATACAAATTGATAAAATTAATAAACTGAAATCACAAAGAAATTCAGAAAAAGTGGAGTTGCTTTTAAATGACATTAAATTAGCAGCTCAAAGTGACCGCAACCTAATGCCTTATATAATAAATGCGGTTGAAGCATATGCAACATTAGGTGAAGTTTCAGATACATTAAGGTCGGTTTTTGGAGAATACAAAGGATAAGATTTAGGTTTTTGTAGGTCTTGTTAAAGTGTCCGAACTTATTAAAGACGGCTTTTAATTTATTGTTCTTTTTTTGAAATAAAAAACCAAAAAGGTTAAAAAAATATTTTTTTAGTAACTATTTTTTAACTTTATTTCAGAACTGAATTTAAAAGTATACATATTTTAATAAAACATTAATAATCAGCACAATATAATGAACATGAGTGGACAACAATTTAACGCAGAATCTGTTTGGGCGAATTGCCTAAAAATTATCAAAGACAACCTAACCCCCCAAAGTTATAAAACTTGGTTCGAACCGATTAAACCCGTTAAATTAGAAAACAAAGTCCTAACGATACAAGTCCCAAGTCAGTTTTTTTATGAGTGGTTGGAGGAGCATTATGTTTCTCTTCTTCAAAAAACTTTAAAACAAATTTTGGGGGTAGGGTCAAAGTTAGAATACAGTATCATTGTTGAAAATAGTTCAGCAAATCAAAGCCCATATACTATTAATGTTCCAACAGGTAGTGGAAAGAAAGTGGTTACAAATGAGGTTAATTTACCGTTAAATGTGACTTCGAATATTAAAAATCCATTTATTATCCCCGGATTGAGAAAAGTGCCGGTTGATTCACAGTTAAATTCTAAATACACATTTGATAATTTTATTGAAGGTGAATGTAACCGTTTGGCAAGAGGTGCTGGTTGGGCAGTTGCACATAATCCTGGTGGAACAGCATACAATCCACTAATGATTTTTGGTGGTGTTGGATTGGGTAAAACCCATTTGGTACATGCCATTGGTAACTTAATTAAACAGGTCAATAAAAACAAAACGGTAATTTACGTTTCAACAGAAAGATTTGTCAATCAGTTTGTGGAATCAGTAAAAGCCAATAATCAAAATGATTTCATTAATTTTTACCAAAGTTTAGATGTTCTAATTATTGATGATATTCACCATTTGTCACAAAAAACAAGAACTCAAGAGATATTTTTTACTATTTTTAATCATCTGCACCAATCAGGTAAACAAATTATTTTAACCAGTGACAAAGCCCCTAAAGATATTAAGGATGTAGATGAACGTTTATTGTCACGTTTTAAATGGGGATTGTCAGCAGACTTGACAGTGCCAGATTTTGAAACCAGAATTGCTATTTTGGAAAATAAAGCCTACGAAAGTGGTTTGTCTCTTCACCGTGAAGTTGTTGAGTATATAGCACACAATATAGATAATAATGTCAGAGAAATAGAAGGTGCATTAATCTCATTGCTAGCTCAAAGTTCTCTTAACAGAAAAGAAATTGACTTGGATTTAGCCAAGCAAATGATGAAGAATTTTGTTAAGAATGCAACAAGAGAAATTAGTATTGATTACATACAAAAATTAGTGTGTGATTTTTATAATGTTTCAATTGATAGTGTTAAATCTAAAACAAGAAAAAGGGAAATTGTACAAGCAAGACAAATTGCAATGTATTTCGCTAAAGATTTAACCAAAGCTTCTCTCAAAAATATTGGAACACACTTTGGAAATAGAGATCACAGTACTGTTATTCACGCATGTCAAACGGTAAATGATTTAATAGATACTGATAAGAAATTCAGACATGATGTTGAAGAGTTAAACAAAAGAATTCGAATCAACACTTATTAACAAAAAATTAGAAACAAATTGGTTTTTAATTCGTTTTTTACAAATTAGTTTTATCGCATAAGTGAATGTATTTGCTTACTAGATTGTTGAAATTTAGTGGTATTTAAATACTGATTTTGCGATTTAAATATACTTTTAAACAATAAAGTATAAAAAAATTTGTTTAAATGATAATTAGAATTCATATTTGTAAATTGATATTCATACCAGTTAATGAAAAAAATATTACATAGTATCTCAGTATTAGCTTGCTTTTTGATAAGCGGTAATGTGGCTTTTGCTCAGCAAGATCCATACAATACACATTATGCATTTAACAGAACTTTGTATAATCCTGCAGCCGTTGGAGCAGGAAACAAGTATTGTTTTTCTTTACTTTCGCATCATCAATACTTAGGATACGAAGACAGAACTCCTGAATTTCATCCAAACAAAAAAACCGGTCAACCGCAAACTCCAGTTAGAAGTGTTGGTCCGAAAACTCAAATGTTTTCTTTTTCAATGCCAGTAACAAAATACGGTGGATTTGGTATTGGTTTTATTAATGATAGACTTGGTTATGAGAGAAGCACTCACGTTAAAATTGATGCAGCAGGTAGATTGCCTTTAGCATCTGGTGCTACAATTTCAGTTGGTTTTGAAGCAAATATTTTACAAAAAGGCTTAGACGGCGATAAATTATACGCATTGGCAACAGGCGACCCATCTATTCCGGGTGGTGATGTAAATGCAACTAACACTGTTTTTGGTGCTGGTGCTTATTACGTTGACCCTCAAGAATCGGCCGTGTCTACAAGAAATCTATGGGTTGGATTATCTGTATTGAATTTAAACAGTCCAACTTATACTTATACTGCTCAGAATAATAGTGATATTGTTTTTTCTACACCAGAAATGCATTTTTACTTAATGGGGGGTATTACATTCTTAAATTTCATGGGAAATTCTGATTTAAAGTTTCATCCATCTGCTATGTTTAAAAGAGCAGGTGTAAACCAATTAGATTTAACTGGATTAGTTGAATATCAAGATAAATTATCAGGAGGTTTGGCTTACAGAACAACTTCTGATGCCTTGTCTGTTATTTTAGGATATTCAGGATTTAAAGGAAATTTAAAAGGATTAAGAGTAGGTTACTCATACGACTTAACATTAACACGAATTTTATCAGTTTCATCTGGTACTCATGAACTTCAATTAAACTATTGTTTCGAGTTTAAGTTGCCACCAAGACCTCGTATCAATATTCTTACTCCACCTTTCATGAACAGACAATCTGACTAAATTTTTTTGAATACACAATAAAAGAAATATTTTTCAGTTATATTATTAACACACGAAAAAAAACGTACATAATTTTACACACACACAAACAATATATTACCGAAATGAAAAAAGAAATGGATTTAGTTTTCAGTAAATTTAAACTAAGAAACCAAGAAAAAGGGCTAGCTAGTAAAGGTAAAAAACAAATTTTAAAATTTGCTTTCGCTTTAACGCTATTTACTTTCATTGGTTGTGCTCCTGATACAAGAGATCTGACAGGTACATTAGATAGACAAATTTGGTTTCACCCGCAACCATTTGGAACTGTTTATATTCCTTCAGGTACTTTTCATACAGGACAAAGTGATCAAGACGTATTTCAGTCGTTTATCACACCCAATAAGCAAGTTAGTATAGTTGCTTTTTGGATGGATGAAACTGAAATTACTAATAATGAATACAGACAGTTCGTGAATTTTGTTATTGACTCAATTAAAAGAGTAATGACAGGTGATGAAAGCTTGTTCATTCCTTTCCCAGATGATTATACTGGAGACCCAGACGTAAATAATGGTTTAGGTTTTATAGATTATGAAGCTAGAATCGAATGGGATAAATATAAAGACGAGCTAGAACCATTATATTATGAAGCTGATGAAAGATTTAGAGGTAAAAAACAAATTGACGTTAATCAACTGAATTACGATTATCAATGGTTTGATTTTGTTTATGCCGCTAATGATCCAGAAAATCAAGACAGATACAAAGAAGACAGAGTTAAAAACAGAAGAAAGTATATCAAGAATGAAAATACTTTAGTTTACCCTGATACCTTATGTTGGGTAAGAGATTTTACTTATTCTTATAATGACCCTATGGCTCGTCACTATTACAATCACGTTAAATATGACGATTATCCAGTAGTGGGTGTAAACTGGCACCAAGCTAATGCATTCGCAGTATGGAGAACGATATGGAAAAATAGTTATTGGGAAGCTAGTGAAGAACCAATCACAGAGGACTTCAGATTACCAACAGAGTATGAGTGGGAATATGCAGCAAGAGGTGGAAGAGTAGGTAACCCTTATCCATGGGGCGGACCTTACACTAGAAACAGTAAAGGTTGTATGTTAGCAAACTTTAAACCACTTAGAGGTAACTACGGAGCCGACGGTGGTATGTATCCAGTAAGAGTTGATTCTTATTTCCCAAATGATTATGGGTTATATAATATGGCTGGTAACGTAGCAGAATGGACTGTAAATGCTTGGAGCGAACAATCTCATATCTTTACTCATGATTTAAATCCTGATTACAGAATTTCAGTTCCAGAAACTGGTGCAGTAGCAGCTTCTACGAGTATGACCATGAAAAGAAAAGTAATCAAAGGTGGAAGTTGGAAAGATGTTGCTTACTTTATTCAAAATGGAAGCAGAACTTA
This sequence comes from Bacteroidia bacterium, assembly GCA_040403495.1. Classification (GTDB taxonomy): domain Bacteria; phylum Bacteroidota; class Bacteroidia; order NS11-12g; family UBA955; genus JABMMZ01. Next base: position 117,084 of record JBBAKM010000005.1, read on the forward strand.
TGAATACCAAGATACATGTAAAAGTTACATAGGTTTCAGATGTATACAAAACTACATAGGTAGATCAAACAAAGACAGAAAGTAAAAAATCAATCAAAACAAAATAACAACAATTTAAAAATTTAACAACAATTTATCAATTATGAGCAGTAACAGTATTTTCGAAAGTAAAGGATTTAAAAAAGTAATGGCATACGTTTACGGATGGGGTGCCGCAGTAGTAATCATCGGAGCCCTATTCAAAATTATGCACTGGCCTGGTGCGGATGCGATGCTTATTGCAGGTTTGGGTACCGAAGCTTTAATTTTCTTTATTTCAGTTTTTGAACCAATTCATGCCGAGTATGACTGGACTCTAGTTTACCCTGAATTAGCAGGTATCGAGCCATCAGAAAAGAAAGCTAAAACAACTGCTACTGGCAGCGTATCTCAACAATTAGACAAAATGTTGGAAGAGGCAAAAGTAGGACCAGAATTAATTGGTAGTTTAGGAACTGGTTTAAAGTCATTAAGTGACAATGTTAAAGAAATGTCTTCATTAAGTAGTGCAACTGTTGCTACAAACGAATACACTTCAAACATTTCTAAAGCATCAAAAGCTATTGAGTCTATCGGTGTTTCATCATCAGAAATCAGTTCTTCTATGGCTTCATTTGCAGGTGGATTAACATCAATGGTTAGTACATTAAGTGCTACAGCTAACGATTCAGCTGAATTTAAAGATAACATCAGTAAATTGAATAAAAACTTAGGTAATCTTAACAATGTTTATGGTAACATGTTAAGTGCAATGGGTGGTGCAGCTAGTAAATAATTTTTTAACCATTAAATAAATAACTAATTATGGCAAGTGGTAAATTATCCCCTAGGCAGAAAATGATCAACATGATGTATCTCGTGTTGATAGCATTACTAGCCTTAAACGTTTCCAAAGATATCTTAAAAGCTTTTCACATGTTTGATATGTCTTTCACAAATGCAAATAGAAATGTGGACGATAAAAACAAACAAACAATGAAAGGTTTTGAAGAGAATATGGCAGATGAAAAGAAAAGAACTAAAACGGAACCTTTCTACAAAAAAGCTCTACAAGTTCAAAAAATTTCTAAAGATTTAAATGATTATATCGCAAAAATTAAAACCGATATAACTACTGAAGCTGGAGGAAGAAAAGAACCTACAGAAGAAGAGAAAAAATTAGGTATTACTAACCAACAAACAGAATTACAAATGCCTGATAATATGGAAAAGCATGCTAATTATTTCATCCCTAAAGGAGGCAATAATGGTATTAAACTTCAAAATAAAATCAATGATACAAGAGAGCAATTGTTAAAGGTAGTAATGGATGTTAAAGATGGGAAAGAATTTGTTAATTCAATTCAAAAAACAACTCAATTAAGAGCGGAGGACCCTAAATCTGATGGGTTAGCTAAAAAAACTTGGGTATCTTCTTATCTTGAACATGCACCATTAGCTGGTGTTGTAACCTTGTTAACGAAAACTCAAAACGATTGTAAATCTCTTGAGTCAGAAATTTTAACTTTCTTAGCATCTAGAATTGAAGCTACAACTATTAAATTTAATGCTCAAATGGCTTTGATATTACCTGAAGGTGGAACCAATATCGTGCAAGGTGGAACATTGAAAGCGAAAGTAGCACTTGCTGCTTACGACAATACCACTCAAGCTGACATGGTTGTAAATGGTAACCCAATCAAAGTTGAAAACGGATTAGGTATAATCAATATGGGTGTAAATTCTATTGGTGCTCAGAAGTTAACTGCAAAAATTAAATCAGTTGACGTTGATGGAAATGAAGTATGGTTAGAAGCTCCTCCATTAGAATACACAGTTTATAAACCGTTTGCTACAGTTTCTGCAGATGCAATGAATGTGTTATATATTGGTTTAGACAATCCTATGTCAATCTCTGTTCCTGGTGTTACAGCTTCTAACACTTCAGTAAGTGCTGGACCTGGATTAACATTAACAAAAACAGGCGAAGGTAAATACATTGCAAAAGTAGGTGCAGGTGCAAAAGAAACTTCAATCTCTGTTACTGCAACTATGCCTGACGGTACTAAGAAGAACATGGGTGCTACCCCTTTCCGTATCAAACAAGTGCCAAAACCTGAGCCACAACTTGGAAGTTTAATTTCAGGTTCTTATCCTAAAGAAATAATCCAAGGACAATCTTTCTTAAATGCTGCATTACTTGGTTTCGTTTTTGATGGAGTAAAATTCACAGTAACAAAATACAGAGTATTATTGGTTTCCAAAAAAGATGGTGTTAAAGAAGCAAATGGTGTAGGAAATAATCCAGCACCAATTAAAAACTTTGCATCACAAGCAAAAAAAGGTGATATAATCCTAGTTGACGGTATCTACGCAAGAGGTCCTTCAGGCGATAGATTATTGAATCCATTAACCTTTACAATACAATAAAAAATAACATGAAAAAGATAGCTTTTATATTTTCACTTTTACTCGTATCATCGGTAAGTGCACAAGTAGATTACACCGACTTTATTACAAGTGGCGAACACACTAGTTATGTAAAAGTAGCAGTTAGAGAACGTCCTATTATAGCTTATCCACCTCTTAGAGAAGCTGATGTAAAATTCTCTCGTAGAGTGGTAAGATGTATCGATGGTCGCCAAAAAATGAATAAACAATTAGAATGGCCAAGAAACCCACTCAATCGTTATTTGTATACCGAATTAGGTAAAGGAAATATAATCGCCTACAAAAATGATTCATTACAATCTTTTTATACGCCAGAAGATTTCGTAAAAAGAGGTGGTAGTGAAACGCCATTATTTATTCAAACAGATCCAGAAGATCCAGAAATTGGTTACGACTCAATTATTACTATCTCATACAAATGGGAAGATATTCATAAGTATTGGGTAATGGAAGATTGGGTTTTTGATTACAAACATTCTGTTTTCAAACCAAGAATTATCGCATTAGCTCCAATTTTCGCTCCTACTTATGCTGGATTAACAGTCAATGATCAACCTTTATGTTGGATTAAAATGGATGAAATTCGCTACCAATTAGCCAACTTAGAAATGTTCAATCGTTATAACGATGCTGCGCGTTTAAGTTATGATGATTTTTTCCAAATGAGAATCTTTGATAGCTATATTGTATATGAATCAAATGTGTTTGATAATTTTATTAATCAGTATCAAGAGTATTTAGACAACGGGGAAGCTTCCCTTCTTAAGTCAGATGAAATCAAAAATGATTTATTCATTTTTGAACATGACTTATGGCAATACTAGTACTCAAACGATCTTAAAAAAAATCCCGATTACCTGTAATCGGGATTTTTTTTGTGTTAACATTTTATAATAACAAGGTTTTAGCAATAAAAATATGTACCTTTGCAAACTTCTTAAAAATAAGCACATTCATGCAACAAGCCATTCGTAACATCGCCATAATTGCCCACGTTGACCACGGCAAAACAACTTTGGTAGACAAAATTTTATTTCACTGTAAACTATTTAGAGACAATGAAGAATCCGGTGAACTAATATTAGATAATAATGATTTAGAAAGAGAACGTGGTATCACAATTTTTTCTAAAAACGTATCTGTTCAATACAAAGGAATTAAAATCAATATAATTGATACTCCTGGTCACGCTGACTTTGGAGGTGAGGTTGAACGTGTTCTTAAAATGGCCGATGGTGTTGTTTTATTAGTAGATGCTTTTGAAGGACCAATGCCACAAACTCGTTTTGTATTGCAAAAAGCACTTCAATTAGGATTAAAGCCTATTCTTTTAGTTAATAAAGTAGATAAAGAAAACTGTAGACCTGATGAAGTTCATGAAATGGTTTTCGATTTATTCTTCAACTTAGAGGCAAACGAACAACAGTTGAATTTCCCAACTATCTATGGAAGTAGTAAACAAGGTTGGATGAGTACTGATTACAAACAACCAACAGATACTATTTCTCCATTGTTAGATTGTATCCTTGACTATGTACCTGCACCAATCAATAATGAAGGTACTTTACAAATGCAAATTACATCTTTGGACTATAGTAGCTTCTTAGGTAGAATTGCCGTTGGTAAAATCCATAGAGGTATTGTTAAAGAAGGACAGCCAGTTAGTTTAGTAAAAAACGATGGTTCTATTTCCAAAATGAGAGTTAAGGAATTATATACTTTCGAAGGTTTAGGAAAGAAAAGAGTTACAGAAATTCAAAATGGTGATATTTGTGCGATTGTAGGGATAGAGAATTTTCAAATTGGAGATGTCGTTGCTGATTATGATAGCCCAGAAGGTTTGGAGAAAATAAGTATTGATGAGCCTACAATGAGTATGATGTTTACAATCAATAACTCACCATTCTTTGGTAAAGAAGGTAAATTTGTTACATCAAGACATTTAAGAGAAAGATTAGAAAAGGAAACCGAAAAGAATCTTGCACTAAGAATTGAAGATACAGACAGTCAGGATAGTATTCTTGTATATGGAAGAGGTGTTTTGCATTTATCAATATTAATTGAAACAATGCGTAGAGAAGGATATGAACTTCAGGTTGGTATGCCTAGAGTATTGATAAAAGAAATTGATGGAGTGAAACATGAACCAGTTGAAATGTTAGTTGTTGATGTGCCAGAAGAGTTTGCAGGAAAAGTAATTGAATTGTCAACTCAGAAAAAAGGTGAATTATTAATAATGGAACCTAAAGGTGATTTACAACATTTAGAATTTAAAATTCCATCAAGAGGTTTAATGGGCTTAAGAAGTAATATGTTGACTGCTACCCAAGGGGAAGCTATCATGTCTCACAGGTTTATCGCTTATGAGCCTTGGAAGGGTGATATTAATGGAAGAAATAATGGATCATTAGTAAGTATGGAAACAGGGTCAGCAACTGCTTATGCTATCGATAAGATGTCAGACAGAGGTGTTTTCTTTGTTGAGCCTGGTGAGGATATTTATGAAGGGCAAGTAATAGGAGAGAATAACAGACAAGATGATATGGTTTTAAACTTAGTAAGAGCTAAACAGTTAACTAACTTTAGAGCAGCTGGTAAGGATGATTCTGCTAAATTAGCTCCTAAAATTCAGTTTTCATTAGAAGAAGCGCTTGAATATATCCAAAAAGATGAGTATGTAGAGCTTACGCCCAAGTCTTTAAGAATAAGAAAAATCTATTTAAAGCAGTCAGATAGAGAACGTTACTCTAAACAAATAGGATCTTAAAAAAAAATAAAAAAAAATTTTTTAATTCCAGAAATTGGATTAATTTTGCCTCAATTTTAATTAAAATAAAGTAATATCAAAATGAAAAAATTATTAGTAATCGCTATCGCTGCATTCGCATTCACAGCTTGTAACAATTCTGCTGCTCCAGCTGAAGGAACTGAAACTGACACAACAGCTACTGCTCCAGTAGAAGCTGCACCAGTTGAAGCTGCTCCAGTAGATTCAACAGCTGCTCCAGTTGAAGCTGCTCCAGTTGAAGCTGCTCCAGCTCAGTAATCGTTACACAACGAAATTTAAAAAGCAGTCATTTATGACTGCTTTTTTTTGTTTTATAGTTTTTTATATTATATTTGCACCATAATTTAGGATGAAAGTATTTTTTACAATAGTGATTATGATGTTTTCGGTGCTGTTAAGTGCAGAAAATCAACCGGTTACTTATAAAATGTACCCAAACCCAATGACTAGCGATTTTTTGGATATTAATTTTTATATTACCAATAAATCAATAAAGGATGTTGATTTTATAATAACCAATGTAATAGGTCAAGTTGTTTTTTCTTACAGACTTTCAGATGATGAAGTAAAAAAAGGAACTTTTAAAATCAAGTTAGACCAAATTAAACTTGAAAAAGGTTTTTATCTAGCAAAACTATCCGCAGGTGAAAATTCTTCAGTGCAAAAGCTAATTGTTCGATAATTGAACAACACAATCCAATTCTCCTTAGACTCTGAGTATATTCAACTCAATCAACTGCTTAAGCTAACTGGTTTCGCTTCTACAGGTGCGGAGGCTTCCTTTTACGTTGACCAATCATTGGTGAAGTGTAATGGAGTTATAGAGTTGAGAAGAAGATATAAAGTTAAGAAAGGCGATTCAATTGAATTTAAAGGACAAAAAATTCAAGTTTTGTAATACATGGTGTCTATTCGATTAGCAAATGAATCAGACGTTCAAGCTATTTATGATTTAATCAAAGAATTAGCAATATTTGAAAAAGCAGAGTTCGAATTGCAAAACACCCATGAACAGCTACTATTCGACGGATTTAAAGAAAATCCCATTTATTATTGTATAGTCGCTGAAGAAAATCAAACCGTAGTTGGGATGTCTTTCTTGTATGTTAGATATTCTACATGGAAAGGCAGAGTTCTGTATCTTGAAGATTTAGTAGTTAAAGAAAATTATAGAAATAAAGGAATTGGGACTCAGTTAATGCAATCAACCATTGAATTTGCTAAGTTAAATGGTTTCAAGCGTATTCAATGGCAAGTGCTTGATTGGAATGTTGATGCTATTAGGTTCTATAAAAAGTTTAATGCTCAATTTGACGCAGAATGGACTAATGTACATTTAAACCTAGTTTAAATGGATCTTTTAACATTAGCTTAATTTAATTACTTTACAAAAAAGCGATTATTAAGTAGACTGAACAAATAATATTGATGTTTAGCTTTTAAAATTTCAGTTAATTCAATTTTGGTTGCATTTGAATCATCAAATTGAGTTATAATATCTCCATTGTTTTTCATCTCTTTAGTCTGAATGTGCATTTTTAATTCCCCATTTTGAGACATTCTTAAGCAATATGGATATTGAATAACTTGAAGTAATCCGTTGTCATAATTTAATGAATATCCTTTTTGAGGCTCAAACACATTTCTTCCTAAACTGAAAATACTATCTTTGATATTACACAAACTCATTATACTTGGAAAGATATCACAATGTGATACAGTCGAAGAGTCATTAAAACCTGGTTTAATTAGTTTGGGAGAGTAAAATATTAAAGGAATTTCATATTTCCCTGTTGGAGAGTAAAAGTATTCTTCTTTACTGTATGAAGTGTGATCGGCAGTTATTATAAAAATAGTATTATCAAACCATTTTTGTTTTTTAGCAGACTCGAAAAATTCTTTTAAAGCATAATCTGTATATCTAACAGTTTTATGAATTGGTAATTCACCCTCTTTAAATTTATCTTTAAATTTTTCAGGGATTTTATATGGATCATGAGATGACAAAGTAAATACACTGCTAAAAAAGGGTTCTTTTTTGTTGCTTAGTTGGTTTGAGTAATATTTTAAATACTCCAAATCCCAAATACCCCAGTGTCCGTCATGGTCATTTTTATTTGGATACTCATCAAGTCCATAATAGTCAATAGGGCCACACATTTTTAAAAAGTTCAAAAATCCCATCGATCCATTTTTGGTTCCATAATAAAAAGAACAATCATATTTATTTTTGTTTAAATAGTAATGAATACCTCTTAAAGTATTCCCTTGAAAATTACTATTGATATAAGGTACATCTAATAGAGAAGGAATAGATGCAAAAATAGCAGGAACACTCTCTATTGAGGAATATCCATTGCTGTAAGCATGTTTATAATAATAGGCATCTTTAGATAATTGGTCTAAATAAGGAGTAAATCTTTCTTTGTTATTCAAAAAACCACAATAATCTCTTCCAATACTTTCTAATATAATTAATACAATATTAGGTTGTGTCTTTAAGGAGTATGGAGATGGTGATTGAACAGCGTTACTTAATTCTAAGGCAGCAGAATTGTCAAAATAATTTACCGCTTTAACATTTTTTGAGTCATAAGAAGTTAAAAGCTGTGTTAGTGAATTGATAGTCGCTGAGGTCCATTCAGGATTTACAAATCTAGCGGCATCAAAACTTCTCAGTGGTTTCACATTTAATCCACCTCTAGCACCAATGATAAGAAAGACAGCAGCTAATAAAAACAAAGAACTTCTTAATACAATTGCATTGGTGGAGTTAGAAATAGAGATTGGTTTATTTGGATGTGAAGGATATAGTTTAATAAGGCTGAAAATAAAAACGATTAATAGAATAAGAAGATACCAATAGGTATAAAGGTAAGACATTATAGGATTAGAAGGATCATTAACAAGGTAAAACAATTCAATCCCACTTCTTCTATTTTTAATCTTAAAAAATTCAAAATCAATCAGATTTAAGATTAATAGTAGGCTTATACCCAAAATAAAGGTAAATTTTATAAATATGTTGAAATGTTTATTTGAATTAATTTTGATGGGGAATAAGCTTATAAGGTGAAAAGGGATAAGGCAATAAACCAGTGCTTGAATATCGAAAAGGACTCCATAGAAGAGAACCCCTGGTAATTGAATTAATTCGCTGCTATTAAAGTAGTTAAAGTTGAATAAAATAAATAATAATCGACAAATAGTTAATATTAGAAGGCCCAGTAAAGAGCGTTTTAACCAAGTTATTATATAGATATATTGAGGATATTTCATGAAGTTTGCGGGTTGCAAAAATGCAAAACAATATTCTCATTTGAATAAAAATAAAAAAAAAGCAGAATATTTTTGTTGGAATGAAAAAAAGGTGTACTTTTGCAGTCCTTTTTATAAAAAAAGTATTTATTAGATTATGCCAACCATACAACAACTGGTAAGAAAGGGGCGACAAACCTTAAAGTTCAAGAGCAAATCTCCAGCTCTGGATTCTTGTCCGCAAAGACGCGGTGTCTGCACTCGTGTTTACACTACTACCCCTAAGAAGCCTAACTCAGCTATGAGAAAAGTAGCTCGTGTTAGATTAACGAACCAAAAAGAGATTAACGCTTACATACCTGGAGAGGGACACAATTTACAAGAGCATTCGATTGTTCTAGTAAGAGGAGGCAGAGTAAAAGACTTGCCTGGTGTTAGATATCACATAGTACGTGGTGCGTTAGATACTTCTGGTGTTGATGGTAGAAATCAAAGACGAAGCAAATACGGTACAAAAAAACCTAAAGTTAAAGGTGGAGCTCCAGCTGCACCGGTAAAAGGTAAAAAGAAATAAGGACAAGAATCAATGAGAAAAGCAAAAGCAAAAAAAAGAGTATTATTACCTGATCCAAAATTCAATGATGTTATGGTTACAAGATTTGTAAATAACATGATGTATGACGGAAAGAAAAGTGTTGCATTTGGTATTTTTTACGATGCAATCGATTTAGTAGGTAAAAAAGTTTCTGAAGAAGAAGGTATTGATGTGTGGAAAAGAGCACTTAACAATGTTATGCCAATGGTTGAAGTAAAGGCTAGACGTGTTGGTGGAGCTACTTTTCAAATTCCAATGGAAATTGCACCTGAAAGAAGAGCAGCCATGGGAATTAAATGGATCATTATGTACGCTAGAAAAAGAAACGAAAAATCGATGGCAGAAAAATTAGCAGCTGAAGTAATTGCAGCTTCTAAAGGTGAAGGTGCCACGGTTAAGAAAAAAGATGATACTCACAAGATGGCTGAAGCCAACAAAGCTTTTGCACATTTCAAAGCATAAGGAGATAATAAATGTCACGCGATTTAAAATATACAAGAAACATCGGGATTGCAGCACACATTGATGCTGGAAAAACCACTACAACTGAACGTATTCTATATTATGCTGGTGTAAACCACAAAATAGGAGAGGTTCATGATGGTGCATCTACAATGGATTGGATGGTTCAAGAAGCAGAACGTGGAATAACAATCACTTCTGCAGCTACTACAGTTCAATGGAACTATAGAAACGATAAATATCATATTAATATAATAGACACACCTGGGCACGTAGATTTTACTGTAGAGGTAAATAGATCTTTACGTGTATTAGATGGGTTGGTTTTTTTATTTTCTGCAGTTGATGGTGTTGAACCACAATCAGAAACAAACTGGAGATTAGCAAACAACTATAATGTTGCGAGAATTGGTTTCGTTAATAAAATGGACCGTTCAGGTGCTGACTTCTTAAACGTTGTTAAACAAGTTAAAGACATGTTGGGTAGTAATGCAGTTCCATTACAATTACCAATAGGTGCTGAAGATAATTTCAAAGGAGTTGTTGATTTAATCAACTTCAGAGGAATGATTTGGAATGAGCATGATAAAGGAATGACTTACGAGGTTATCGACATTCCTGAAGACATGGTTGAAGAAGCTACAGAGTGGAGAGAAAAATTATTAGAAGCGGTATCTGAATACGATGAGCGTTTAATGGAAAAATTCTTTGAAGACTCTTCATCAATTACCGAAAGAGAAATATTAGATGCATTAAGAGCTGCTTGTTTAGATATGAAAATCATTCCTATGGTTTGCGGTTCATCATTCAAAAACAAAGGAGTTCAAACCATGCTAGATTTAGTAATGGAATTGATGCCAAGTCCATTAGATAAACCAGAAACATTTGGTACAAATCCTGATACTGATGAAGAAGTATCAAGAAAACCAGACTATAATCAACCATTTGCTGCATTAGCATTTAAGATTGCAACTGACCCTTTTGTTGGTCGTTTAGCTTTCATAAGAGCATACTCAGGTAAATTGGATGCTGGTTCATATGTTCTAAACACTAGAAGTGGAAACAAAGAACGTATTTCAAGAATATTCCAAATGCATGCTAACAAGCAAAATCCAATTGAGTTCTTAGGAGCAGGTGATATTGGTGCAGCTGTTGGTTTTAAAGATATCAGAACAGGGGATACTTTATGTGATGAAAAACATCCTATTGTATTAGAGTCTATGGATTTCCCTGAACCAGTTATTGGATTAGCTATTGAGCCAAAAACTCAAGCTGACGTTGATAAATTGGGTGTAGGTTTAGGTAAATTAGCTGAAGAAGATCCTACTTTCAGAGTTAAAACTGACGAAGAGACGGGACAAACTGTAATATCAGGTATGGGAGAACTTCACTTAGAAATTATCGTTGACCGTTTAAAAAGAGAATTTAAAGTTGAGGTAAGTCAAGGTGCTCCTCAGGTTGCATACAAAGAAGCTATTAAAGGTTCTTGTACTCATAGAGAGACCTTCAAAAAGCAAACAGGTGGTCGTGGTAAATTCGCTGATATACAGTTTGAAATTTCACCAGCTGATGCAGATTTCAAAGGAGAAGGCTTACAATTCGTAAATGAAGTAGTCGGTGGTTCAATTCCAAGAGAATATATTCCATCAGTACAAAAAGGTTTTGCAGAGGCAATGAAAACTGGAACACTAGCAGGTTATCCATTATCAACAATGAAAGTAAGATTGTTTGATGGTTCATTCCACGCGGTTGACTCGGATTCATTATCATTTGAAATATGTGCTAAATCAGCATTTAGAGAAGCTGCACCAAAAGCACAACCAATATTGTTAGAACCGATTATGAAGTTAGAGGTATTAACTCCAGCTGACTACATGGGAGATGTTCAAGGAGACTTGAATAGAAGACGTGGTATGTTAGAAGGTGTTGACGAAAGAGCAGGTTCACAAGTAATTAAAGCAAAAGTTCCACTTTCAGAGATGTTCGGTTATGTAACAAGTTTAAGAACTATTACATCAGGTAGAGCTTCATCTACAATGGAATTTGATCACTATGAAGAAGTTCCTCGTTCATTAGCAGAAGAAGTAATTAAAAAGTTAAAAGGTCAAAAAGCCAACGCATAAAAATGGTAACACAAAAAATAAGAATCAAGTTGCGTTCACACGATCATAATTTGATTGATAAGTCAGCAGAAAAAATTGTAAAATCAGTAAAAGCAACTGGAGCTATAGTTAGCGGTCCAATTCCTTTACCGACAAACAAAAAGATTTTTACTGTATTAAGATCGCCACACGTAAATAAAAAGGCAAGAGAACAATTCCAATTGTGTTCTTACAAACGCCTATTAGACATTCACAGCTCAACTGCTAAAACAGTTGAAGCTCTTATGAAATTAGAACTTCCTAGTGGAGTAGATGTAGAAATTAAAGTTTAACAGAAATGGTAGGAATTATAGGAAAAAAAATAGGTATGACTAGCATCATAGATGCTAATGGTGCAAAAATTGCCTGTACTTTAGTACAAGCTGAGCCAAATGTTATTTCTCAAGTTAAAACAAGTGAGAAAGACGGCTATAATGCATTGCAAGTTTCAGCTTTCGAAACGAAAGAAAAGCACTCAAATGCGGCTATCATCGGACACTTTAAAAAGGTTAATTCTAACCCAATGAGATATTCTCACGAATTTAGAGTTGACTCAGTAGAAGCAAATGCTGGTGACAAAATTGACGTAAGTATTTTTGTTGAAGGCGATTTTGTTGACATTATCGGAACATCAAAAGGTAAAGGTTTCCAAGGTGTTGTAAAACGTCACAATTTTGGTGGTGTTGGACCAGCAACTCACGGTCAACACGATAGACAAAGAGCACCAGGTTCGGTTGGTTCATCTTCATATCCTTCAAAAGTTTTTAAAGGACTTAGAATGGCGGGTAGAATGGGTGGAAAAAGAATTAAAAACACAAACGTTTTAATTCTAAAAGTAATGCCAGAACAAAATTTATTAGTAATAAAAGGCTCGATAACTGGACATAATGGTTCAACAGTAGTAATTGAAAAATAAGAGATATGGAATTAAAAGTATTAACAATTCAAGGAACAGAAACAGGTAAAAGTGTTAACTTACCTTCAGATATTTTTGGAATATCTCCTAATGATCATGCGATTTATTTAGATGTAAAACAATACTTGGCTAATCAAAGACAAGGAACTCACAAATCTAAAGTAAAAGCTGAAGTACATTACAGTACCAGAAAGATTAAAAGACAAAAAGGTACTGGTGGTGCTAGGGCTGGTAGTATCAAGTCTGGTGTATTCGTTGGTGGTGGTCGTATTCATGGTCCTTCCCCAAGAGATTACAGTTTTAAATTAAACAAAAAATTAAAGCGTTTAGCAAGATTATCAGCTTTATCATATAAAGCAAACGAAAATCAAATTATCGTTTTAGATTCAGTTCAATTTGAAAAACCAAACACAAAATCTTTTTTAGAGATTTTAAATAACTTAAAAATAAATAACAATAGAGTATTGTTTGTTACTGCAGGTAATGATAAAAATATTTATTTAAGTAGCCGTAATATACCTAAAGCAGAAACGTTACCTGCTTCGGATATTAATACTTATAATATTTTAAAAGCTAAAACCTTAGTATTATTAGAAGACTCAATTGAAGTAATTAAACAAACATTAAATTAAGAATATGTCAGTACTAATTAAACCTTTGATTACAGAAAAAATGTCAATGTTAACTGAAAAAAGACAACAATATGGTTTTGTGTGTCTTAGATCAGCTACCAAAGATGAAATCAAATCAGAGATTGAGAAATTATATGGAGTAGAAGTAGAAGGTATCAGTACGATGGTAACAAGTCCAAAAAGAAAGAAAAACAGAAGAACTGGACAAATTACCGGAAGAACAAACATTTACAAAAAAGCAATTTGCAAATTGAAAGAAGGTCAAGTAATTGACTTTTATGAAAATATTTAAAGAAAATGGCAGTAAAAAGACTTAGACCGATAACCCCTGGTACGCGTTTCAGAGTAGCTAATACATTTGCAGAATTAACTGCATCTGAGCCTGAAAAGAGCTTAACAGTATCCCTGAAAAAATCAGGCGGTAGAAACAATCAAGGTAAAATGACTATGCGCTACATTGGTGGTGGTCACAAAAGAAAATACCGTATCATCGATTTCAAACGTGATAAAAATGGTGTTTCTGCTGAAGTTAAAACAGTAGAATACGATCCTAATAGATCAGCCTTTATATCTCTAGTTGAGTATCAAGATGGTGAAAAAAGATACATTTTATGTCCACATGGATTAAAAGTTGGTCAAAAAATTGTATCAGGTACAGGAATTTTACCTGAACTTGGAAATACTTTACCACTATCAGAAATACCATTAGGTTCTATCATTCACAATATTGAATTAGCCCCAGGACAAGGTGGTCGTATTTGCAGAAGTGCAGGTTCTTACGCTCAACTTACTTCAAAGGATGGTAAATATGTTGTAGTGAAATTACCAAGCGGTGAAACAAGAATGATATTAGCTACATGTTTAGCTACAGTAGGTTCAGTTTCCAACCCTGACCACAATTTAGAGGTTTATGGTAAAGCCGGTAGAAGCAGATGGTTAGGAAGAAGACCAAGAACACGTCCAGCAGCAATGAATCCAGTGGATCATCCAATGGGTGGTGGTGAAGGTCGTTCAAAAGGTGGTCAACCAAGATCAAGAACAGGTATCTATTCTCAAGGTCAAAAAACTAGAGATACAAAGAAAAATTCAAGTAAATACATTTTAGTACGTAGAAAAGGAGTAAGAAATAAATAATGGCAAGATCACTTAAAAAAGGACCCTTCATTGATTGGAAACTTGATAATAAAGTTTCTCAAATGAATGAATCAAAAAAGAAGGCAGTTATCAAAACCTGGAGCAGAAAATCTATGATTGCACCAGAATTTGTTGGACATACCTTTGCAGTTCACAATGGAAATAAATTTATTCCTGTGTATTGTACAGAAAATATGGTTGGTCACAAATTAGGCGAATTTGCCCCAACTAGAACATTTAAAGGACATTCAAGCAAATAATATGGAAGCAACAGCGATATTAAAAAATTGTCCACTATCACCACGTAAAATGAGAATAGTGGTTGATCAAATCAGAGGTCAAAAAATTGATAAGGCTTTAACTATACTCCAACATAGTCAAAGAAGATACTATGCTATTTATGTTGAGAAATTATTAAAATCAGCAATTAGCAATTGGGAACAAAAAAATAATGGAAGCAAAGCGGATGAGAGTGATGTAAAAATATCTGCAGTATTTGTAGATGGTGCAGTCGTTGCAAAACGTATGCGTACAGCTCCTCAAGGTCGTGCATACAGAATACGCAAACGTTTCAGCCACATTACAATTAAAGTTGACACTATCAATCAAAATAATACAGTAGAAGCATAACGAATGGGACAAAAAATTAATCCGATATCATTAAGATTAGGTATCATCAGAGGTTGGGAAAGTAATTGGTATGGCGGCAAAAATTTTGCTGATAAAATTGCTGAGGATGAAAAAATACGTAAATATTTACGTGTTAGAATTCCAAAAGGAGGTATTTCTAAAATTGTAATTGAGCGTACTATTAAACGTATAATTATAACTGTTCATACAGCTAAACCTGGTATTGTAATTGGTAAAGGTGGTGCTGAAGTTGATAAAATTAAAGAAGAATTAAAAAAGATTACTAAAAAAGATGTTCAGATCAATATATATGAAATCAAACGTCCTGAATTAGATGCTCGTTTAGTTGCTGAAACTATTTGTCAACAAATTGAAGGTAGAGTAAGTTACAAAAGAGCTGTAAAACAAGCTATTGCTAATACCATGAGAATGGGTGCAGATGGAATCAAGATTAGTGTTTCTGGCCGTTTGAATGGCGCTGAGATTGCTAGATCTGAAAAGTTCAAAGAAGGAAGAACTCCACTACACACTTTAAGATCTGATATAGATTATGCACTTGGTGAAGCTTTAACTGTTTATGGTAAAATAGGTGTTAAAGTTTGGATTTGTAGAGGTGAAATATATGGTAAAAGAGACCTATCTTTGAACATTGGTTCAGACAGAGGTCCAAAACGTGATGAAAGACCACAAGATCCAAGAAGAGGCGGAGGAAGAAACGATAACAGAGGTGGTGGAGATCGTAGAGATAGAAAAAGAAGAGATTAATATAATAATAAATAAATAAGGAAATTTAGAGATGTTAAGTCCAAAAAGAACCAAGTTCAGAAAACAGCATAAAGGCAAAATTAAAGGTTTGGCTACAAGAGGTCATAGACTTAGTTTTGGTACCTTCGGATTAAAAAGTATGGAGCAATCTTGGATTACTGCAAGACAAATTGAGTCTGCAAGGGTTGCTTTAACAAGATACATGAAAAGAGAAGGTCAAGTATGGATAAGAATATTCCCAGACAAACCTATCACCAAAAAACCAGCTGAAGTACGTATGGGTAAAGGTAAAGGAGCTCCAGAATATTGGGTTGCTATTGTTAAACCAGGAACAATTATGTTTGAGGTAACAGGCGTACCTTTAGAAGTAGCTGAAAGAGGAATGTACTTAGCCGCTCAAAAATTACCAGTATCAACAAAATTTATCGTTAAACCCGATTATACAGAATAATGAAAAACAGGGATTATAAAGATCTTCCAACTAGCGAATTAGTTGCGAGATATAAAGAAGATAGAGTTAAACTAACAAAAACAAAGTTTAACAATGCCGTTGCAAGAATTGAACAACCGCATAAATTAAAAGAATTAAAAAAAGACATCGCAAGATTGCTTACTGAAATTAATTCTAGAAGAATTGATAACGAATTAAAAGCAGCCGATAAAGGTGAATAATATGATGGAAAATATGAGAAATTCAAGAAAAGAAATTGTTGGGAAAGTAACTAGTAATGGCATGGATAAGTCTATTGTTGTTGCCCTAGAAACAAAAGTAAAGCATCCAAAATATGGTAAATACTTTTCAAAAACAAAAAAGTTTTACGCCCATGACGAGAAAAACGAATGTGCAGTAAATGATATCGTAAAAATAATGGAAACTCGACCTTTAAGTAAATTGAAGTGTTGGAGATTAGTAGAAATAATTGAAAAGGCAAAATAATGATACAAACAGAAAGTCGTTTAAAAGTTGCTGATAATAGCGGTGCAAAAGAAGTACTGTGTATCAGAGTTCTTGGTGGAACAAAAAGACGTTATGCTTCGGTTGGTGACAAAATAGTAGTATCTATTAAATCAGCAATCCCATCAGGTGGTGTTAAAGCAGGTACAGTTTCTAAAGCTGTTGTTGTTAGAGTGAAAAAAGAAGTAAAAAGACCAGATGGTTCTTACATACGTTTTGATGAAAATTCTTGCGTATTACTTAATAACTCTGATGAACCTAGAGGTACCCGTATCTTCGGTCCAGTAGCAAGAGAATTAAGAGATAAACAATTTATGAAGATCGTTTCATTAGCTCCAGAAGTATTATAATAATTAAAATGAAAGCAAGTATTCAATCACACAAAACGTCTAAAATTCACATTAAAAAAGGAGATTTAGTAAAATTAATCTCAGGTAAAATTGTGGACGGTAAAAATACAGGTAAAGTATTGAGAGTATATCCAAAAACCTACAGAGCTTTAGTTGAAGGTTTAAATATCATTTCAAGACATACTAAACCAAGTGCATCATCACCTGAAGGTGGTATCATAAAAAAAGAAGCGCCTATTCATATTTCAAACTTAATGGTTATTGAAAATGGACAAGCGACTAGAGTTGGAAGAAAAACTAACGAAAAAGGTAAATTACAACGCTATTCAGTTAAAACTGGAGAATTTATAAGTTAATTAATAAAAGATGTCAAATACACCTAATTTATATAAAAAATATACAGAAACGGTAGTTCCTTTTATGCAAGAAAAATTTGCATACAGCAATGTAATGGAAATACCTAAAATAACTAAAATTTGTCTTAACCAAGGTATAGGAGAAGCAGTTAACGATAAAAAATTAATTGACTATGCTGTAGAAGAGATGACTAAAATTTCTGGTCAAAAAGCGCAAGCTACTTTTTCTAAGAAAGATATTAGTAATTTCAAATTACGTTCAAAAATGCCAATTGGTGCTCGTGTTACATTAAGAAAAGAAAAAATGTATGAGTTTATGGAGCGTTTAATATCAATCGCTTTACCAAGGGTAAGAGATTTCCAAGGTTTGGAACTAAGAGGTTTTGATGGTAGAGGTAACTTTACAATGGGTATTACTGAGCAAATTATTTTCCCAGAGATAGACATTGACAAAACAAATAGAATCACTGGTATGGATATAACATTTGTTACAACTGCAAAAACAGATGAAGAATGTTTAGAAATGTTAAAATCATTTGGATTACCATTTAAAAAATAAAACAACAGCAAAATGGCAAGAGAAGCAATAAAAGCGAGAGAACTTAAAAAGGAGAAATTGGTTGCGAAATACGCAGAAAAACGCAAACAATTAAAAGAAGATGGTGATTTCATCGGTCTTCAAAAATTGCCTAGAAGTTCTTCAAAAGTTAGACTTAGAAATAGATGTAAATTAACAGGTAAACCAAGAGGATACATGAAGATATTCGGTTTATGTAGAAACCAATTCAGAGAATTAGCTTCTGCTGGTAAAATACCTGGTGTAACAAAATCAAGTTGGTAAAATAAATATAAAAAAACATGACTGATCCAATAGCAGATTATTTAACAAGATTAAGAAATGCTCTACAAGCAAAACATAGAATTGTAGAGATTCCAGCCTCAAATATCAAAAAGGCAATGACCAAAGTATTATTCGAGAAAGGATATATTCTTAATTATAAATTCGAAGAAACTGAGAACAAACAAGGTGTGATTAAACTTGCATTAAAGTACGATCCACTTACTAAAATTCCAGCTATTAGAGAATTAAAAAGAGTGAGTAAACCAGGTTTAAGAAAGTATGTACCAGCCAATAACTTGCCAAGAGTTATTAACGGTTTAGGTATTGCTATTTTGTCTACATCTATGGGTGTAATTACAGACAAAGAAGCAAAAGCTAATAACGTAGGTGGTGAAGTATTATGTTACATTTCTTAATTTTATAATTTTATAGAACAATGTCAAGAATAGGTAAAGCACAAATTCAAATACCAAAAGGGGTTGAAATAAAACTAACAGCTGATAATGTTGTAGTTGTTAAAGGACCAAAAGGCGAATTACATCAGCCTTTAAAACCAAATTTTTCTATCGAAATAGTCGAAGATAAATTAGTTGTTAAACGTCCAAACGATGAAAAACAAAATAAAGCATTGCATGGTTTATACAGATCTTTAATTAATAACAACGTTAAAGGGGTAACAGAAGGTCATAAAACACAACAAGAATTAGTTGGTGTTGGTTACAAAGCATCAAACGTCGGTCAAGTTTTAGATTTATCAGTTGGATATTCTCACCGTATAATGTTAGAAATTCCTAAAGAAATCAATCTGACAACAATCACGGAGAAAGGAAAAAATCCTACAATAATTATGGAATCAGTTGACAAACAATTGTTGGGTCAAGTTGCTGCTAAAATTAGAGGATTCCGCAAACCTGAGCCATACAAAGGAAAAGGTATTAAATTCACAAACGAACAACTAAGAAGAAAAGCTGGTAAATCGGCATCTAAAAAATAATAAATTTTTGAGAAATGAGTAACGTAAGAAACCAAAGACGATTAAAAATTAAACGTAGAGTAACTGGAAGTATAGTTCCCTCTGCTAGTCGTCCAAGACTTGTAGTTTTTAGAAGCAATTCTGAAATCTATGCACAAATTATAGATATTAACAATAAAACTCTATGTGCTTCATCAAGTGCAGAAAAAGACATCGTGAATTCAAAAGATAACAAAACAGTTAAAGCTGGTGTAGTTGGAAAAAGAATTGCCGCAAAAGCAATTGAATTAGGTGTTAGTAGTGTAGTTTTTGATAGAAACGGATTTTTATACCACGGACGTGTAAAAAGCTTAGCAGAATCTGCTAGAGAAGGAGGATTACAGTTTTAAAAAACAATAAAATGACAAATAGCAATATAAAACGCGTAAAGCAGTCAGAATTAGAACTTAAAGAAAGAGTTGTAGGTGTAAACAGGGTTGCAAAAGTTACCAAAGGTGGTAGAACTTTTACCTTTACAGCTATAGTTGTTGTTGGAGATGGTAATGGTATTGTTGGTCACGGCTTAGGAAAAGCTGGTGAAGTAACCGATGCAATACAAAAAGCTATAGAAGATGCAAAAAAGAATTTAGTTAAAGTTCCTGTACTTAATGGTACTATACCACACGAGCAAATTGGTAAATTTGGAGGCGGTAACGTTTTCATTAAACCTGCATCAAGTGGAACAGGAGTTATAGCAGGTGGTGCAATGCGTGCAGTATTAGAAAGTGCAGGTATACATGATGTATTAGCTAAGTCTAAAGGTTCATCAAATCCTCATAATGTTGTTAAAGCAACATTAGATGCTTTGATCAAACTTAGAGATCCATACACTATTTCAAAACAAAGAAATATTAATTTAAAGCAAGTATTTAACGGGTAATAAAATGGCAAAAATAAGAGTAACCAAATTACGCAGCACAATTGGTCAATCGGATAGAGTTGAACGTTGCATGACTGCTTTGGGTTTAAAAAAAATAAACAGCTTTAATGAGTTGGAATTAACCCCACAAATCAAAGGAATCGTAAGAAAAGTTAACCATTTAATAAAAGTAGAAAACATTTAAGATGGATTTAAGTATTTTAAAACCTGCAGAAGGTTCAGTAAAAAAAGAGAAAAGAATTGGTAGAGGTCAAGGTTCTGGAAGAGGTGGTACATCTACAAGAGGTCACAAAGGAGCTCAAAGTAGAAGTGGTTATTCTCGTAAAAAAGGTTTTGAAGGTGGTCAAATGCCTCTTCAAAGACGTATTCCAAAAGGTGGCTTTAAGAACTTTAATAGAGTTGAATATACTTCAATCAATATTGATGTAATTCAATCACTAGCAGAAAAATTAAATGTTAGTATAATTTCTAAAGAGATTTTAGTTGAAAATAATTTAGTTTCTAAAAACGAATTATTCAAAATTTTAGGTCGTGGTGAAGTTAAAACTAAATTAGACATTCATGCTAATGGTTTTTCTGCTACTGCAAAAAAGGCTATTGAAGATAAAGGCGGTTCAGCTAACATTATAACAAAGTAATTTTTAGAATGAAGAAATTTATTCAACGTATTAAAGAAATTTGGAGTATTGATGATTTAAGAACAAAAATCAAAAATACTTTATTGTTTCTTTTGATTTATAGAGTAGGTACTTTTATTATATTACCTGGTATAGATGGTAATGTATTAATGGGAGCATTACAAAGTCAAACTGAAGGTATCTTGGGTTTGGTGAATGTGTTTGCTGGTGGTGCATTTGGTAGAGGAGCAATCCTTGCCTTAGGTATTATGCCTTACATCTCAGCGTCAATTGTTATTCAATTATTAACAATTGCAGTACCATCTTTCCAAAGACTTCAGAAAGAAGGCGAAGATGGACGTCGTAAAATAAATCAGTACACACGATACTTAACAATTGCTATTACAGCAGTACAAGCGGTAGCGTATTTGAATAATATCACATCTAAACAAGACAATTGGGCGGCGTTGTTGTTCAAAACACAACCTGAACAAATGTCAGAATTGTTTTTTATGGTAACTAACGTGATAATGTTAGTTGCAGGTACAATGTTTACTATGTGGTTAGGTGAGAAAATTACCGACAAAGGTTTAGGTAATGGAATTTCACTTATCATTATGGTGGGTATCGTAGACAGATTACCAGAGGCTTTAGGTTTTGAATTAGACCAGAAATTTGCTAAAGGAGGTTTGCCATTGTTCATTATCGAAATAGTACTTTGGTTAGGTGTTATTATTGCTACGATACTATTAATACAAGGAACACGAAAGGTAACGGTTAACTATGCAAAACGTATAGAAGGAAATAAACTTTCTGGCGGTGCACGTAACTACATACCTTTAAAAGTAAATGCGGCAGGTGTTATGCCAATTATTTTTGCACAAGCATTAATGTTCTTACCACCTACATTGGCACAATCAATGGAAAATCCAAGCACACTTTTAACCTCACTAAGTGACATTAGTTCCTTTGCATACAATTTCTTATTTGCGGTATTAATTATAACATTTACCTATTTTTACACAGCAATAACAGTAAATCCTAATCAAATGGCCGACGATATGAAAAAAAGTGGTGGCTTTATTCCTGGGATCAAACCAGGTAAATCGACCAGTGATTATCTAGATGAGGTTATGTCAAGGATTACACTACCAGGGGCATTGTTTTTAGCTTTAATAGCTATTTTACCAGCCTTTGCAATGATCTTCGGAGTAAGTCAGAGTTTCGCGCAATTCTACGGAGGCACATCATTGTTGATAATGGTAGGCGTTGTATTAGACACATTACAACAAATAGAAAGTCATTTATTAATGAGAAAATATGATGGATTGATGAAGTCGGGAAGAATAAGTGGAAGATCGGGATTGAATTCACAATCTATTTGATAATTAAAAAATAAATGTTACCTTTGCACCCCTAATAATATAAAATGGCAAAACAAGACTCGATAAAACAAGATGGTACTATATCAGAGGCATTGTCAAATGCTATGTTTAGGGTAAAGTTAGAGAATGGGCATGAAATCATTGCAACTATATCTGGAAAAATGAGAATGAAATACATTCGTGTTTTACCTGGAGATAGAGTTCAAGTTGAGATGAGTCCCTATGATTTAACAAGAGGAAGAATTTCGTATAGATACAAATAAATAATATTATGAAAGTAAGAACTTCAGTAAAAAAGCGCAGTGCAGACTGTAAATTAGTTAAAAGAAAAGGAAAACTTTTCGTTATAAACAAAAAGACCCCAAAGTTTAAACAAAGACAAGGATAAAAAATGGCAAGAATAGCTGGTATAGATTTACCTAAAAACAAAAGAGGTGTA
Organism: Bacteroidia bacterium; assembly: GCA_040403495.1. Taxonomy (GTDB): domain Bacteria; phylum Bacteroidota; class Bacteroidia; order NS11-12g; family UBA955; genus JABMMZ01. Next base: position 139,709 of record JBBAKM010000005.1, read on the forward strand.
ATTGGTTTAACTTACATCTATGGAATTGGCTCTAGTAGAGCATCTAAAATTCTTATGGACGCTAATATCGATTTAGATAAAAAAGTGGCTGAGTGGAATGATGATGAATTAACGTCAATTCGTAATATTATTTCTTCATCTTTTAAAACAGAAGGTGAATTAAGATCTGAGGTTCAATTAAATATTAAACGTTTAATGGACATTGGTTGTTACAGAGGCACTCGTCACCGTAAAGGTTTACCTGTAAGAGGTCAAAGTACAAAAAACAACTCTAGAACAAGAAAAGGTAAACGTAAAACAGTTGCCAACAAGAAAAAAGTAACTAAATAGAATAAATGAGTACAGCTAAAAATAAAAAGAAAGTTAAAGTTGACCCAATTGGTCAAGTGCACATTAAAGCATCTTTCAATAATATTATTGTTTCCGTTACCAACGTAAATGGAGATGTAATTTCATGGTCATCTGCAGGTAAAATGGGTTTTAGAGGTTCAAAAAAGAACACACCCTATGCAGCTCAGTTAGCAAGTCAAGATTGCGCAAAAGTTGCCTTCGAAGCAGGTTTAAGAAAAGTAGATGTTTTCGTTAAAGGTCCAGGTTCTGGTAGAGATTCAGCTATTCGTAATTTAGCAACAGTTGGTCTTGAGGTTATGTCTATAAACGACTGTACTCCACTTCCACACAATGGCTGCAGACCACCAAAACGTAGAAGAATTTAATAAAACAATTAAGATAAATAAGAAATAATGGCAAGATATACAGGTCCTAAATCCAAAATAGCTAGAAAATTCAAAGAACCAATCTTTGGTCCTGATAAGGCTTTAGATAAAAAACCGTATGCACCTGGAATGCACGGTAATTCTCGTAAAAGAAAGAAATTATCTGAGTATGCTATTCAGTTGAGTGAAAAACAAAAAGCTAAATACACTTATGGTGTTTTAGAACGTCAATTCGCAAAAACTTTTAAATTGGCTGCAACTAAAAGAGGTATCACTGGTGAAAATTTATTAAAGTTTCTTGAAGCTAGATTAGATAACACAGTATACAGATTAGGTATCGCTCCTACAAGAAGCGCTGCTCGTCAATTAGTATCTCACAAACATATTTTAGTAAATGGTGAAGTAGTTAATATTCCTTCTTACTCACTACGTCCAGGTGACACAGTAGCAGTAAGAGAGAAATCTAAATCATTAGAAGCTGTAACTGATTCTTTAAACGGCGGAAAAAAACGTTTTAGCTGGTTAGAATGGAATGACAAAGACATGTCTGGTATTTTCTTAAATTTACCTGACAGAGCTGAAATTCCTGAAAATATAAAAGAACAATTAATCGTAGAGTTGTACTCTAAATAATCAATAATAATAACAAAACATGCCAATATTAGCGTTTCAAAAACCTGAGAGAGTGATAATGCATAAAGACACAGACTTTTATGGTCTGTTTGAATTTAGCCCACTTGAAAGAGGTTACGGTGTTACAATAGGAAATTCCCTTAGAAGAATTTTATTGTCATCATTAGAAGGATATGCAATTACTTCTTTAAAAATACAAGGTGTTGATCATGAGTTTTCAACTATCAAAGGTGTTGTAGAAGATGTAACCGAGATTATCCTTAATTTAAAACAAGTTAGATTTAAGAAAACTTCAGGATCTGATGCTCAAGAAAAAGTATTCCTAAGCATCAAAGGTAAAGAACAATTTTTAGCAGGTGACATTGGAAGATATACAAACTCTTTCGAAATCTTAAATCCTGATCTTGTTATATGTAATATGGAACCATTCGTTAATTTGGATATAGAAATTACTATAGACAAAGGAAGAGGTTATGTACCTGCTGATGAAAATAAACCAAAAGACATGCCAATTGGTCTGATTGCTATTGACTCAATTTTTACACCTGTTAAAAACGTAAAGTTCTCAGTTGAAGACTTTAGGGTTGAACAAAAAACGGATTATGAGAAATTGGTTATTGAATTGCATACTGATGGTTCAATTCACCCTGAAAGTGCATTAAAAGAAGCTGCAAACATTCTTATTCAACATTTTATTTTGTTTAGTGATGAGAATATTTTGTTGGATACTCAAGTTAAAAAACCAACTCAAGAAGTAGATGAGAATTTCTTACACATGAGAAAAGTTTTGAAAACTAATCTTGCTGATTTAGATTTGTCAGTTAGAGCATACAATTGCTTGAAAGCTGCTGAAATTAGAACATTAGGAGAGTTAGTAAGTTATGATATTGATGATTTATTGAAATTTAGAAATTTTGGAAAAAAATCATTGTCAGAACTTGAAGAGTTCGTTAGAGATAAAGGTTTAAATTTTGGAATGGATGTTTCAAAATATAACTTATCTGAAGATTAATAATTTTAAATTGTATAGTATAAGATGAGACACGGAAATAAAGTAAATAAATTAGGAAGAACCGCCTCCCACAGAAGAGCTTTAATGGCTAATTTAACCATTTCGCTTATTAAAAATAAACGTATTACTACAACTTTAGCAAAAGCTAAAGCATTAAGAGTTTATGCTGAACCTTTGATTACAAAGTCTAAAAATGATACAACACACTCTCGTAGAACTGTGTTTGCTTATTTAAGAGATAAAGATTCTATCAAAGAACTTTTTGGAACAATTGCTGAAAAAGTTGCAACTAGACCAGGAGGTTATACTAGAATACTTAAATTAGGTAATCGTATGGGTGATAACGCTGAATTAGCCATGATTGAATTGGTTGATTTCAACGAATACACTGATGGTATTGGTAAGAAAAAATCTACAAAACCTAAAACAAGAAGAGGTAAAAAAGCTGCTACTGACACTGTTGTTGAAGATAAAACTGAAACCACAGAAAATCAAGCAGATACTACTGAAGCTTAATTAGAAGTTTAAAGTGTCTCGTCCTGAAAAAAGTTGACACGGATTAGATTTCAAATTTACACAAATTTA
>JBBAKM010000006.1:0-108101 GCA_040403495.1 Bacteroidia bacterium
TAAATTTGTGTAAATTTGAAATATAATCCGTGTCAACTTTTTTCAGGACGAGACATAGTAATACTTTATATTTTTGATTGAAGATGCATTGTATCGTTTACTCTTTTCTCTGCCAATTGAATAGCAGCTAATTGAGTATTGATATTATCCGCTTCTGATTTGTCATAAATGCTAAGTACAGTATTGTAAATATTTTCTGTTTGAGCAAAAGCTATTTCTCTAACATAACCATTGTATTCACTGTAAACATTAATTAATCCACCTGCGTTAATCAAGAAATCTGGAGCATAATAAATGCCTTTAGCTTTTATCATATCACCATGAATGTTGTCATCTTCTAATTGATTATTAGCAGCACCAGCAACAATTTTACATTTCAATTGACCGATAGTATTTGTGTTTAAGATAGCACCTAAAGCACAAGGAGCAAAAATATCAACATCTAAACCGAAAATTTCTTCAGGTTTTACGATTGTAGCACCATATTTATCGGCTGCAATTTTTAAGCCATGTTCAAATATATCAGTTGCGAATAGGATAGCACCATCTTTTTTCAACATTTCTATCAAATGAAGACCAACTTTTCCTGTTCCTTGAACTGCAATTTTTTTGCCAGCTAAATTATCGCTACCGTATGCTTTTTTAGCACTTGCTTTGATACCCATGTAAACACCATAAGCTGTAACTGGACTTGGATCGCCGCCGCCACCCATAATCTCTGGTAAACCAACCACGTGGTCAGTTTCCATTGCTACGTATTCCATGTCTTTAGTTGTAGTTCCAACATCTTCAGCAGTAATGTATTTACCACCTAAATTGTCAACAAATCTTCCGAACTTTCTCATCAAATGTTCAGATTTGTGTTTTGTAGGGTCTCCGATAATAACCGCTTTAGCACCACCCAAGTTTAAACCACTAATGGCTGCTTTGTAAGTCATCCCTCTTGATAATCTTAACGCATCATTGATAGCTTCCGCCTCAGACGAGTAATTCCACATTCTTGTTCCACCTAAACCGGGGCCCAAAACTGTGTTATGGATAGCAATAATTGCCTTTAAACCGGTATGATTGTCTTGACAAATTAAAATTTGTTCGTGGTCATAACGGGCAACTTGCGAAAACACATCAAACTGTGTTTCATTTTGTGTAGCATGTGATAAACTCATTTTATAATCTAAGGTTAAAAATTTTAAGGTGCAAATGTAATATTTTAATTGATTATTTTTTTGGTAATTATTAAAGGATTATTAATTGAGTATTTATACTCTCTAATCTAAATGTTTAATAAATTTTGACAAACGTAAAATGATAATCTCAACTATTACTTTGCAGCCGCCCTTCTCAATCGGTCGTTAATGGCTTTGCCCAAACCTGTTTCGGGCAGAAGTTTAGCGTAAATAAAATCATGTTTTTGCTCGTCTAATGTGCGCATTGCATCAAATAAATGCTTTGCCGCTTCATTAATATCGCCTTGGGGACTCAAGTTTATACATGGAAAATCATTGACTTGCTGTTGCCCAAACGTTAAGAATGCCATTGCTAAAGGTTGTTTCTCATTGATAATCGAATTAAAATCATCAACCAATCTAAAGGGCGTTCTAGGTGAATAATGTTTGTCTAACTGCCCGGGCGCTGCAGGATTACTATTTTGAGTTAAATGATATTCAACTTTTTCATTGATACCCTGTTCAATCGTTTCTATACTTAGTCCACCTAATCTCAATATTTTAAAAGGTTGAACGGTACAGTCTATAATAGTACTTTCTAAACCAACTTCACACGAACCGCCATCAATAATATACGGAATTTTGTCACCTAACTGCTTTTCAACATGAGTTGCTTTGGTCGGACTGATGTATCCAAATGGATTGGCACTAGGGGCAGCAAGTGGAAAATTCAAATGGTTTAACAATTGTAAGGTTAAGGGATGATTGGGAATCCTAATTGCTACTTTGTCACTCCCCGAAGTAACTAAAAATGATATTTTATCGTTTTTATGCAATAACAAGGTAAGTGGTCCAGGCCAAAATAAATCCATCAATTGTTGGGCTTTTTCTGGAATTTCCAATACATAGTTTTTCAATTGTTCTCTGTTTCCAAAATGAACAATTAAAGGATCAAAATGTGGTCTGTTTTTGATTTCAAATATCTTGAGAACCGCATTTTCATCACAAGCATTACCTGCCAATCCATAAACGGTTTCGGTTGGGATAGCAACTATTTCGCCATTTTCAAGAAAACTTTGGGCTAATAAGAGGTCTTGACCAATCATTTAGCTTCTTTTTAATCCGTATTTGTCAATTTTATTGTAAAGGTGACTTCTTTGGATATCAATTTCAACCGCAGTTTTAGCCACATTCCAATTGTTTTTTTTCAATTTAGCATCCAAAAACATGGCCTCAGCAAAATCTTTAAAATCTTGGAATTTATCGTGTTTGTCAACAAATAAGTTGTTGGTTTTTGAAACAGGAGTGGAGGGATTACTGTAGGCTATAACATCGTCTTTAGTTATTTTATAATCAGACAATATCACCAAGCGCTCAACCACATTTCTTAATTCTCGCACATTCCCCGACCAATTAACATTTTTTAGCTCATCCAAAGCGTCAGAAGCAAATGTTTTTTTAACCCCGTTTTCTTCGCATATTTCTTTTAAAAATTTCTCAGCAATGACAGGAATATCATCTTTTCTATCGTTTAAAGAAGGAACATGAATAACAATAACACTTAAACGGTGGTATAAATCCATTCGAAAATTGCCTTTTTCAATTTCCTCAGGTAGATTTTTATTAGTTGCAGCTATAATTCTAACATCAACTGAAACCGATTTATCGCCACCCACTCTTTGCAAGATGCCCTCTTGAATAACTCTTAATACTTTAGCTTGGGCAGACAAACTCATGTCACCAATTTCATCAAGAAATAAAGTACCGCCATGCGCCTGTTCAAACTTTCCTATTCTTTGTTTAATTGCAGTTGTAAACGCTCCTTTTTCATGACCAAAAAGTTCACTTTCTATTAATTCGCTTGGAATAGCGGCACAATTTACCTCGATAATGGGAGCATTAGAACGATTGCTTTTTTCATGTATCCAACGGGCAACCAACTCTTTACCACTTCCATTTTCACCAGTAATTAATACTCTAGCATCTGTTGGAGCTACTTTTGCGATGGTATCTTTTATTTTTGAAATAGCAGGGGTATCACCCACAATTTCTCTGGTTTTTGATATTTTACGTTTCAAAACCTTCGTTTCAATCACCAGGTTGTTTTTATCAACAGCATTGCGGAGGGTAATTAAAAGTCTATTTAAATCAGGCGGTTTGGAAATAAAATCGTAAGCCCCTTTACGAACCGCTTCCACTGCAAGTTCAATACTACCATGACCAGAAATTAAAATAAAAGGTGTTTCAGGTGTAATTTCAGTTGCTTTAGCCATCACTTCCATACCGTCCAAACCAGGCATTTTTATATCACATAAAATGGCATCATAAGTGTGTTCTTGGATCATTTCTAATCCTTTTTTACCATTTTCGGCAATATCAACCTGATACATTTCAGTCGTCAAGATGTTGGATAGGGCATCTCTTATTGGTTTTTCATCATCTATTACAAGTATATTAGGCATAGCAAAATTGTGTATTCAAAATTATACAATTTTACATGTTTCGTATCAACAAGTTTTATACAAATTCAAATTATGATTTAAAAGGAATTAAATAATAACAGTCGTGAAATTAGGATTTTAATAAAAAGTGGGAACGATGTTTTAAAAAAATATCACTTTATAAAAAAGACTTTTGGAAACAAATAGTTAAAGTATTATTTTCGCAACCTTTAAAAAATTCGAACATTAGATATATATCATGAAAAATAAAGGATTAGTCATATTTATTGCAGTTGTTTTAGCATTAACTTGTATTTATCAATTGTCATTTACTTATGTTGCAAGAAAATTTGAGGCAGAAGCAAGAACGTATGCAACCAAAGACAACAAGTTTGATTCTGAAAAATACAGAGAATACATAGATTCTTTGGGTAATAAAGACATCTTAGATTTTGGCTTTGTTAAAAGAAATTATTTCAAAACTAAAGAATCTGAGCTTAAGTTAGGTTTGGATTTACAAGGTGGTATGAACGTAATTTTGGAAGTTTCCAAAGGCGAAGTTATTAAAACACTTGCTGGTCAGATGAACCAAAAAGACAATGCTTTATTAACTGCTATTGACAACACCAAAGCCGAATATCAAAAAAATGGTGGTGATTTTGTAGAAATTTTCGCATCTAAGTTCAAGGAATTAGCCCCAACCAGAACATTGTCTTCAATTTTCTCAAATAGAGAAAACAAACAATTAACTTCTAACTCTACAGATAAAGAAGTTGTTGAATATTTAAAACGTGAAATTAAAAGCAAATCAGACAATACAAGACAAGTTATTGAAGCGCGTTTAAATTCAGGTAGTATCAGTCAGCCTAACATCCAAGAATTAGAGGGTGGTAGAATATCAGTTGAACTTCCTGGTGTTGACAATCCAAAAAGAATTAGAAAATTATTAGAAGAAAGTGCTCGTTTAGAGTTTTGGGAAGTATATGGTAACAATCCTAAAAATGAATTCTATGGTTATAAAAAGATTTATGAACCAATGAATTTTGCATACAGCCAAAAATTATCATTAAACAAAGGTTTAAATTCAGAAGATTCATTAAAACTAAATGGACTAGATACTATTACGAATTTAAAATTAAAAGACAGTTTAAAAACAGCTTTATTAAACGATATCAACAAAAGAGATTCTTCGAAATTCCCATTTGCTGAAGCTGGCTTATATCCTTATCAAGATGATAAAGGAAATATTGTAGAAGGTCCGGTGTTTGCTATAGCAGAAAAAAGATCATTCAACAAAATCAATAAATTATTACAAGACGAAACCATCGTTAAATTTTTACCTAAAAATTTAAAATTCGCTTGGGGTGCTAATCCAATTTCAAAAGGTAGTGAAGTTTATCCACTATATGCATTAAAAGGCAATAGAGAAGGAGTAGCATCTATGGGGAGTGGAGAAGAAAACATGATTGCTGATGCGTTCCCAACAAGCAATACCAATTCAGGTAGAGTTGAGGTTTCTATGAGCATGACTACAAAAGCTGCGAAAGATTGGAAAAACTTAACCACAGCAAACGTTGGTCAATTCGTTGCCATTGTTCTAGACAATAAAGTATTCTCAGCGCCAGTAGTAAACGACCCAATTACAGGAGGTCAATCATCTATCAGTGGAGATTTTTCTGTTGAAGATGCTACAGATTTAGCCAATGTATTGAAAGCAGGTAAATTACCAGCGCCAGCACAAATTGTGGCAGAAGATGTAGTTGGTCCAACATTAGGAAAAGAATCTATCACACAAGGTATCAATTCATTCATTATTGGATTTATTGCCGTTATTTTGTTAATGATGTTCTATTATAACCAAGCAGGATTCTTTTCAGTGCTTGCTGTAATTGCAAACGTATTCTTTATTATTGGTATGTTAGCATCAGGTGGTGCAGCATTGACATTGCCGGGTATTGCAGGTATCGTATTAACAATTGGTATGGCGGTGGATTCCAACGTATTAATTTATGAACGTATCAGAGAAGAATTAAGAGAAGGCAAAACGCTGAAATTAGCCATTTCGAATGGTTACAAAGCGGCATTGTCATCTATTATCGATGGTAATATCACTACTTTATTAGCAGGTATTATCATGTTATCAGTAGGAGCAGGACCCGTTTATGGATTTGCTATTACATTGATTATCGGTATCGTAACATCATTATTTACTTCAATCTTGTTAACCAGAATAGTTATAGAAAATAGATTGTCTAAAAACAAACAAGTAAAATTCAGCAACAAAATGACAGGAGACTTATTAGTTAACGCTAATTATGATTTCATGGGTAATAGAAAGAAGTTTTATATTTTCTCTTCAATCGTCATTATTGCAGGTATGGCGGTATTAATAGGAAAAGGTGGTTTGAGTACAGGTATCGACTTCAAAGGAGGTTATGGCTATCAAATGCAACTTGAAAAAGGTATTAATGTAGAAAAAATCAAAACTGCTTTAGACAAAGGATTGAAAGGAAGTAGTAATGAAGTTAAAACTATTGGTAGCGAAGGTCGTTATAAAATCGTAACAACTTATAAAATCAATGAAGCTAAAGTAAGTGCCGATGACATAGAAAAAGAAGTATTAGTGGCTTTGTCATCTTTTAATGCAACAGAAGCAAGTATCTTAAGTAGTTCAGAAGTTGGTCCAACTATTGCATCAAATATCAGAACAAAATCAACTTGGGTTGTTATCATTTCATTGGTTGTTATCTTTATATACATCATTATTAGATTCAAGAAAGTTGGTTATGCAGCGGGTGCAACAATTGCATTGTTCCATGACGTATTAATGGTATTTGCTATTTTCGCATTGTTAGACGGAATTGTGCCATTCTCATTAGAAATTGACCAAGCTTTCATTGCAGCAATTTTAACGGTGGTTGGTTACTCTATCAATGACTCGGTAATTGTATTTGACAGAATTAGAGAATTTACTACAGAGTTTAAAAGCGATAAGGATACTGGAAAATTAATCAATTTAGCGATTAATAAAACATTAAGTAGAACCTTATTAACCTCTGGTACTACCTTAGTGGTTATTTTAAGTTTATTCATTTTAGGTGGAGCGGCATTGAAAGGATTTTCATTAGCATTATTAATAGGTATAGCAATTGGAACATATTCATCTATCTGTATTGCAGCACCTATTGTTGTAGATTTTGCTAAAAAGAACAAAGCTTAATTTAAAGAATTAAATATTTATTAAAAAAGCCCCATAAATGGGGCTTTTTTGTTGGTATATTGTGGATTCAATATTAGGAAAATTAGCCTTAAAATGCTAGATTGCAATGTTTTTAAAATAATACAAATATGGATCAAAACCCAGATGAAAATTTCGTTGAAAGAATAATTCCCATTAATATCGAAGATGAGATGAAAACTGCTTATATCGACTATTCAATGTCGGTAATTGTAAGTAGGGCATTACCAGATGTAAGAGATGGATTAAAGCCAGTACACAGAAGAGTATTGTATGGAATGACTGAATTAGGATTAGCTCCTAACAGACCGTATAAAAAATCTGCACGTATTGTGGGAGAAGTTTTAGGAAAGTACCACCCGCATGGTGACTCTTCAGTTTATGACACCATGGTTCGTATGGCCCAAGAGTGGAGTTTACGTTACACAATGGTGGATGGTCAAGGTAACTTTGGTTCAATAGATGGTGACTCAGCAGCTGCCATGCGTTATACTGAAGCACGTTTGAAAAAAATTGCAGAAGACATGCTTAATGATCTTGAAAAAGACACAGTGGATTTCAGACCCAATTTTGATGACTCGTTGAAAGAACCATCTGTATTGCCTTCAAAAATACCTAACTTATTAGTCAATGGTGCTTCTGGTATTGCGGTTGGTATGGCTACCAATATGGCTCCTCATAACTTATCTGAATCTATTGATGCAATTGTAGCCTACATTGATAACAGAGAAATTGAAATCTCTGAGTTAATGAATCACATTAAAGGTCCAGATTTTCCAACAGGTGCAATCATCCATGGAACTGATGGAATTCGTTCTGCTTTTGAAACAGGCAGAGGTAGAATTTTAATGAGAGGTAAAACAGAAATTGAAACTTTAAACAATGGTAAAGAACAAATCATTGTAACTGAAGTTCCATACCAAGTAATGCCTCATCAAATTATTACCAGAGCAGTTGATTTGGTTCAAGAAAAAATCATTGATGGTATAGTAAGCGTAAGAGATGAGTCAGGAAGACAAGGTATGCGTTTGGTTTTTGAATTAAGAAAAGATGCAATTGCCAATGTTATCTTAAATCAATTATATAAATACACGCCACTACAATCTTCTTTCTCGGTTAACAATATTGCCTTAGTGAATGGTCGACCAGAAATGCTTAATCTGAAAGACATGATTAGGCATTTTGTTGAACACCGTCATGAAATTGTAGTTAGAAGAACAAAATATGATTTAGCAGAAGCAAGAAAAAGAGCTCATATTTTAGAAGGTTTGTTAATTGCCTTAGACAATTTAGATGCGGTTATCAGCTTGATTAGAAATTCTAAAAATCCAGATGAAGCAAAAGAAGGTTTAATTTCAAACTTTGGATTAACTGAAATTCAGTCAAAAGCAATTTTAGATTTAAGATTGCAGCGTTTAACAGGACTAGAACGTCAAAAAATAAAAGAGGAATACGACGAATTAATGAAACTGATTGCTTACTTAGAATCTGTATTGAACGATGAAGCTTTAAGATACTCTATTATCAAAGAGGAGTTGAAAGAGATGAAAGAGAAATATGGTGATCCAAGAAGAACATTAATTGAACACAGCGCAGGAGAGATTGATATTGAAGATTTAATTCCAAATGAAAAAGTTGTTTTAACAATTTCTCACATGGGATACATCAAAAGAACGAGTTTGAATGAATATAAAGAACAAAATCGTGGTGGTAGAGGAAACAGAGGTGTTTCACACAGAGATGAAGATTTTGTAGAACATTTATTTGTGGCAAATACACACAACTATATGTTATTCTTTACAGAGCAAGGTCGTTGTTTCTGGATGAAAGTATATGAATTACCTGAAGGTGGAAAAGCAACAAAAGGTAGAGCGATTCAAAACTTGATTGCGATTCCTAAGGAAGATAAAATCAAAGCGTATTTGAATATTGAAAACTTAAAAGACGCTGAATATCTTGATCAGCACAATATTATTTTATGCACTAAGAAGGGGATTATTAAAAAAACCACACTCGAAGCATATTCAAGACCAAGAACGAATGGTATCAATGCCATTACAATTAGAGAGGGAGATGAATTGTTAGAAGCAAAATTAACCAACGGAAATTGTGAAATCATTTTAGCTAAAAAATCTGGTAAAGCAATTAGATTTAATGAATCATTGGTTAGACCGATGGGAAGAAATGCAAGTGGTGTAAAAGGAGTAACCTTAGAAACAGACAAAGACGAAGTAATAGGTATGTTGGCAATTGACAAAGACAAACTTGCCGAAACGACCGTATTAGTGGTTGCTGAAAAAGGATATGGCAAACGATCATTCTTAGTTGACCCAGAAACAGGAGAAGATGAGTACAGAGTGACTGGCAGAGGCGGTAAAGGTGTAAAAACATTGAATATTACCGATAAAACTGGTGATTTGATATCTATATCGAATGTTACCGATGAAGATGGATTGATGATTATCAACAAATCCGGCTTAACAATCAGAATGAGAGTTGATAGTTTAAGAACCATGGGGCGTGCAACACAAGGGGTTAAATTGATTAATATCAAAAACAATGATTCAATAGCATCAGTTGCGGTTGTTCCAGTTGAAGAAGAGGAAGAAGAAATTACAGAAGGTTCTGCAGAAGGTGAAATTAATTTGGAACCCGATGGTGATTCAAACCCAACAGAAAATTTAGATTCAAATAATCCAACCGAGCCAAACGATGAGAATGGCACAACTATTGAATAAGTATAAAAAAAACAGAATAAGGAATGAATATTAAACATTTAATTTTAGCAGGATTTATTGTATTAGTAAGTCCATTAACCAACTTAGCTCAAACAGGCAAAATCAAGAATGTTGAGTTGATAATGTCTGGTAGTGACCCCAACATTGAAGATGCAAAATACAATATTGATTTAGCAGCAAGCAATGAGGCAACCAGTAATATGGCAGGCATGTGGGGTTGGAGAGGGATCATCTATTCGGTAATTGCTTCATCGGCTGATGCTAATATTAATGCTTTAGATCCTAATAAAGAAGCGGCTTTGATAGCTGGTCAATCTTTTCAAAAGTTTTATTCATTTCCAGAAAGTGACCAAAAGAAATACAGTGCATTAGATTATGCCAATGGTTATGTTGTTTCTGCAATTATTAGTTGTTTTAATGAAGGCGTGTTTTATGCATCCGACTCTAATAGTTTTGATAAAGTAAAAGCCTACATGTCAATTGTTGATGATTTATTGAAATACGACAAAGAACAAACTTTGTTTGGTAAAATTAGTAAAGAAAAAGCATTGTTTATAACATGGCAATCAGCCTATACCAACAAATTGGTTAATGAAGAAATTGTTTTTTTACAAAAGCTTATTGATATTCCTAGCTACATGAATTCTTATGTTTTTATTAGAATGAGTGAAATTTATCTTGAGCAAAAAAATTACGACAAGGCAGTTTCATTTTTAGAAGCAGGTAAAATTAAAATCCCAAGTAAATCAGGGGAGTTCTTGAATCAACAAATTAACATTGAAATAGAACGTAATAATATCCAAAGTTTACTCGTTAAGTTTACAGAAGGTATTCAAAATGAGCCTGATAACAAAGATTATTACTTTTCAAGAGGTGTTTCTTACCATCAACTTAAAATGGAAGATAGAAACAATCAAGAAAAAGCGATAAAAAACGATGAAAAACCTTCTAAAGACAAGTATTTTTTCAGTCAAGGGTTAGCAGATTATGCCAAAGCAATTCAGTTAGATCCAGGTTATACAGATGCTTTGAACAATGAAGCTATTTTATTGCTAGATTCTGCAGATTACATTTACAAACAACGTACAAGAGTTGAATCATCTCAATATGCTAAATATGACAAGTTATCAGTTGCTTTGTATGGTCAAGTCGTTCAAAAACTAGTGGCTTTATATGAAATGAATTACAAAAAAGACCAAGAATTAGTTGATTTATTAAAAACCATTAAAAGTATTTATGCAAAGCTTAACGATGAGGAGAAAAGAAGTGCATACGATAAGTTGTATAAACAAGAGAAGAGTAAGTTAGAATAACTATCAAATATTCGATAAGCCAAGCATTATGTTTGGCTTATCTTTTAAATAATTTAGTTAACATAATATTAATTATAGGACAAATTGAAATAACTCAAAAAATGCCTAAGTTATTGAATATCAATTATCTTATAATTTGAGGATTGAAATGTAAATGCTGTGTTTATACTTTGCTTTTTCATAAATTGGATAATTGGAGAATCCAAAGAAACAATAAAATAAGCTTGGTCTGAAATATTAACCAAACCAAGTGAAGCCGCAATAAAAAAAATCTTTGTATCAGTAATAATTAATGTGCCATTTTCAATTCTGTTCTTTTTTTCAATTTTTAATTGATTCAACGTATTAATTTGTTGATTAATCATTTTAATTTGAGTTTGCATTTTTTCTTGTTCAATGTGCATCATTGATTTGAAAGTTTCATGCTTATCGCCAGCAGAACTTTTGGAATCCGTTTGTATAGAATCAATTAACGATTGGTAAATGACTGTTAATTCTTTTAATTTTAATTCAAGTCTATTTTTACAATATTCAACTAATGACTTTTTGAGGTTAATATAATCCATTTAAATAATTGATTCAAATTTATGCTTCTTATGCTTGTATAACACATAAATGTTAAAAAATAATATTTGAATCGTTAATATCTTATTTAGCGTCTTCTGTTTTTTTTATTAAATTTGAAGTTTATATTTAGAATCATGGACAAAATAGAATTAAAAGGCAAAATTAAGTTAGTTGGTAAAACTGTTGAAGTTGGAAATAATGGGTTTAAAAAAAGAGAATTAGTAATTGAAACTGAAGAACAATACCCTCAATTCATTTCTATCAATTTTATCAAAGATGCTTGCGACAATTTAAATGGTTATTCTGCTGGTGAAAAAGTGGCAGTTGGTATCAATTTAAAAGGCAGAGAATGGACAAGCCCAAGCGGTGAAATCAAATACTTTAATGATATTCAAGGATGGAGAATTAGTAAATTGGGTGCAGCAGACTCCACTCCTTCTTCAAATTCTTCTAACGAAGTTCCAGTTTTCACAACTGAAAGAGAAGATTCAAACCAAGCCGTAGACGACCTTCCTTTTTAAATCATACATTTGAATGGATAAAAAAAGTAAAGCCTTTTTATTTAAGTATTTAAACAATTGTTCTCCAACCGGTTTTGAAACCAGTGGACAACAAATTTGGTTAGATTATATGAAAGCATACAGTGATGATTATATTTCTGATGCTTATGGAAGTGTTGCAGCGATTATCAATCCAGGCAAAAAGTACAAAGTTGTAATTGAAGCACATGCTGATGAAATTTCATGGTTTGTTAAATACATTACAGACGATGGTTATTTATATGTAACCAGAAATGGTGGTTCAGACCATTTGATAGCACCTTCAATGCGTGTAAATATTTTAACCAGCAAGGGTTCCGTAAAGGGTATTTTTGGTTGGCCTGCCATTCACGTTAGAATTGGTGAAAAAGAAGTAACCCCAACAACTGATAATATTTTTATTGATATTGGATGCTCGAACAAAAAAGAGGTTGAAGAAATGGGTGTTCACGTTGGTTGCGTTGCCGTATTTGAAGATGAATTAATGGAATTGAACGACAAGTACTTAACTGGTAGAGCATTAGACAATAGAATTGGTGGATATATGATTGCAGAGGTAGCTAAAAAACTATTTACCAATAAAGTTAAATTGCCTTATTCATTGTACGTCGTAAACGCAGTTCAAGAAGAAATTGGGTTAAGAGGCGCTGAAATGATTTCTAGAAAAATTAAGCCTGATGTTGCAGTAATCACAGATGTAACCCACGACACTTCATCGCCTTTATATGATAAAAAGAAACAGGGCGACCAAAAATGCGGATTAGGTCCTGTTTTGACTTATGGCCCTGCAGTACAAAATAATCTATTGAACATGATTATAGATGTTGCTAACAAAAATAAAATCAAATTCCAAAGAGCAGCAGTAAGTCGCAGTACTGGAACTGATACCGATAGTTTTGCATACAGTGGTGAAGGTGTTCCTTCGGCGTTAATTTCTTTGCCTTTGAAATATATGCATACAACGGTTGAAACCGTTAACAAAAATGATGTTCAAGAGGTTATTGACTTGATGTATGAATTTTTAATAAATCTAAAATCAGGACATGATTTTAGGTACATTAAATAATTTTGGATAAAAGGGTTGTAAATTATATTGATTCAATAAAACCCGAATATAAAAGGAATTATATTGTTTTATTTGAGTTTATAAAAGAATATGCACCCCAAGTTCAAATAGAATGGAAATTTAATGGTCCGTTTTTTACTTATTACGGATTGTTACTCTACATTGGAATGGACAAAAAATCTAAAAAAGTATACCTTGGTTTTTGCAATGGATCTCTTCTTAATGATTTTTTTAAAATACTTGATAACTCCACGACAACGACTGTCTATAAATGGTTTTTTGATGATGATGATTCTTTTATTAAAAACAAAGATTTTTTAAAAATATTGATTGATGAAAGTATAACCATTAATAAATTAAAAAAAACAAATCAATAATATGGGTAATAAAATTGCAATTTTTTTTCTCAAACTTTTATCAAGACTTCCTTTATCGGCTCTATACATTTTTTCTTATTTTTTGTATTTCATCTTTTATAACTTGATAGGTTATCGAAAAAAAACAATAGTATCGAATTTGAAAATTGCTTTTCCTCAAAAGAGTGACAATGAAATTAATGTTTTAACTAAAAAATATTACAGATACCTTTCTTATTTAGTCGTTGAAATTATAAAAGGATTTACTATTTCTGCAGATGAATTGACTAAAAGAATAAAAACAGATAATTCGGAAATATACGATAAAATAACACTTGACAAATATTCTGCAATTGTAGTAATGGGACACAATGGAAATTGGGAATGGGTTTGTCGACAAGCACCTTTGTACATTAAAACCCCTATTTGTGTAGCATACAAACCGTTAAGTAATCCATATTTTGACGATTTATTTAATAAAGCACGAACTGAGTTTGGTACGATGGTAGAGCCTATGGCTAAAATTGGGAAATTTATTATTGAAAATAAAAACAAATCCTATCTTATTATTCTAACAGCCGATCAATCTCCATCTAACCCTGAAACTGGAATTTGGGCTAAGTTTTTTAATATTGATACTAGTTTTCTTTCTGGTTTAGAGAAACTTTCTCTAAAATACAATCTCCCTATTATTTTCCATGAAGTTAAACTCACTAGAAAAGGTTACTACCATTGCACAGTTCATCCTCCTATATTTGCAGCTGATTTAAAAGAAAATCAGAGTATTACACAATACTATGCCGACATGCTTGAGCAAAAAATAATGGAACAACCCGAAATTTGGCTTTGGAGTCACAAACGTTGGAAACATAAAAAGCAATAAAACTTAAACTTAAAAATATAATTAATCGTTTGATATCTAAGGATTCAATCTTATATTTGCATCACTATGGCAATGAGTAAAAAATCACTTTTTGATTCAAATGAAGTAGAATTGAGCGTTCTATGCAAAGCATTAGGGCATCCAGCACGTATTAAAATCATTAAAATTCTATTGGCAAAAAACGATCAAACATGTAAAGATATTGTAGAAATGCTTCCTTTAAGTCAATCTACAGTTTCTCAGCACTTGTCTGAACTTAGAAATGCTCAGTTGATTACAGGTAAAAACCATAAAACAAGTGTTATTTATAGTGTAGATAAAAACTATCTAGCCAAATCTCAAAAGCTATTAAGTGAGTTCTTCAACGCTCACATATTAAATGTCAGACAATCGACTCTATTTTAGTTGATTAAGAGAATCTTCTATCGATTCTAAGTCTTCTGTCAATTTCACAACTCCCTTTTTTATCTTATTTATTTCTGTTATCAGCTTGTTTTTCAATTGTTGAATAACTAATTCCTTATTTTCCCTTTTCATCTCACCTTTACCTAATACAAGCCATTCTGGATTGATATCAGGGAATTGCTGAAGTATGGAAACCACTAAATCCATACTCGCTTTGTTTCGTCCTGATGACAAATGAGACAATACCGCATTTGATATATTTAGCTTATTACTAAACTCCAATCTATTCAAACCTGATTGGTTAAACACCTCTAATATTCTGATTTCTAACATATTGTATTAATTGATTAAGCTTTACAGATGTAATAAAAACGACTTTACATCTGTAAATCATGTTGTTTACAAATGTAAATCAATGGTTTTACATTTGTAAACTAATTTGTTTACATTTGTAAAATAATTCATAAGTGCCTATATTGTAAGTAGTTATAGTATATATTAATGAGTTATCAAAAGAGTTTAGGCGTCAATTAATCGTTATTAACTGCCATATAATTATTTCGCTTAGTTCATCAGCTACATAAAAATACATTTACCCTACCTAAACCAATAGTTTATAAAACCTATATAAATATATGAATATTAGAATATTATATAAATTGTTTAACTTTTATGTATTAGAGCATAGACATAAAAAAAGGAAGTACTCCTTCCCTTTTTTGACTTAAACTGAATTATTAAAGACTAGATTGGTTTCTTTGTTTCGACTGAAACAAATAGATAATAAACAATGGAGACAATGCCAAAGCGGCACAGATTAAAAACACAATAATAAAATTACTGGTGTCATTTTGGTAAACAAGTCCTCCTACTGAAGAGCCTATGATTATTCCAAGCTCCATAAATACAAACAAAGTACCTACCGCTTTCCCCTTTTGCCCTGGCAAAGAAAGATCGACCGCCCAAGCAAATACAGATGGTGACAATAAACCAAAAGCAATACCAAAACATACAGATGAAATTAAATAAGTGACAATCTCATTGCTAAATGCCAATATAAACATACTTATAAAAAGCACTATACAGCCTATAACAACAATTTTGACCCTTCCATACCTGTCACTCCATTCTCCGGCCATTAGCCTTATAAAAACTGAAGCTAAAATATATACCGCCATATATAAACCCTTGTTTTCAACGTGAATATACGCTGAAAAGTCAGCAATCAATGCTAGTATTGCACCTGATGAAAAAGCAGTCAATAGAAATACCAATGAAGGCAATAAAACCTTTTTTTCGATAAGCTCATTTTTATTGATTTTGAGCACGTTTAACTTGAATTTAGCTTTATTAGGTATTGATTCCTTGAGAGTTGCAAAAAGAATCATTGAAATTAACCCTAAAAACGATGAAAACAAAAACATCCAATCGAGGCCAAAATGTTTAGTAAATTCACTTCCAATAACCCATCCTAATGCGTTGCCAACATTATTACTTACTCCTATTATTCCCATCGCTTGACCTCTTTTGGCCAAAGGCACAATGTCGTCAGCATAAGCAGTAAAGCCTGTTGGTGTAAAGCCAGCACTTAAGCCATGAAAACCTCTAAGAATTAAGAATAAAGATATAAAAGGAATGTAAATATACAATAAACCACTGAAAGCAGTAACGAATGCCCCGAAAATCATTACAAAAACACGACCTACTGTATCGGAAATTTTACCACTAAATGGTCTGGATAATAAAGCAACAGTTGCAAAAGTTGGAATAATTAACCAAATATATTCTCTACCATTAAGTTGTTCTAACAGCAGCGGCAAATCGGGTAAAACCATCGAGAAACTGCTAAAGAAGAATAAGCAAGCCAAACAAAGTATCCAAAATGATTTTGGATATGCTTTAAAACCATTCAAAATTAATCGTCTAGTTTTAAGACAGCCATAAAGGCAGATTGAGGAATTTCAACACTTCCTACTGAACGCATTCTTTTCTTACCCTCTTTTTGTTTTTCCAACAATTTACGTTTACGACTTATATCACCTCCATAACATTTGGCAGTAACGTCTTTTCTTAAGGCACTTAAAGATTCACGGGCAATAATTTTAGCTCCTATTGACGCTTGAATAGCAATATCAAACTGTTGTCTAGGAATAAGTTCTCTCAATTTTTTACAGATTTTCTTACCTAAATCGTAAGCCCTGTCTCTGTGAATGATTGAGGATAATGCATCTACAGGCTCTTTATTGAGCATAATATCCATTTTCACTAAATGAGATAATTTGTATTCACTTGGCGAATAATCGAATGATGCGTAACCACGACTAATCGACTTAAGTTTATCGTAAAAATCAAATACAACTTCAGCTAACGGCATTTCGAATGTTAATTCCACACGATTAGTCGTTAAGTAAACTTGATTTTTAATTGTACCTCTTTTATCCATGCACAAAGCAATTACCGGTCCTACGAAATCGGAACTAGTAATAATCGTTGCATTAATATATGGTTCTTCAACATAGTCGATATGACTTGGGTCGGGTAAATCGCTAGGATTATTTACTTCCACAAACTCTCCTTTATTGGTATAAGCTTTGTATGATACGTTTGGAACTGTTGTAATTACAGTCATTCCGAACTCACGCTCCAAACGTTCCTGAATTATTTCCATGTGTAGCATCCCCAAGAATCCGCATCTAAATCCAAATCCAAGAGCTGCAGAACTTTCTGGTTCAAAAACCAAAGAAGCATCATTAAGCTGTAACTTGAACATACTTTCTCTTAACTCCTCATAATCTTCAGTATCAACTGGATAAATTCCCGCAAAAACCATTGGTTTAACATCCTCAAAACCTTGAATGGCAATTGGGGTTGGATTGACAACACTTGTAATTGTATCACCCACTTTTACCTCTTTTGCTTGTTTTATCCCCGTAATAATATAACCAACATCGCCGGCTAGCACTTCAGCCCTTGGCTCCATTTCCAACTTTAACGCACCCACTTCATCAGCATGGTATTCGTTATCGGTATTCATGAATTTTACTTTTTCGCCTTTTCTTACTCTTCCATCTATAACTTTGTAATAAGCGATAATACCACGGAATGAGTTAAAAACAGAATCAAAAATCAAGGCTTTGAGTGGTGCATTTAAATCACCTTTGGGTGCAGGAACTCTATCAACTATAGCATTTAGTATATCCATGACCCCAAGACCTGTTTTACCACTTGCTGGAATTATCGAATCTCTATCACAACCAATTAAATCAACTATTTGATCTTTTACCTCTTCGGGCATTGCGCCAGGCAAGTCCATTTTGTTTAAAATTGGAATAATTTCTAGGTTGTGTTCAATAGCTAAATATAAATTACTTATTGTTTGAGCTTGAATACCTTGAGAGGCATCAACAATCAACAAAGCGCCTTCACATGCCGCAATACTTCTACTTACTTCGTAACTAAAATCAACGTGTCCAGGAGTATCAATCAGATTAAAAACATATTGTTGACCTTGGAATACGTAATTCATTTGAATGGCATGACTTTTAATCGTTATTCCTCTTTCACGTTCTAAGTCCATATTATCAAGCACTTGTGCCATCATCTCTCTTTTAGAAACCGTATTGGTATATTCCAAAAGTCTGTCGGCTAAAGTACTTTTTCCGTGGTCAATATGTGCAATAATGCAAAAGTTACGAATATGCTGCATAAAAATAAGTTCGCAAAAATAGATAAAAAAAAGAACAATTTAAGATGCTTTTATTCCTAAATATTAAGCTATCAAAAACAATTCATTAATATAACAAATGAGAAGTTTCAACATAAAAAAAGAGGAGACTTAGCTCCTCTTTTTTTTAAAAATCAAATAACAATTATTGTCCTAATGTCACCGTATGGGTAGTACGGTCATAATTAATACTAGCTCCTGAATTAGTTTCTTGATTGTCAACAATTTTTAAAACCAATTTATCATTTCTGAGTTCATCAATAATATAGGTTGAATATTTCATAAGCGTTCCATTAATATTTGTAAACGAAATAATTGTTTTATTCCTTTTAGAATCACCCCACATCCAATTGCCTTCTAAAGTTTTAGTTGAGGTAATACTACCGTTCGTTGTCGTCTCAACATAAATACATTTGCCATCTTTTTCAAGTGTTAAATTTCCAACATAAGTAGTTGTTGGGTTAAATGGCGTCGAAGGGTTTCCATTAATGGTTGTGTTTAATGTGATTTTTGAGCCATCATACACTTCAACTCTTTTAGTTGCATTTGCACCATTTCTTATTTCACTTACATTTTCGTATGAAACGACCGTCCACTCTCCAACCATTTTTTTATCTCTACTTCTGAAAGATAATCCTGGATCATTTTCGCTTTTTTTGCAGCCTATTAACAATGTAATAGCTAGTGCTAGAGTAATAATTTTATTCATAATATATTTTTATTTTATAACAAAATTATACTAATTATTAAATAAAACAAGTATTTTTAATAAAAATAACATTTTTTACCTTTTCTTCTGTCTAAAAATCAGTTTATTCTAACTTTTCATTCCTTAGATTTTCTTATTTTTTACATGAAATTACTTTAATAAAAATAACGAGTTAGAATGATAAAACATTAAAATAAAAGGTTGTCAATTAAATTATTTATGATATAATTGTACTGAATATTAAATCATTTTTCAAATTATAAGAACATAAATTTAAGGCTTAATATCAACAGAAAAAGAAAATCATCTTAAAATACCACAATATGAAAAACTCAATTTTAATCATTTTGTTTCTATCATTTGGAAACATCTTAATCTCACAAAACAAAGAAGAGGCTAATATTAAAATAAATGAAGGAATAAAAGCGCATGACAAAGGCGAATACAAAGATGCTATTAAACTATATGACAAAGCTTTAGATTTTGATAAGGACAATTTATTGGCTTTGTATGAAAAAGCATTGAGTTTAATGAGTCTTCAAAAATATGAAGATGCTATTAAATGCTGCATGAAGGCCATTGAAGTTCATCCAGGAAAGGATGATTTAAAATATGTTTATGTTGCATACGGAAATGCCTACGATGCGCTCAAGAAACCCGAAAAATCGATTGATAAGTACAATGAGGGTTTAAAATTCTTTCCAGATTTTTACCAATTACATTTCAATAAAGGTATTTCATTAGCTGGAATGCAAGAATTTGATGATGCATTGGCTTGTTTTCATAATTCAATAATGATAAACCCATTGCACGCTAGTTCTCACAATGCAATTGCTAGAATATCTGCTATCAAAAACAAAAAAATTCAATCAATAATGGCTTATTGCCGATTTTTATCTATTGAACCACAAGGAAATAGAGCAAGTGAAAATTTACAAAATTTACAAAAAATCTTAATTAGCAATGTTAAACAAACTGGAAATAATTCTATAACAATCAATGTCTCTGCTGACATGTTAAAGGATTCTACAGCTAATGGTAAACTCAAAGAAAACAACTTTAGCACTACTGATTTAATTTTAACCCTTTCTTCTTCACTTGATTTTGATTCAAAAAACAAGAAAAAAAGTGATGTTGAGCTTTTTATTAATAAAATGGAACTAATGTGCAGTTCTTTGAAAGAATCAAAAAAAGACAACATTGGATTTTATTGGGAATATTATGCACCATTTTTCATTGAACTACATGAGAAAAAATTAGTTGAACCTTTTGCCTATATCTTATTTCTTTCAAGCGAAGACGCCAATGCTGAAAAATGGTTAAAAAACCATCAAGATGAAACCGGGAAATTAATAGATTGGATGAAAACTTATAAATGGAAATCCATTTAATTTTCTGCTTTAATTATTTATAAAAGCTAATTGTAATCAATTACCTTTACTATTTTAAATTAAAAATTTCTTTAAAAAGGAGAAATAAACAAACTAAAGGGTTGATGACTTTTGTCTTTTTCTGATAGAATTGGATCTTTGATTGCCCAATCAATCCCAAATTCACTGTCATTCCACATCAAACCACCCTCCGATTCGGGGTGATAAACATCGCTACATTTGTATGAAAAAATAGTTTGATCAACTAAAGGTGCAAAACCATGGGCAAAACCAACGGGTACATAAAGCATCAAAAAGTTTTCTTCTGTTAATTCAATAGAAAAATGTTTGCCATAGGTTTTTGAATTTTTACGTATATCAATAACCACATCCTGAACCGCACCTTTAATTACTCTAACTAATTTTGCCTGTGCATTTGGTGGCGACTGAAAATGCATTCCTCTTACTATACCAGTGTTTGACAATGACTGATTGTCTTGTATAAAATCATCACTAAACCCTAAATCATTAAAAATTTTTTGATTATAACTTTCGAAAAAATATCCCCTTGGGTCCTTAAATACTCTAGGTTTTATAACTTTTAATCCTTCTATACCGGTCTCTATGATTTCCATTTTATTGGGCAAATTTACTTAAAGAATTAAACAAAGAAACACTTTATTACATTTTTTAAAGAAAGTTTTCATTCCTGATATTTAAATTTAACTTTGTGAGTGCCATTTATCAATGAAAAAAAAATTATTTAAATCCCTTTTAATTATCGCCTTAGTTGTTGTAATAACCTTTGGATATTTATATTTTATTGTCTTTTCACAATCTGCATTGGATATTAATCAATCGCATTATTTAAAAATCAACAAAGAGGATAATATTGAAACGATAAGCTCAAAACTAGAAAATGAGTTTGGACTAAAGCACCCTTTCCTATTTATGAAAATAGCTGAAAAAATGAATTTGAATAAATTCATTAAAAATGGTAGATATACGATTGACCAAAACATGAATTTGATAGAACTCATCAAAGTATTGAGAAATGGAAAACTCCAAACCGTAAATTTCACGATTAGACCCATGATAGATTTAGAATCTTTTGTTGAATATTGTGGAAGTGAATTGGAACCGGATGCAGAAGTTTTTGCTTCGGTTTTAACAGATTCTTTGTTTTTAGATTCAATCGGTTTTAATAAATCAAACATTTATTCACTTTTACTTCCTGACACCTACAATCTTTATTGGCATACCAATGCAGAGGAACTTTTATTTCGATTAAAAAAAGAATATGATACTTATTGGAATGAAAAAAGAACTAAAAAAGCTGAAAATATTGGATTGACACCATTGGAAATTTCAATTTTGGCGAGTATTGTTTCTAAAGAATCCAATAAGGTTGATGAAATGCCAACTATAGCAGGCATGTATTTAAACAGGTTAAAGTTAGGAATGCCATTACAGGCTGACCCAACCGTTAAGTTTGCTTTAAATGACCCTACTATTAAGCGAATTTTAAAAGTCCATTTATTGGTAGAATCTCCTTACAATACTTATCTTAACAAAGGATTACCTCCGGGGCCCATTTGTGTACCAAGTAAACAATCCATTGAAGCTGTATTGAATTATCAAGAAAATGATTTTTTATACATGTGCGCAAAGGAAGATTTTAGCGGTTATCACAATTTCGCAGTCAATTATAAAGAACATCAACTTAATGCACTAAGATATCAAAGTGCATTAAATCAACGTAATATAAGATAATTAATTTTGAGATGCACTTAATCTGATGCTTAATTCAGCATCTATTGCATCTAAAAATTCTTGAGTGTATAAATAGTGTTCGCCATGATTCACTTTATTACCATGAATACAAACGGCTAAGTCTTTTGTCATTTTTCCACTTTCTACAACATCAACACACACTTTTTCTAATGTATGACAAAAGTTAATTAACGCTTGATTGTTGTCTAATTTACCTCTGAATTCTAACCCTCTTGTCCAAGCAAAAATCGAAGCAATAGGATTGGTAGAAGTTGGTTTGCCAGCTTGGTGGTCTCTGAAGTGTCGCGTTACTGTTCCGTGAGCAGCTTCTGATTCCATTGTTTGTCCATCTGGAGTTACCAAAACAGAGGTCATTAATCCTAAAGAACCGAAACCTTGTGCAACTGTATCAGACTGAACATCACCATCATAGTTTTTGCATGCCCAAACAAAATTGCCATTCCATTTTAAAGCAGAGGCAACCATGTCGTCAATCAATCGGTGTTCATAGACGATTCCTGCAGCTTCAAATTTAGATTTATAGTCTGCTAAATAAATTTCTTGAAAGATGTCTTTAAATCTACCGTCATACTTTTTCAAAATTGTATTTTTAGTAGAAAGATACAAAGGCCACTTTTTTTGTAGTGCTGTATTAAAACAAGAATGAGCAAAACCTTTAATAGATTCATCGGTATTATACATTGCAAGAGCTACCCCATCTCCTTTGAAATTATAAACTTCAAATTCTTGAATTGTCCCATCTTCACCTTCAAACTTTACGGTTAATTTCCCTTTACCTTTAGTTACAAAATCCGTTGCACGGTATTGGTCACCAAAAGCATGACGTCCGATACAAATTGGGGCAGTCCAGTTAGGAACTAATCTTGGAACATTTTGACAAACAATTGGTTCACGAAATACAGTACCATCCAAAATATTACGAATAGTACCGTTAGGTGATTTCCACATTTGCTTTAAGTTAAATTCTTTAACCCTTGCTTCATCAGGAGTAATGGTCGCACATTTGATACCTACGTTGTATTTTTTTATAGCCTCAGCTGCGTCTATCGTAACTTGGTCGTTGGTTGAATCACGGTATTCCATTCCCAAATCATAATATTTAATTTCTAATTCTAAGTATGGAAGAATCAATTTATCTTTGATAAACTGCCATATTATTCGGGTCATTTCATCACCATCTAACTCAACTATTGGATTTGCTACTTTGATTTTATTCATGTTTTTTTTGATTACAAGAGGCAAAAGTAATTCTAAAAATTAATTAATAAAACATTTGAAACTAATATTCAATTATTTTACAAAATACTCAAAAGTAAAAGCAAAAAAACACCAATTATGATCGGTCTATTCTAACCCAAGTACAGAGTGGTAAATTAAATCCAGTCTCTGAAAACACAAGATTTTCGCCCCATTTCCCTTGAACACCAAAATGTGATTTAAGTAAATTAATACCGATAGTTCCACTTAAGCCCATACTGTACAAGTTGAGCAAAACAAAGAAATGTTCTTTGTCTATTATTTTGCTACAATGCTCTATAAGCTCATTAATATTTTCCTCCAAAACCCATTTTTCTCCTCCAGGGCCTCTGCCATAAGCAGGTGGATCAATTATTATTCCTTGAAAAATAGCGCCTTTATTTCTTTGTCTTTTAACATATTTTAAAGCATCGTCCACTATCCAACGAATTTCTGGCGCATTAGATACTTGTCTGTTTTCATTAGCCCAAGTTACCACATTTTTCACTGCATCCAAATGAGTAACATCAGCACCTGATTGAGCCGCAACAATACTTGCAGCCCCAGTATAAGCAAATAAATTCAAAACTTTGGGTGGCGAATTAAATGACCTCACTTGTTCATCGATGTAATGCCAATTCTCTATCTGCTCAACAAAAACACCAACATGTCCAAATGAAGTTAATGATATTTTCAATTGAAGTTTCAATGGTTGGTATTGTATAATCCAGTTTGTAGGAATGTTTTTGTAAAATTTCCACCCACCATTTTCATTGTTCACGTCTCTGTGACTTTTTTTGGTATGGTCTCTTTCAAATCGAGCATGTGCTTTTTCTTTCCAAGTCTGTTCACTTAATGTTCTGTTCCAAAGTGCTTGAGGTTCAGGACGAATTAATACATATTTTCCAAACCTTTCTAGTTTTTCGAAGTTTCCACTGTCAATAAGTTCGTAATCGGGCCAATTAAATTGCTGCATCTTATTTAAAATCTCTTAATACATTGATGGCCTCTTGAATATAAATGTCTTTTTCATATCCTTTGTTCCAATCATTTTTGATTTTCAATTTCAGTTCATCCCCTTTCAATTCATTTTGGTCAGCAGAAGAATTAATTAGCTTTAGGTTTTCTACCTTTTTGATTAATTCATCATAGCGTTTATTATCCTCTTCATTTCTTTTAATCTCTGCTTGATACTCCTCTAAATTCAAAGTATATGAAGTTCTTTTGTCTTGAATTTCAATCCTTTTGGCAATTGCTTCTATTTCTTTAAACAAAGAATTATCCTCAATTCTTTTTTCGCTTTTTGATTTAATTGACATAATTTGAGAAGAATACTTCTTGTTGATAGAAAAACTAGCTTGAGGAATTTTGTCAGCTTCTAATGAAAACTCATTTGATTTTTCCCCATAATCTAGATATCTGTAACGGTCAGGAATTATAACATCAGGAATAACGCCAATTTTTTGGGTAGTGGTTCCATCTATTCTATAGAATTTTTGAATCGTAATTTTAATTGACCCCAATTTTTCGCCTTCTGGTGAGTTGAAAGCATCATCCAAGTCAAAGAATCTTTGAACGGTTCCTTTTCCAAAAGTTGGTGTTCCTATTATCATTGCTCTTTTGTAATCCTGCATAGCTGCTGCTAAAATTTCAGAGGCAGATGCACTGTTCTCATTGACCATTATTGTTAATGGGCCAGCCCATAAAACATCTGGATTTAAATCTGCTAAAATCTCAGGTTTACGGTCTCTTGACTTAACTAATGTAATTGGTCCTTTGTCAATAAAAAATCCACCTATTTCCACAACATCCGACAATGAACCACCGCCATTATCACGCAAATCCAATATTATTCCTTTTACATTGTCTTCTTTTAATTTTTCAATCTCTTTTTGCACATCCTTAGAACAAGAACGGCCATTTCTGTCATTCATATCTAAGTAAAAGGAAGGTAAATAAATATAACCAAATTTATCCCCTTTAACCTCTATAATCATTGATTTGGCGTAAGTATCTTCCATTACAACAACATCTCTAATGATTGGTACAACAAGAATAGTTTCATCAGGCTTTTTCACTGTAAGCCTTACTTCAGTTCCTTTTTTACCTCGTATTAATTGTATGGCATCATCAATAGGCATATTACTCACATCCACAGGTTCGCCTGCACCTTGAGCCACTTTGATAATAATATAGCCTGGTTTCAATTGACCTTGCTTGTAACTCGGACTTCCCGGCACTATAGAAACAACACGTATTTGTCCATCTTTTTCTTGCAATTGAGCGCCTATCCCTTCTAACTTACCACTCATTCGTATGTCAAAATTCTCTTTGTCTTTGGGTGGGAAATAATTGGTATGCGGGTCAAACATTTCTGTTAGGCAATTGAAATAGATACTCAATCGCTCAGTTTTATTGAATTTTTTCAACCTTTTAAACCAGTCTTCTTGCAATTTAAGAACTTCGTTTCTTGACTGTTTCTCTAGGGTATCATAAGACAACTTTTTAAAAACAGTGTCTTTTCTTAATATTGCTTTTTCTTGAGCATCTATTTTTCTTGACAATCTCTCTAAAACTTGTTGTTTGAGAGATTTACGCCAAAATTCCTTAAGTTCTATTTCATTATTCAAATATTTAGGACTGTTTTCGTCAAATTCTAGGGTTTCTTTAACCTTAAAATCAAATGGTTTTTCAAGTATCTCTAAATACCATTTCTCAACCAAACCAATTCTTTGATTGTGCATGGTATTAACTTGATTAAAAAAATCATATTTTCCTTCTCTTAATTGGTTATCTAGATCGAGCTTATGCTCACTAAGTGAATCAATATTTGACTGAATGAAAAATTTCTTTCTGGAATCTATTCTGTCTAAATACATTTGAAAAAGTTTTTCTGAAAATTCATTGTTAACCGTTTTTGGTTCATAATGATAATTTTCTAAAACATCAACCAATGCCTGAGATAAAAATGGATCACTATCTTTGTTTTCTTTGAAACAAAAAGCCAGGGTTAATAAAACAACAGAAGGTAAAAAGTAAATAAGATATTTAATTTGTTTCATGATATATTCAAATGGGAAAAAAGTATGCCAATAATTGTGTTAATGAGTTTGATGTTTATTTTTTAGATGAATCCATTAAATCTTCGCCTTGTTCAAAGATAATGTCAACAGGAATTTGCAATTGTAAGAGTTTGTTTAAATCGTTTTGTAAATCGGCAGGAATTTGTCCTTTTTCCAACAATAGCTTTTTAACCCCCTCTAAATCTCCATCTCCTTGTAATTTAAGAATTAAGGCAGACAATTCAGTCATTGCAACTTTCATTTTGGCCATGTCTATTTTATATTTTTGAGTTTTTGGGTCTTTAGTAAATGCGCCTTTTTCTTGAAAATAGTTGAATCTTATCATGTTCGCTTTACCATGTGCACTTGCAGCGCCAAATCTAACAGAACGGAATATCCCTGCCATAAAAGTTACATAATAATCCATTAATTGACCTTCGGTTAATACTTTTTTGTTAAATAATTCTGTAATCATGTAAAGTCCTAAAATATCAGCTTTGCCCTCCTCTAGCGCATTATAATTTGCCCCCAAAGCTTCTCTAACAGTTCCTTTTCCATTAATCGTATTTTTAATACCCAAACCATGGGCCACTTCGTGAAACATTGTATTGGCGAAAAAAGCATTAAAATTTACATATTTTATCTGACTTGAGTCGATAAGTGCATTAGTGATAGGCATCATAATGTGGTCAAACTTTGCTTTCATTACATTTTTAATTTGACTTCTACGTGTTCCATAGTCTATTTGCAATTGTTCATCATTTGGAAGATTAACCGCTATCGTTTTGCTTCCTGAGTTGCAATCGCCACCATAATAAATAGCATCATAAGCGTTAATCTGACTATTTCCACCTGTTTTTTCTGCTTTATATTGCTTTTCAACAGGTAGATTTTTTTGCAATTCAGGCAAATAAGCGACGTATTTCTCTAATCTTTTACTCCATTCAATATCTTTCACTAACACATATGCTTCGTATGAGGTTTTCAAACCAAACAATTGGTCTTCGTAATTCTCAATTGGCCCTATAATTATGTCATATTTATTACCCTTCATTTGAAGCCAAATTTTATCACTTTCAACATATTCATTATTCATTAATGCATCTGCCCTTGCCAATAAATACGGCAACAATTGAGGATCTTGAAGCATTCCTGCCGATGTTCTTAAAAACATACTTGCTTGAGCTATATAGTCAGAATATACTTCATTATACGGTTTAACCACTAGACGACCTTCTTCCCTTACGATAATTGAATATGGGCTATTTTTTCGTGCATCATCCAAACTATCGAATTCCGATTGACGCATGTCTGCAGGATAGTAATTTGCCCCCAAAGGTTTTGGACCTATTCCATTGATAAACGGTTTATTATCATTTAAACGATCCCATGGTCCATAATTAATCTCCATGTATTTTTTCACAACTGCAT
This sequence comes from Bacteroidia bacterium, assembly GCA_040403495.1. Taxonomy (GTDB): domain Bacteria; phylum Bacteroidota; class Bacteroidia; order NS11-12g; family UBA955; genus JABMMZ01. The sequence continues at coordinate 28,039 of JBBAKM010000006.1, forward strand.
TGGTGATTGTGTCCGTAATAGGGTGACCAGCATAAGCCTGAAGCTTAAAGATTTCATTAATCATTTCTGCCGCTCTAACCAAAAACTTAAGTCCTTCTTTTTCCATTTCATTAATTTGAGATAAATCGGTAGAAAGGCGAACTGATTTATAAGTTGAAAGCTTTTGAGAAACTGAATCTATTGAATATTGTTGGGAATAGCTATTGAAAATGCTTGCAAAAAATAGAGTGACTAAAATTTTTTTCATTGTATGCTTCAAATTTATGTAAATTTTGTAATTAATTTTGATTGTTTAAACATTGATAGGCTAAAAAAGCCATTAATCCTGCTCCTGTTTCCAACGCATCCTCATCGACATCAAAACCATTGGTGTGAACAGGCTTGGTTATTCCTTTTTCTTCATTTCTAGTACCTAAACGATAGAAGCATGAAGGAACTTGTTGACTGTAATATGCAAAATCTTCGGCCGCCATCCACATGTCTAAAGTTTCAACCTGAGTTTGCCCTAAATATAATTGTGCAAAACCCTCTAATTGTTGGGTTAGTTTTTCTTCATTTTTTAAATAAGGATATCCATCAACAATTTTAACCTCAGCTTGTGCACCAAAAGAGCTTGCTATTTGTTCTGACATCGATATTATTAATGATTTGGCATTTGAACGCCAAAATTCATCAAGGGTTCTTAATGTCCCTTCGATAAAAACCCTGTTTGGTATTATATTAGTTGCCCCACCTTCTGAATTGATTTTACCAAAAGTTAATACAGTAGGAATAATTGGAGAAGCTTTTCTACTCACTATTTGTTGTAAATTAGTAATGATAGCAGCTGATACAGCTATAGGGTCAACTCCCATGTGTGGCATAGCACCATGCCCACCTTTTCCTGTTATTGTTATGTATATTTCATCTGTACTTGCCATATAAAGACCCTTTCTGAATCCTACATTACCTGTATTTATCAATGGCATAACATGTTGACCTATCATAAAATCAACCGGAGGATTAGATAAAATACCTTCCTTTATTAACAAACTAGCACCTCCTGGCAATTTTTCTTCTCCTGGTTGGAATATCAACTTTACATTTCCTTGTAATTGGTCTTTTAATTGTGATAATATTTTTGCAGCACCTAGCAAACAAGCCGTGTGAACATCGTGACCGCAAGCATGCATAACACCTTTATTTTGTGAAACATACGATTTTGTTGATTGTTCTTCAATTGGTAACGCATCTAAATCAGCCCTTAATCCAACCGTTTGTCCGGATTTTGCACCTTCTATCATTGCCCAAACGCCTGTTTCTGAAATGCGATGTGTATGTAAACCTAATGATTGCAAATAACTTTCGACAAATTTAGCCGTTTCAAATTCTTGAAAAGACAATTCAGGATTGGAATGTATGTGATGCCTAATTTCTATAACCTCTTGGGCAATCTCTTTTGCTTTGTTTTTTATGATATCTTGGACAGTTGTTGACATTGTTAATCGACTTAATTTTTTTTAGACATTAAAATTCCTCAAATTTGCACTTTAAAATGAAATATTACAAACCTTTTCTATCTGTTTTATCGATAATTTTTCTTTTGTCGAGTTGTGATGACAAGGAAATTCCTGCTATTGACATTAATGAAGTTCCTAAAAAGTTTTTTAACATCCAAAATGGCTCTAAACTTACCTATGTAAATGTTAATGACACTAACAAAGAGACTGACTATTTTGTAACTAATTATTACAATACCTATGTAAATCCAGATATTTCTAACAATGAAGTTTTGTACTATGAATTGGTTAGTCCTACTGAAAATGCTTCATTTTTGATGAGAATTGAATCGGGCGGTAAATCAATCAATGCATTTAATGATCGAATTTCTTTGATTTACAAGTCTAACGATACATTTACAGTTGGTGCTTTGTTTTTCTATACTGATTCCAAATTTTTACCTCCAATTGAAGCAGGGGATTCTGTTCAATTATTAGACAACAGAACTATTGGTAATAGAACTTTTCAGTCTGTAATTAGAGTTAAACTAAGAAATAACCCAATCTTCAATGAGGTTTATTTTGCCGAAGGTATTGGTTTGGTCGGCTATATCAGAAAAAATGGGAGTCTAGTTTTTCTTAAAAAATCTACAATTTTAAGATAGATTCTTAATTGTTTCATTCACCCAATCGATAGCAATAGTTAACTGTTGCTCCCTTGTCATTTCAGAATTATCCAAAACACGTGCATCTATAGCGGGTTTTAATGGACTAATTGAACGTGAGGAATCCATTGAATCTCTTTCCGTTAAATTACTTAAAACATCGTTGTATGAAGTATGGGTGTCACCACGAGATACTATTTCGTGATGTCTTCTTTGCGCTCTAACTTCAGGTCTAGCTGTCATAAATATTTTTAATTCAGCATCAGGAAACACAACTGTACCAATATCTCTTCCATCCATAACCACCCCTTTGTGTAAACCAATTTGTTGCTGTTGATTGACCAAAAAATCTCTGACTTCTTTTATTGCACTCACTTCACTTACATACCGACTTACCTCCATTGACCTAATTTCCTTTTCAATATTTTGGTCATTTAGGTAGGTTTGGTAAAACTTGTCTTGTTCTGAATAAACAAATCTTATATTGATTCTGCTCAACAGATCCGATACTTTGTCAATTTGGGTTAACTCTATTTTCTCTTTCTGTATAGCCCAAGTTACAGCCCTATACATGGCACCTGAATCTACAAATAAATAATTGAAATGATGGGCCAATGCTTTTGCTAATGTCCCTTTACCACAACTTGAATAACCATCAATGGCAATATTTATTTTAGTATTCATCTTAATTGAAAAGTGATTTTAAAAAATCAATGGCAATATCTACCTCTTCTTTTTTGGTAGTTTTACCAAATGAAAAACGTATTGGTGCATAACCTTCGTTCATTTTGATTGCTCTAATTACATGCGACCCTTTGTTACTTCCCGAAGAACATGCACTTCCACCTGAAACAGCAATTCCATTCAAATCGAATTGGAATAATAAAGTCTCAGTTGCCAAACGCGGTGGAATTGCTATATTTAAAACAGTGAATGAGCTTTGTCCATTAGAATCTCCATTGAATTTAATTTCACTAAGTTCTGATTTAACTCTATCTATAAAATACGATTTAATTTCTTTTAAATGATTTTGTTTTTCGGTTAATCCAGAATAGGCAATTTCCAATGCACGTGACATGCCTGCAATCCCATAAACATTTTCTGTACCTGCTCTTAATTCACGTTCTTGAGAACCGCCACTTATTAGAGGTTTAAATTTATGTTTTTTCTTAACATACATAAAACCAACTCCTTTAGGACCATTGAATTTATGAGCCGCCCCAACTGCAAAGTCTATATTTACACCAGTTTGTTCGTTAAAATCCAATGAATAATTACCCATCGTTTGTACGGTATCACTGTGAAATAAAGCATTGTATTTTTTACACAAGTCTCCTACTTCTTTAAGGTCAATCATGTTGCCAATTTCATTATTGGCGTGCATCAAACTCACTAAAACATTGCTTGAATTTTGGAGCAGTTGTTCTAAATGCAACATATCAATGTGTCCATTAGGTGTAAGATTTACATATTCAACATTGATTCCATCGTTTTCTTTTAACTCTTCAATAGTGTGAAGAACTGCATGGTGTTCCAATGGTGAAGATATTATTGTTTTAACACCTAAATCATGAACACTTCCTCTTAAAATTTGATTATCGGCTTCTGTACCACCAGAAGTAAAAATAATTTCGGCAGGGGTTACATTTAGCAATTCAGCAATTTTCTTTCTCGAAGTTTCAATGTAAGCTTTTGCTTTTCTACCAAAAGAATGCGATGAAGATGGGTTACCAAAATCATCCTTTAATATTTGGTACATTAATTCAACTACCTCAGGGTTGATCGGTGAAGTAGCTGCATGGTCGAAATAAATTTTCATTTTATTTAATAGATTGGTGGGCTGAACAATAGCCTAATAATTTATACAAAAGTTTAGCTAAGTTAAATTGAGATACTATTTCGCCTTCCTTTGGGGCACATTCCACAATATCAAAACCAATAATTTGTTTTTTCTCGGCAACTTTTCTTAAAAACTTTAAACCTTGATGCCACATTAATCCTCCCGGTTCAGCTGTACCTACTGCAGGAATTACGCTTGGGTCAAACCCATCGGCATCTATTGTAATGTAAACTTTATCTTCAAGTTTTGAGATACAAGCATCCATCCAATCGTCATTGTCTTGTATTTGGTGTGCGAACCAAGTATTGATAAGTGGTGATGATTTTATTAAATCTGCCTCTTGTTTACACTGTGCTCTAATTCCAACTTGACAAATAGGCAATTGTAAATCGTGAACACGCGCCATAACACTTGCATGCGAGTATGGATTATCGTGATAAGCCAATCTTAAATCGCTGTGAGCATCAATCTGTAAAACTGAAAAATGTTTGTATTTATTTTTGAAAGCTTTTACAAATCCGTATGTTACAGTATGTTCTGCACCCAAAGAAATAACAAATTTGTCATTGTTTAAATGCTTTTCAGTTTCTTGTTCAATAATATCAATTGCTTCAGCATCAACTTTACCATTAAATTGCATTTCGGGCAAGGTACAAATGCCAAATTTAGCATAAGCTTCATGGTCTGTTTCCTCATCATAAAACTCAACAAAATGACTTGCTTTAATAATTTCAGATGGGCCAAATTTGCTTCCTTCAAGATACGATGAAGTGTGCTCATAAGGAGCAGATTGAATAACTACCTTTGATGAATCGTACTGAAATAACTCAGGTTCAGTTATTCCTAAGAAATTAGAATCGCTTTTTAAAAAATCCATTATTTTACTCTTTCAACGTATTCTATTGTTCTTAAATCAATTTTAATTTTATCGTTAGTATTAACGAAAAGTGGAACCATTACAGAAGCGCCTGTTGAAACTGTTGCAGGTTTTAATGTATTGGTTGCAGTATTTCCTCTTTCACCAGGTTCGGTGTAAACAACTTCTAAATCAACATGAGTTGGAGGAGTTGCCCCAATTGGTGTTTCTCCATCAACAAATGAAACCAAAATCGTCATATTTTCAATCATAAAAGCAGAAGCATTACCAAAGAAAGCTTCAGGAATATTGTATTGCTCAAAAGACTCATTGTCCATACAGATTAAATCCGTTCCATCTTTGTACAAATAGTTAAGTTCTCTAACCTCTACTCTTACTATTTCAACCTTTTCACCGGTGTTGAATCTGTTTTCAGCAGACTTGCCATTTTTTACGTTTTTCATCTTAACTTGATAAAAAGCTCTTAAATTACCTGGTGTACGGTGAATGAATTCTGTAATTTGAACTAACTCTCCATTGAACTTAATGAACATTCCTACTGATAAATCTGATGCTGTTGCCATATATATATTTTTGGCAAAAATAAAACATTCTCTTTTTTTATCCAAAGATTAGTTATACCAACTCAAGTAATGTTATAATTTAGTCAATTATGGCTTAATAAACCAGTACTTGTAATCTAAAATATGTGATTACTTTTCGTTTAGTTTTCTATCTTTTCAAAGATGTGAATGTCATACTGTGTCACATTTTCTGTAGGTTTTATATGTCCTTCAATAAAATGTAATTTCTTGTATTTGGGATTTTGCAGCAACCATTCTAGTGGCATATTTCCCTCGCGAACAGCCGAAAAACCATCCCAAATCACAATAACACCTTTAGCAGCCCAGTCGTTATTTTTGTCAATCGACCACACATAATACGAATTTTTAATATCCAAATAATCCTTATCGAAATAAACATTAAAGTATGGAGATTGATGAATAATGGGTCTGTTCATCAATTTATTCTCAATCAACCACTCTCCTGCTTTTATGAAATTAACTTGCGATTCGTCTTTTTTTACTGTTGCTTTATTAAGTTGATAAGGTTTGGCATATCCTGTCTCTTTGTATCCTACCCAAACCACTATTAATGCTAGTGTTAAATACAATTGTTTTTGATATCTAAAGTTAGCAAAACAAGTATTTATGAAATAAAATACACTTAATACCAAGGCAGGCGCTATTACTGCCATAACTCTTGTTAGACCATGTGAACCTAGAATTCCCCAATAAAAGATTAGAGTATGCGCCATGAAATAAAACCAAAAAACTAAGATAGGTAGCAGCCATTTAAAATCCATTTTCTTGTTTTTGAAGCTCAGATACACAAAGGTTAAGTTTGACAATACAAAAAGCAGTAACAATGGTAAACCAAACAATGCACGCGCTTGGTTAAAAAAATGCAAAAACGGTCCATTTCCGGGATCAAAAGTCCCCTCTAATTCATGCTTTAAGTATGGATTTGATGTTATAATCCAAAAGGGTTCTTTGGTAATTATAAATCCTACAATATTCATTACCAAACTTCCTATCAATAAATACAATAAAAGTCTTGATTTTCTTTGCAAAATAACCAAAAAGAAAATTGCCGCTAAAATTACGAAACCCTCTGTTCTAACGTAAGGTAAAAAGGATGCAACAATAAGAGTTGATTTAGTGTAATCCTTCATCCATAGATAAAAAACCAAGGACAATATTAAAACATTGAGCGGTTCTGTTAGTCCCGAAATGATGTTAGAAAGCAATATTGGTGTAAAAACAAGCAATGGAATAATAATCCAAGACTCTTTAAATGAAGTTTGGGATAATCCATGTGCTAGTAACCAAGCACTTAGAACAACACAAAAAATATTAAAAGCTATTAAAGCCTCGAATCCAAATTGACAAACTCCGAATGTGAGCCACGTAAAAACTGGTTTATTCCATTGGTCGAGAAATAACTCAGGATGTTTTACCGATAATTTTGAGATAAGATAATGATTCCAACTGTCTAAGCCGCCTTCAACACCTTGACTTTGAAACCATACAAAACCCAGTAAAGCAGAAACGACGGCAATTGAAAATATGTTCTTTTTTTCGACTAAAAACATTGAATCATTAGTTGGAATAGAACGTTATGCTTCTGTCTAATCCTTGTTTGTCATTGTCGAGATAAACAGTGTGAGTCGTTATAAAATTTAAAATTCTTTTCGAAATAATTCCCCACTGTATTTGGTAGGTATCTGCTATATAAATGTAGGGTAAAATGGTTCTTTCACTAGCATTTGGAGATTTGCGATTAAGGTAGTAATAGTAATCTTCTTGAAGAGTTTCATTGTCTTCAAAATTGGTATTAACAGACCCTGTAAAAAACATAGAATTTTTGAAAGTTGGTTTTTGTGTCAATTTGAAAGGAACTGACTTTTGAATAGGTTCTCCTCCAAATGGATTCACAATTTCCTTAGCAATACTGTAGGTTTTATCAGATGAGTAAGATTGACCAAAGAATTCGAGAAATTCAATGACTCTTGGAATAACGGTTTCTTCTACAATTTCCTGATTGTGGTAGTTGATATAATAATATTTGAGAGTATTAGAATCCAATAAATTAGCTTGATATTCTTTTTTGATATTGTCTATTAAAACTTGGGCAAAGAACTCCCAATTGACCAATTCGACAAACTCGCCTTTAGGTGTAAGGGCAACTTGGTAGGTTTCGGTTTTTAAAAAATTAAATTTATTCATTTCATCATTAGAGAAAACTCCATTTTTGAAATAATCAGAATAATTAAAATCAATTAAAACCAAAGTATCACTAACTTCTTTGACCTTAAAAACCATGTAAGATGTGTCGTACATAAGGAATGTAAAATGGCCATTTACATTTTGTCTAAACTTAGTTTCAACCAATTGGTAAACAAGGCGTTCACCTGTTTTAAATTGTGGAACAAAATCGGTTTTGATAATTTCTTCCGTTGTTTGTGCAGAAAGAGACGATACGGACAATAATATAAAACCAATCCATTTAAAAAACCATCGATTTATGCTTTTCATGTATGTTGTAGATTAAATTTTGAAGTCAGAAGTTGTATGGAACGTAATTTTTGGATTTTGTTCAATTGCAGAATTCAATATCCACGACGTTTCTGCCAAAAACACTAAATTATCATCTTTGTCTTTTACAATATTTTTATGTCTAAACTTAATAAATTCATCAATTGCTGATTTATCACCGGTCATCCAACAAGCTTTATGGAAGTTTCTTGGCTCAAAACGACATTTTGCATTATATTCATTTTCTAAACGGTATTGTATCACTTCAAATTGTAACTCACCAACAGTTCCAATGAACTTTCTATTCCCAGGATCTTGTCTAAATAACTGTGCAACACCCTCATCTGTTAATTGTTCAATACCTTTTTCTAGTTGCTTGGCTTTCATAGGATCAAGATTGATAAGTTCTTTAAATATTTCAGGAGAGAAACTCGGTACCCCTTTGTACATAAAATCCTCACCCTCTGTTAAGGTATCACCAATTTTAAAGTTTCCAGTATCATATAAACCCACTACATCTCCTGCAAAAGCATCTTCTAACAATGCTTTACTATCTGCCATAAATGTAAATGGACTGGCAAATTTCATGTTTTTGTCGAGTCGGACATGGTGAAAAAACTTATTTCTTTCAAACTTACCTGAACACACTCTTAAAAACGCAATACGGTCGCGGTGACGTGGATCTAAATTGGCATGTATTTTAAATATAAATCCAGAAAACTTAGATTCCTCAGGCTTTACTAATCTTTCACTGCTTTGTCTTGCTTGTGGATACGGTGCTATTTCTAAAAACTTTTCAAGCAATTCTTTGACCCCAAAATTATTCAATGCACTTCCAAAAAAAACAGGAGCAACATCTCCACTTAAATAATAATCAATATCAAAGTCACCATAAACACCGTCAATTAAATCTACATCTGCTCTTAATTTATCAGCATCTTTTTCCAAAAGTTCATCAACCAAAGGACTGTTTAAATCATCAATTCTAACAACATCCTTTGAAATTTTTGTTTTGTTAGCTTCAAAAAAATTAAAGCTGTTGTCATACAATTTATATACCCCTTTAAAATCTCTTCCACCATTGATAGGCCAACTCATAGGACGAACACTAATGTCTAATTTCTTTTCTAATTCATCCAACAAATCAAATGGATCGCGACCATCACGGTCTACTTTATTTATAAAAACAATAACAGGTGTATTTCGCATGCGACATACCTCCATCAAGCGTTCGGTTTGTTCCTCAACCCCTTTAACACAATCAATTACCAATATCACACTATCAACAGCCGTAAGGGTTCTGTAGGTATCTTCAGCAAAGTCCTTGTGACCGGGAGTATCCAAAATATTAACTAACTTCCCGTTATATTCAAAAGTCATTACGGAAGTGGCAACAGAGATTCCTCTTTGTTTTTCAATTTCCATAAAATCACTGGTTGCTGTTTTTTTAATTTTGTTAGACTTTACAGCACCTGCCGTTTGTATTGCACCCCCAAATAATAGAAATTTTTCTGTTAAAGTTGTTTTACCAGCATCCGGGTGACTGATAATTGCAAATGTTTTCCTTTTATGGATTTCGTTGACCAAATTCACATTGCAAATGTATTGTGAATAAACGGATTTAAAAATCACATTTTTTCATGAATCAATACAAGCATTAATAGTTTAAATTTCATTAATTTATATTTGTTTTTACAATTTATGATTATAAATTTGCGATAAATAATGAAAAGTTCATTTCTGCTTATTTTATTACCATTTATGGCCTGTCATAATAAGGACAATTCTTCCAACAAGGAGGTATTGACTGAATTGGCTGCCAAAAACGAATGGTTAAATCAGGATGAATCTTTTGAAAAACCTGACGATAACTTGGACAACGAATTCAATCAGTATGATTCTACAAAAGAATTAGTGTTTGTTTCCGACCTCAACAATGACGAGATTAAAGATTCCATTTGGCGATATTATATAGAAGGGAATCAGCATTTTGTTTCTTCATTTTCAAACACTCCTCTTATAATTACGGGCCAAAGACCTTATAAATTCTTTAACTCAGGGGACTTAAATCAAGACAATTGGAGCGAAATTGTATTAATAGAAGAAATCCCTGAAGGCTGTTGGGCGGAACTACTTGTTTACAGTTACAAAAAAGAATGGCAACTAAAATTAAAAACCATAACTAGCTTGTGTGCAGGTGATTTTTATTTCAAGAGTGAAATTGTTGACAAACGAAATGCCATCTTTACAAGTTATGGTTTTGTGAAAGACAGTATACAAAACAATGACACATTTGAAATTGTGGATCCCAACTCTCCTGTTCGCCACACTATTACTTGGTAAATTTTATAAAATAGTAAGGTCTAGTTTCAAAATTACCCTTATATTTGCAAACTTTTTGTTCATTATCAATGCTATCTAGAAGGAATATCCGAATCAAAGTTCTTCAACAACTCTATGCTTTCCAACAACAGGAACAGTTATCATTACCTAACTCAATTAAGTCTTTAAAGGAGAACTTTAATAACATCTATGATGTTTATTATTTCTGCTTAGAATTTCTATCTGACTTTAATACTTATCTGGAATCAGAAAGAGAAATAGAAACTCAAAAATACTTTCCATCAAAAACGCACATACTCAAAACGCATGTTATTGATAAGTTAGCTTTTCACACTGCTTTGGAGGAAAGTGAAGATTTCAGACTTTGTAAGTCAAAATCAAAACACAATTGGCAACAGCATGGTAATTTGTTTGACAAACTTTTTGAAGATTTAGTTCAATATGATTTCTTCATTGAATACAATATCTTTGACGAGCCTTCATTAGACGCCCAAAAAACTTTTTTAACTAACTTATATGAGTTGTTGTTTAATGAATTCGATTTGTTTGACAGCATATTGTCAGACGAATATGTATTGTGGGAAGATGACTCTGCAGACGTATTGCAGTCGATAATAAAGACCATTGACAAGTTTTACGAAAAACAAAAACTATCAATAGAGAAACCTGCTGCAAAACAATTGGAAGCAATGCAATTTGGCGAAGAATTATTGTCAAAATGCGTGGTTGAAAAAGATTATTTGGATGATTTAATCAGCAAAAATACATCGAATTGGGATTCAGAACGATTAACTATTATGGACATTATTATGTTGAGAATGGCATTGTCTGAGTTTTTATATTTTGAAACAATTCCTCCTAAAGCCACTATCAATGAGTATTTAGATATTGCCAAAGTTTACAGTACTCCCAAAAGTCACGTATTTTTGAATGGCGTTTTAGACAAAATCAGAAAACTATTAGTTGATGATGGTAAATTGATAAAATCAGGAATTGGATTGAAAAACGATTAATATTATTATTTTTGCAAACAAATATAAATATCAATATGAAAAAAAACATAGCACTTACTTTAGGCACATCTTTCATTCTAACTGTTATGAGTTCTTGCGGCAATCAACCTGCAAGTGAAACTAACAATGTATCGGTTGATATGATAGAAAACCCTTCGACTTCAAGCGATCCTGCAAAAACAACAGAGATGCTTACTGAAATAACTTTTGATAATTTAAACCACGATTTTGGTGATATTATTGAAAAACAAAAAGTAGAACATACTTTTACGTTTAAAAACACTGGAAAAGTTGATTTATTAATTAACAATTGTGAAGCAGCTTGTGGATGTACTGTTCCAAGATGGCCAAAACAACCAATCAAACCAGGAGAAACTGGAGATATAAAAGTAGTTTTTGACAGTGAGGGTCGTTCAGGTGTTAACAACAAAATGGTGACAGTGTATGCCAACATTCCAGACAACAAAATCGTTTTAAATTTCAGAGCTAACGTTAGAGCGGTTCAAAATCAAGAATAATAATTCAATATGTTACATTTATCTATATTAATGCAAGCTCCTGCACAAGGAGGAAGTCAAACCTCATTTTTTATAATGATGGGTTTAATGGTCGTGGTTATGTATTTTTTCATGATCCGTCCTCAACAAAAGAAAGTAAAATTACAAAAAACCTTTGTTGAAGGTTTAAAAAAAGGTGATTTAATTGTTACAACCGGTGGAATTCACGGAAAAGTGTATTCTGTTGATGATGCAACAATAGTAGTTGAAACGGAAGGAATGTCTAAATTAAAATTAGAAAAAGCTTCAATTTCGGCTGACTTAAGTGCACCGTTAAACAAACAAGCTTAATTATATTTTGCCATGATTAAACTTGGCATTACAGGTGGCATTGGAAGTGGGAAAACCACTGTTTGCAAACATTTTGCTCAGCTTGGTATTCCCATTTACAATGCAGATGAAAGAGCTAAATACTTAGTCAATCATCAAAAAGAATTACAAAAAGAAATTATTCTTCATTTTGGTGAAGATAGTTTTATTAATGGGGAATACAATAAACCGTATATCTCAAATATCGTTTTTAAAGATTCTCAAAAGCTTAAGATTCTCAATCACATTATACATCCTTATGTATTTAATGATTGGGAATCTTTTTGTTTAACACACCAAGCCTCGCCTTATGTGATTAAAGAAGCTGCAATAATGCTTGAAACTGAAAGTAAAAATACAGTTGACCGCATTGTATTGGTTTATGCACCTATTGAACTACGTATAAAACGTGTAATGCAAAGGGATGGCATTGATGAAACATTAGTACTAAATCGCATTAAACAACAAATGCCTGATGAAGAAAAAATGAAACTTGTTGATTATATCATTTACAATGATGAAAACCACTCGTTAGAAAATCAGGTGATAAACCTACACCAACTATTAACAGAAAACCCAAATTAGTTTTCCTCTTTTGGTTCGTGAAGCAATCCTTCTGACTTTGCAATAATCATTGCAACAACAGCATCACCGGTAACATTAATAGTAGTTCTAAACATATCTAATGGTCTGTCAATCGCGAATATTAATGCCAATCCAGCTTCAGGAATTCCAGCTTGAGCTAAAACAATAACCAACATGACCATTCCTGCACCTGGAACGGCTGCACTTCCTATAGAAGCCAATGTGGCTGTAGCAATAATTCCTAACTGTGTATATAAAGACAAATCCATACCAAATGCTTGTGCAATAAAAACAGCTGCAACTGCTTGATATAAACTAGTTCCATCCATATTTACTGTGGCACCAATTGGCAATACAAAACTTGCAACCTCTTCGTCAACTCCTAAATGTTCCTCTACCCTTTCCATTGTAACTGGTAACGTAGCAGCACTTGAGCTTGTTGAAAATGCCAAAAGTTGAGCAGGTAACATCCCATTCATAAAGAATTTTGGAGTTTTTTTGGTAAATACATACACCAAAAAAAAGTAAAATAACATAATAACTGCCAATCCTAAAATTACGGTTAAGGCATAAATACCCAAGGCCTTAAACAAATCAATAGAGGGAGATTCTACAACCAAAGCTGTCATTAATGCAAATACTCCAAACGGAGCAACTTTCATTATTAAATCAATAATTTTCAAAATCAACTCATTGAGGCTATCAAAAAAATCAATCAATGGTTTTGCTTTTTCTTGTGGTATTAAAATCAAACCAATTCCCATTAGTATTGCAAAGAAAATTACTTGAAGCATATTGCCATTGTCTGAGGCTGCTTTAACAATATTTGAAGGAACAATATCTTCAATGGCTTTTAAAGGACTTTGACTTTTTTGGGTTTCGGCCATTTCTATTTTCGATTGGGCTTCACTTTCAAAGTTTTTGAGAAGTTCTTGCTTTGTAGATTGTTCTAAAAAATCTCCAGGTTGAAGAATATTAACCATAACAAGTCCAATAGAAACTGCAATGACAGTTGTTATCAAATAAATTCCAATGGTTTTGAATCCCATTTTTGATAATTTAGAAATATCCTTTAAATCGGTAACACCTTTAATGAGTGATGCTAAAATTAATGGAACAGCTATAACTTTTAGAGCATTAATGAATATATTTCCAAAAGGTTTAATCCAGTTAAGTGCGAATGATTTACCAAAAGGAAATTGAATTAACAAAATGGCAACCAAAACACCCATGGCCATTCCAAGTAAAATTTTCCAATGTAATGCAAGTTTTTTCATACAATCTATTATTGTTGCAAACATATTACAATTTCTAATACAATAAGCGACTATGCTATAATTTTAGCAATAATATTGAATTCAATTTTTCTACTATTAACTTTTAACTATTTAATCATTAACTATTATATTCGCAAACAGAATGCGTATATCATTGAATTGGCTAAAAAGCCTAGTATCACTTGATTTGAATCCTGTTGAGATTGAACAAATACTAACTTCAACAGGGCTTGAGGTTGAAGGTTATGAAGAAATTTCATCCATTAAGGGTGGTTTAAAAGGTCTGGTTGTTGGTGAAGTAATGGAATGTGAAAAACATCCAAATGCTGATAAATTAAGCTTAACTAAAGTTGATGTTGGTAATGGTGCTTTATTGTCTATTGTATGCGGGGCACCAAATGTTGCCAAAGGTCAAAAAGTAATTGTTGCCACCGTTGGAACAACAATTTATCCTCTAAAAGGAGAATCTTTTACCATTCAAAAAGCAAAAATTAGAGGTGAAGCAAGTGAGGGAATGTTATGTGCCGAAGACGAAATTGGTTTAGGTGAAAGTCATGATGGAATAAAAATACTCCCTAACGACATCCAAATAGGCACTTCTGTTGCTGATTATTTTAAAGTCGAAAATGATGTTGTATTTGAAATTGGATTAACCGCCAATCGTGGTGATGCGGCCTCTCATTTAGGCGTTGCAAGAGAATTGGCTACAGTTTTAAACTTACCATTAAACACATTATCTAGCCTTCCTTTACAAGCAAGCGCTAATTTTCCTGTTAATATTAATGTAAAGCAAACTTCTGCTGCTCCGCGATATTCGGCAATAATTGTAAAAAATGTAAAAGTTGCAGAAAGCCCTGAATGGTTAAAAAATAAATTAAACACAATTGGCATTAAATCGATTAATAACTTGGTTGACTTGAGTAATTATGTTTTGCATGAATTGGGACAACCGCTTCATTTTTTCGACTTGGATAAAATTAACAATCAATCATTAAGCATTGATTTTTCAAAAGTTGGTGATAAATTCATTGCTTTAGACGGTAGTGAATACAATTTGAAAGGCAATGAGTTGATGATTTCTGATGATAAGCAACATTTGTGTATGGCGGGAGTTTATGGAGGTTCAAACAGTGGTGTAACCGAACAAACAAAAAACATACTAATTGAAAGTGCCTATTTTTCGCCAGATACTGTTAGAAAAGCCGCTAAACAACATGGAATTTCAACCGATTCCTCTTATCGTTTTGAACGTGGAACCGACCCTGAAATGACTGTGAAAGCGCTTGAAAGAACTGCTTATTTATTAACTGAATTATTGGGTCAATCTATTGAAATTAGTACTTATTTTGATTTTTATCCAGAGACATTACATCCATTCAATGTTAAACTTTCCATTTCTAAAATTAAAAAAATTGCTGGAATTGATATTCCTGAAGAACGTATCCGACAAATTTTAAATGGATTAGGAATTACGATAAGTCAAGCCGAAGGTGATAATTGGCAATTATTAGTGCCAAGATTCAAAGGAGATGTAACAAGAGACATTGATGTTATTGAAGAACTCCTAAGAATCTATGGGTTAAACCAAATTCCTTTGAATAAGCAGATTCAAATGTCACTTGACTACAGACCTGCCAACACACTGTTTCAAACTCAAAAACAAATTACAAGTTTGCTCGTTGGAATGGGATTTCATGAAATAATGACCAATTCATTGAGTTCAGACAAGTATTATGAAGATAAGTCGAAATTGGTTTACATGAGCAATCCTCTGAGTAGTGAAATGAATGTAATGCGTCAAAATTTACTTTATTCAACATTAGAATCCATTGCATACAACAAAAATAGAAAACAGAATAACACCCATTTTTTTGAGTTTGGAAAAACCTATATCAATAAAGAAGAAGGTTTTGCAGAGCAAGATCAATTAATCATTGCTTGTTCGGGCAACAATCACAACGAAAGTTGGGAAAGCAAACAAAAACCAGCCGACTATTACTTTTTAAAATCTATAGTTTCTAGAATTTGTGATTTTTATCAAACTCCAATCAAACAAGTAAAAATAGAAAAAGTAGATTCTGTAACCCTAAAGGTTTTCAACTTGAAAGATGATGTTTATTATGCCATCATTTATTGGCATGATTTGGATAAAAACAAATCGCAAAAGGCATTTAAACTTGAAGATATTCCTGTTTTACCAAGCGTTAGAAGAGATTTGAGTTTGGTATTGGAAAAACAAGTGAATTTTATTGAAGTTGAGAAAATAATAAAGAAAGCGGGGATTAAGCACTTGATAAACACCAATGTTTTCGACGTTTATCAGGGTAAACCATTAGAATCAAACCAAAAATCCATGAGTTTGAGTTTTGAGTTTTTTAACAAAGAAAAAACACTAACTGACGAGGAAATAGATCCACAAATGGAATTATTAATGACTCAATTTGAAAATCAATTAAAAGCAATTATTCGAAAATAATTTAGTTTATGGAAGCGATAATTCAACGTTTGGAAACAATAAAGTCAAAGATTGCATCAATTCACTCGAGCAATAGTGAGTTATCCGCCATTATTAAACAAAAAAATAAAGAAATTGAACGCTTAAAAAAGTTAATTGAAATTCAAAATAACACAATCAAAGAGCAAGAATATAAACTAAAAGTTAAAAGTATTGCAGAACAAGCACTCTCAAATGATGATGAATCCAATCAATCGTTAAAAAAACGTGAATTGAAATTCAAAATTAATGAAATGCTTAAAGAACTAGACAAACTATCTCATTTAATACATCAATCCTAATGAAACACTTTTCAACACACTCTAAAATCTGGATTTACTTTTCGAGCGTCCCAATTACAGGAGAAAAAAAAGATTTTGTTACTTCAAAACTAGAGCATTTTTGCAAAGATTGGACTGCACACAATCAACAACTTAAATCTGCATTTGATATTATCGATGAACATTTTATAGTGCTGTGTGTAGATGAATCTCAAAATACGGCTACTGGTTGTAGTATTGACAAAAGTGTACATGTTTTAAAAGAAATTTCTAACTTTTTGAATGTTAACATTTTCGATAAAATGTTACTTCCCTATCACAATGGAAATGGTATAGAATATTGTCATTTTCAGGACATATCAAACCTTTATAAAAACAGCACAATCACTGATGATACCCATTTCTATAATTTAACAATCAATTTTTTGTCAGACTTACAAACAGAATTTAAATTACCATTAAAACAACATTGGTTGAGTAAACACATTCACTAACAATGCAATCAAACTACAGAAACTACAATATTTGGTTCAGACTTACCCATTGGTTATTAGCCCTAGGGATTTTCGTCATCTCTTTAACTATATTTTTGCGATTAAACTGGATGAACAAAGATGTAATGTCCACAATATTGCAAACCGAATTGGCTAAAATTGACATCGTTATTGAAAAAGATGCAAGCATAAAAATAGCTAAAAAAATAAGAAACGAAATGTGGCAGTGGCATGTTTACGCAGGCTATTTTTTGGTATTTGTATTTTTACTTCGCTTATTAATGGCAAGTATCGGTAAAATGATTTTTCTTAATCCTTTTCAAGATGGATTAACAATGAAACAAAAGTTTCAAGCTTGGGTTTATCTAAGTTTTTACTTTCTAATGTTTGTTTCACTCTTAACTGGATTATTGATTGAATTTGGACCTGATGACTTGCATGAAACCATGGAAACTATTCACAAACTGTCTTTGTATTATTTAATAAGTTTTATTGTTTTACATTTTGGAGGATTATGGATTGCTGAAAAAGTAGAAAAACAGTCTTTGGTTTCAAAAATGATTGCCTCAAAAGAATAAACATGAAAAAAATAATTATACTATCTTTTCTCTTAAATTTTGTGATAACAGCTTGTAATTCAAGCAAGACGACCGAAGAAACAAAAGTAAAAGACTCTGTAGAGAATGTCGAAGTTAAGTCTGTAGAAACAATTATACAGAACGAAGATTCGCTAATGGAGGCAAAGAAAAAGGAATTGGGTATCGAATAGAATAATTAAAGTGTAAAAGAATCTTCATAAGCAGGAAGTACAACACTTTCCAATGCTATTTTGTCTTTAAACTTTTGCATACTATTCAAATCTCCATGAACTAAAAATATCTTTTTCAAGGATTTATAGTCACAATCATTCAAAAATTTCATCAAACCATCTTGGTCAGGATGTGCGCTAAAAACGTCGGTTCTTGCTATTTTGGCATACACTTGTTTGGGTTTATTATTGATAAACACCATTGGTTTTCCCATCAATAATTCATGACCAAAAGTACCCTCTGCACAAAATCCCGCTATTAATATCGTACTGTATGCATCACTGATATGATTTCTGATATGTTCTTGAATTCTTCCACCTTCTACCATCCCGGCTGCAGAAACAATAACCGCTGGCTCGGGAGTTAAACTTATCAATTCACTGTCTTTAGAGTTTTCAATCACATACAAATTAGGGAAATTGAATAAATCGCCGTGTTCTTTGGTAAACAATTGCGCTTCTTCATTGAGGTATTTCTTGTATTTGTCGTACAATCTAGTTGTTTTAATAGCCAAGGGACTATCGGTATAAATCTTAATAGTTTCAGGAAGCAAACCTTTGATAGACAATTGCTTTAATGTAAATATAATAGATTGCGTTCTTCCAACACTAAAAGCAGGAATTACCAATTTACCACCATATTTAACACAAGTTGCATTGATGTATTCTAACAGTAATGCTTCTGCATCATTGTGAGGTGTGTGCAATCTTCCACCATAAGTACTTTCAGTAACCAGGTAATCTAATCCCGGCATTGGAGTAGGATCTTTAACTAATTTAGAATTGTAATTTCCCAAATCACCCGTAAAACCAATAACTTTAGTTTCTCCATTTTCATGAATAGTTAACTTAACAGAAGCCGCCCCTAAAATATGTCCTGCTTCAAACAGTTCAATTGTTAATTCATTATTTACAATGAATGGTTTATTAAATGCCAAAGCAACCATTGCATCACTCGTTTGATTGATATGAACTTTTTGGTATAGTGCTTTAGCGTCGCTTTTGGTATTTACTTTTTTGAACTTGTTTTTTTTACCCTTGTGTTTTCTTGTTTCAATTAGCTGAACATTCAAAGAATCGAGCAATAAATTGGTGGTAAGTTCAACTGTTGGTTCAGAACAAATTATTTGACCGTTATAACCTTGACTGATTAAATTGGGAATATTTCCTGAGTGGTCGATGTGAGAATGGGTTAAAATCAGTAAGTCAATTTCGTTCGGCAAAAAGGGGAAATTTCTATTATTTTTTTCAAAATCATTTCTATTCTCGTAATCCAAACCACAGTCAATCAAAACCTTGTAACCACTATTAAGCGTTAATAAGTGCATACTTCCGGTTACTTGCTGTGCGGCACCATAAAATGTAATATTCATTGTAATTTATTAATAAATGATTTTTCTTAATTCAACGTAAATAAATGTAAAATATAAAACCTAAACATTCGTTGAATTGTTATCAATCATTACATGCAAACAAAAGTATTAATAAGAAGTTTAAATTTTGATAAACATTATCAACATTGGTTAGTAAATCAGAAGGAAGAAATTTTGAATATCTTTAATCAATTAATGTCAGATGAACTACTTGGAGAAGAAAATGATGGCTTTACAATCTCTAAAACTTCATCACAAACAACCTTGTGCTGGAACGACAATTCCCTCCCAATTGATACTTTTAGTTTTTTGATGGATTATTTTTTCACTGTATTAACTCAAAATAAGTATTATAAATACATGAGTGATGAGCGAGTTGAATCCTCAAAATCAGAAGCATTACTGTCTATTTACAGACATTATTTAAAACCAGATGTTCCATACGAAGAGTCCATTAAAAACAATGCTTTTTTATTATTTGGAAATATTACCATTGAACATCGATTTAACAACAATACCAATATGTTGGGAATTACTTGTAATTACTACAGTCAGAAACAGTATGATAGTTTTGAAAAACTGATGGAAATTCTTTTAAAACAAACAGTTTAATTGACGGTGTGGAAATAATTTTTCACAATTTTCTTTATTATTTAATTTGAATTTATTTATATTTGTTATAAATATACCATAAAATAATTATTTTTGGAATAACAAATATGAAAAGACGTTCATTTTTAAACCAAATTGTAAGCGAAAAAAAACCGCCTGTATCTATTCCGGTTGAGCAATTTCAAAATCAGAAAATCCCTGACCATTTAGAACTGGGTACAGCATCTGTTGCCCCATATACAGGAACTTGGGATGAAAAAAAACTAAAACATTTATTAAGAAGGGCCTTATTTGGTTATACAAAAGCTGATTTAGATTTTTTTAAAACCAAATCAATGAGTGATGCTGTGGATTATATAATGGATATTCCAACAACACAACCACTCCCTCCTGTGAATGCCTACAATAATCCACGAGAGACAGATCCTAATATTCCCGCAGGCTCTACATGGGTCAATGGGCCTGATGATTTTAATTTTATAAGACAAAGAAGAGACTCAATTTACTCTTGGCACATGAAGTTAATCATTAATCCTGACAGGCATATAAGGGAAAAAATGACACTTTTCTTGCACAATCATTTTGCGACTGAAACAGAAGAGATTCCCTCTCCTATTATTGCTTACAATCACCATAAACTATTAAGAGAAAATGCTTTAGGAAATTTCAAGGACCTAATTAAAAAAATTACTATTGATACTTCAATGTTGTTTTATTTAAATGGCTACGTTAATACCAAAACAGCACCTGATGAAAATTATGCAAGAGAATTAATGGAGTTGTTCACTCTTGGCAAATCGGCTGAAACTCAATATACTGAAGATGATGTTAAGGCTGCAGCAAAGGTTCTTACAGGATGGAGCATTGACATTAATACATTGGGTTCTTTTTTCAACCCCCAAAAACATGATACAGGTTCAAAAACATTCTCGTCATTTTACAACAATAAAGTAATAAATGGACAAACTGGTGTTAATGGCGCTAACGAAACAGATGAACTCATCAATATGATTTTCACCAAAGAAGACATTATTGCAAGGTTTATAGTTAGAAAATTATACCGATATTTCGTCTATTATGTTATTGATTCAAGCATAGAAACCAATGTTATTATTCCTTTAGCTAATTTATTCAAACAAAATTGGGAATTAAAACCTGTGGTTACGGCATTGTTAAAAAGTGAACATTTTTACGACGATAGAAACATCGGTTGTATGATTAAAAACCCTGTAGATGTGATGTCTTCATTTTGCAAATACTTTAATGCATCTATACCAAATTCCACAATAGAACAAGAGTATAGTTCATATTACACGTTATGGGGTGCAATTGCGCTTACTGGTATGAATGTTGGAAATCCACCAAATGTTTCAGGATGGCCTGCCTATTATCAAACGCCGCAATTTCATCAACTGTGGCTCAACTCAGATACACTTCCCAAACGTATTTTATACACGGTTGCAACGATAGGTAATGGAATTGATTTTACAGGCGGTGGAAAAATTACTGCCGATGTTATTGCATTTGCCAAACAATTCCCAAATCCAGAAAACCCAGATGCCTTAATACAAGACACCATCAATTTACTGTATGCCATGGACCTTTCTACAGAAAGTAAAAATAAACTAAAAGAAAGCACTTTGTTATTTGGTTTAACAGAAAATTTTTACTGGACAAATTTTTGGAACGACCACATTGCCAATCCAACGGATAATGATAAGAAAAACATAGTCGTTTTTGGATTAACTATGATGTTAAAATATTTACTGGACCTTGCTGAAAATCAATTGGCTTAAAATAAACGAAACATGAAAAGAAAAGAATTTTTAAAAAAAGCAGCTCTTGCAGGTGTAATGCCTTTTGTAATAGACGGTCTTAGTTTTAAAACACATGCTGCAACTCCAATGTTGAAAGCTATCGCTAAAGCTTCTGCACAAAATGGTAGAGTGTTTGTATTGATACAACTAAATGGTGGTAATGATGGACTAAACACGGTTATTCCTACCGACCAATATTCTAATTTAAGCTCACTCAGAAGTAATGTATTGATTCCAGAATCCAAAGTTTTAAAACTGAATGGAATTAATGGCACTGGTTTACATCCTTCCCTTGCGGGACTTCAAACGATGTTCAATGAGGGTAAATTAAATATTGTTCAATCTGTAGGGTATCCAAATCCTAATTTTTCACATTTTAGGTCAACCGATATTTGGCATACAGCAAGTGACAGTAACCAATTCCTTACATCAGGTTGGGCAGGTCGTTACAACCAACACTTACACCCTAACTTTCCCGAAAACTATCCTAACACAGAAAGTCCCGACCCACTAGCTATATCTATAGGTTACACAGTTTCAACCATGTTAATGGGGCAAACCACCAACACGGGGATGGCTATTTCTGACCCTAAGTCTTTTTATGAATTAGTGTCAGGAACAGTAGATCCAGCTCCCAATACACCGATGGGACATGAGCTAACTTATGTAAGACTAATTTTACAACAGACTCAAAGTTATAACACAACTGTAAAAAGTGCAGCCTTAAGTGCCAGCAATAAAGCAACTTATCCTAATAATAATTTAGCAAATCAGTTGAAAATTGTAGCTAACCTAATTGCGGGTGGATTGACAACCCCAATTTACACAGTTAGTTTGGGCGGATTTGACACACATGCCAATCAAGTTGCTACAACTGGAGGCAACGAAACGGGAGCGCATGCCAATTTATTAAAAACACTTTCAGACTCTATTTCAGCATTTCAAAAAGATTGTGAATTATTGGGTGTTGCCGACCGTGTTGCAGGTATGACTTACAGTGAGTTTGGACGACGCATAAAAAGTAATGACAGCAATGGTACAGACCATGGAGCGGCTGCACCTTTAATTGTTTTTGGAACTCAAGTTAATCCTACGGTATTGGGAAGTAACCCTCAAATACCTAGCAATGTTACTGTTAATGACAATATACCAATGCAATATGACTTTAGACAAGTATATGCTAGTGTTTTACAAGATTGGTTTCAAACCAACGCCTCTGTTGTTCAACAAGATGTTTTATTAAAATCTTTCAACACGATTGCTATTTTCAAGCAACAAGTAAATGTTAAAGACAAACACAAAATCAGTAGACTTCAACTGTCGCAGAATTACCCTAACCCATTTAAATCAAAAACAACAATTGATTTTTATTCTCCGGGAGGTCCTGTTGAGTTAAAACTATACAATCATCAAGGTCAATTGCTATTAACTTTAGTTGATGAATACAAAGAAGAAGGTTTACATCATTTTCATTTAGATGGAGAAGGTTTGGCCAATGGAAATTATTATTATCAATTGGTTACACCTATCGGTCAGTTGAGCAAGACTATGATTAAATTGTAGTCACTACTGAAAATCTGTCTTTATTTGAGAAAGAGATTTTTAACTTTTAAGGTCAAAATGACTTAATAATTGACATTTTTTCAGTGTTTTATTGTGTGGGTTAATATTTGAGAATTATTAATCAAAAAAGTATGAACATTAATAAATTCACAATAAAAGCCCAAGAGTGCATTCAATCAGCACAACAATTGGCATTTGAAAACAACCATCCTACCATTGAAAACGCTCACATATTAAAGGGCATTTTGGAAAATGACGATGAAATCTGTTCCTATCTTTTCAGTAAAGTTGGGGCCAATTTAAACCGTGTTAAAATAGCAAACGATGCCATCTTAAATGGATATCCTAAAGTCAGTGGAGCTCCTAATCAAACACTTTCTAATTCTAGTTCAAATACATTAATGTATGCTGAGAAGATGATGAAAGAAATGGGAGATGAATATGTTTCAGTTGAACATCTCATTTTATCGTTAATAAACAATAATGACAACGTTGGCAACCTAATGAAGGATGCTGGCATCAAATTGAGTGATGCTAAAAAAGCAATTTTAGAACTTAAGGGAGACAGTAAAGTAAGTTCGCAAGGTGGTGGAGAGCAATACAATGCTTTAAAAAAATATGGATTAAATCTTAACCAAATGGCTTCTCAAGGCAAACTTGACCCTGTCATTGGACGCGATGAAGAAATCAGAAGAGTCCTTCAAATTTTAAGTCGTAGAACCAAAAATAATCCTGTATTAATAGGCGAACCTGGAGTAGGTAAAACAGCAATTGCTGAGGGATTGGCAAGAAGAATCGTTCAAGGAGATGTACCTGAAAATTTAAAAACCAAAACTATTTATAGTTTGGATATGGGTGCATTAATAGCTGGTGCAAAATACAAAGGGGAATTTGAGGAGCGATTAAAAGCAGTTGTAAACGAAGTAATTAAAAGCAATGGTGAAATTATCTTATTTATAGATGAAATACACACCTTAGTAGGAGCTGGAAAAAGTGAAGGCGCAATGGATGCGGCCAACATATTAAAACCTGCTTTGGCAAGAGGAGAACTTAAATCGATAGGTGCAACTACGCTTGCTGAGTATCAAAAATACATTGAAAATGACAAAGCATTAGAAAGACGTTTTCAAAAAGTAATGGTCGAAGAACCTGATATTCAAGATGCTATTTCTATTTTACGTGGATTGAAAGAGAGATATGAAGTCCATCACAAAGTAAGAATAAAGGACGAAGCCATTATCAATGCTGTTGAATTGTCGGCCCGATATATCAGTGACCGTTTTTTACCCGACAAAGCTATTGACTTGTTGGATGAAGCGGCCTCAAAACTCAGAATTGAAATAGATTCATTGCCTGAGGAATTGGACGAAATGAACAGAAAAATAATGCAATTAGAGATTGAGAGAGAAGCCATTAAAAAAGAAAATGATACTGACAAGTTAGAAAAGCTCAACATAGAATTAGCCAATTTGAATGAAAACCGCTCGACTTTGAATGCCCGTTGGAAAAGAGAAAAAGAGGTTGTTGAATCGATTCAAACAGCAAAAGGACAGATTGAACAATTCAAATACGAGGCAGACCAAGCGGAAAGAAATGGAGATTTTGGAAAAGTAGCTGAATTGAGATATGGAAAAATTAAGGAAGTAGAAAACCAAGTAATTGAATTACAATCAAAGTTAGCCGATATACAAAGCGACAAACCTATGGTAAAAGAAGAGGTTGACGCTGAGGATATTGCAGAAGTGGTGAGTAAGTGGACTGGTATTCCGGTGAACAGAATGTTGCAAAGTGAACGAGAAAAACTAATTCATTTGGAAGCCGAATTACACCAAAGGGTTGTTGGACAAGATGAAGCTATAGCTGCCATTTCAGATGCGGTTAGAAGAAGTAGAGCTGGATTACAAGACCCAAAAAGACCTATAGGATCGTTTATATTTTTAGGAACAACAGGGGTAGGTAAAACAGAATTAGCCAAAGCATTGGCATCCTTTTTATTCAATGATGACAATGCCATGGTTAGAATAGACATGAGTGAATACCAAGAAAAACACACTGTAAGTCGATTGATTGGAGCACCTCCGGGATATGTTGGTTATGATGAAGGCGGACAATTAACCGAGGCCGTTAGAAGAAGACCATACTCTGTAGTGTTGTTAGATGAGATAGAGAAAGCACATCCAGATGTGTTTAACATTTTGCTTCAAGTGTTAGATGATGGCAGATTAACGGATAACAAAGGACGTACTGCCAATTTCAGAAATACAATAGTGATTATGACTAGTAATATCGGTTCTCATATTATTCAGGAAAACTTTGAATTAATAAACGATGACAACAAACTTGATGTAATGGCTAAAACCAAAAGTGAAGTTTATCAAGCATTAAAGAATACGATTCGACCAGAGTTTTTGAATAGAATAGATGAAGTCATTATGTTTGAGCCTTTAAGTCGAGAACACATCCATGAAATCGTTAAAATTCAAATGAATTCAATAACCAAACAACTTAAAGAGAGTGGTTTCGATATAGAAATAACCGAAGAAGCTATTGATTGGTTGGCACAATTGGGATATGACCCACAATTTGGGGCGCGTCCAATGAAACGAGTACTTCAAAAAAGAGTATTAAATGAATTGTCTAAGAAAATTTTAATGAATGAAATCAAGAAAGAGGACATAATTGTTGTAGATGCAATTGAGAATCAGATTATTTTCAGAAATAAACTTTAGACTAAGGTTCTAAACTGATGTTTTCATCCCCATCCTCGTAATTCATATAAGTGATAATAAACTGAAGCATTTCATCGGTGGTGCGCATACTAGCACCACCGTTTTCAAGTCTTTCGGCAATCTTTTGTGGTGGTTTATTGGGATTATTTGGATTGGCTGAGGTATTATCAAAAGAGGCATTTACAATAATTCTACTGCCTTTAGGAATTTTAACAGGCTTTTTAAATGTGTAGAAATATTGCCATTGAAAGCGCCATTTAGGAATTTCAATTAAGGGAATTGTGTCACCATTTGGTTTAACTGCAAAAGCTTTAAATGATTTACCAATGAGGTGCATGTGTGGGTTAATCGTTAGTACAGAAATGGAATTATAAATGGTAATTTCGCTAACATGATTGCTTATTTTATTGGGAGGTACAACCAAAGGTGGAACTATAGGAGACACACCATTTGTCCCCAACATCAGCTCATAAGTATTTCTTTTAATAGGTTTATCGGTAAAATACAAATACAGTTTAGAGCTATCGGTTAGTCGTTTTGAGGAAGGTCCATAGTGAATATCATTGCCTACGAAAGCCCCATTTTTTTTAAGCACAAACCCTCCTATTCCATCCGGATATTTAACACCAAAAGAACCTGGAAGATAGTTTACCGCAGAATGAATTCTCTCAGGAGTTGTTTGGTCGTTGTTCAACAATTTAAGTTGAGCAAATTCATTTATAAAATCAGGAGATTCAATAGAAGCAACTCTATTTCCATCAAAAGGATTGGTTAAATCATTAAAACCCAAATAATGACCATTGAAATGATGGACAACCTTTTTTTGTCCGGGAATAAATTCTACAGCTTTTACAATTCTTTCTTTATCAATTTGATAAGGAATTTTAACAGTTAAAAACTGGTCTAACTGATTGGGCAATATATCAATAGGCGGTAATGAAATAACCATATCCGGTTTACCTAAAATCGATTGATACACTGGAAAATCAGGTGTTTTTAAACCCGAAGTATCTCCTGCTTTAGCTCCAGATTTATACCAATCTTGAATGAGTTGTATGTCATTTTCTGACAGAACGCGTTCATTGACAAAGTGAGAATACTGAGGATTTGCAGGCCATGGTGGCATATATCTAGATTGGGTAACAAATGCTACCATTTTCGCTCTTTTTTTTACGTCGTGAAAAGTAATTAACGAAAAAGGTGCACCACCATTAGGATTATGACAAGGAGTACAATTTTGATTAATAATAGGTGCTATATCCTTAGAAAACGTAATGTCATTGCATGAAAAAAAGACACTACATAGGCTCAATAAAACACCCGACAGCTTTGGTTTGGACATCCTTAATAGGTTCATTTTTCATCAGCGAATTTAAGGCATTTGACAAATAATCTATATATATTTTTGATTGAATGACTCCCAATTCAGTAAATCGGTCATCCAACAAACCGCTGTAAACGATTTTTTTATTTTGAGCAACTACAACTTGTGGGGTTACTTCAGGTTTAAAGGCATTGTAAATTTCCAATTGTGAGTCAATAATAATTTGTGAGGATTTAATTGAGTCGGAATGAAGGAAAGACAGGCGACTTTCCATGTTTTGATCATCATAAAAAATATAATAAAATTGTACAAGTGGATACTGTTTTTGGTAAAAAGAGAATCGTCCAACTAATCGGTTACAAAGTGGACATTCGGTATTGAGGAAAAAGTAAACTGAAGTTGAATCAGACCATTCAAACGGCTGACTATTAGCCAACTTAGTTTCAGGCTTATGGCATGACAATAGCAAAAAAACCAATAAAAGATAAAAAAAAGATTTAGGCATTAAACTATTTCACATTAACTTCGTCAAAAGTAAAGATTGAGAAACAAAGAAACAATTTCGGACAATGATTTATTCAAAGAATTTGTAAATAACGGCAAAGCAAACCATCTATTCAATGAAATTATTAACCGATTTAAGTATAAAATTTATCACCAAGCCAGAAGGATTGTTCTAATCCATCAGGATGCTGATGAAGTTTGTCAATTGGTTTTTATTAAGTTGTGGAAACATGCAGATAGTTTTAAATTTCAAAGTCAGTTAAGCAGTTTTATTTACAGAATAACCTACAATGAATCAATCAGTTTACTAAAAAGGAATCAGAAGCACTACAATATTGATGATTATTTGGACAAAGATGGGCAATATCAATCGATGGTTACACAAGGAGAAACAATTTCTTCAGATGAGATTTTTAAAAATCTGATTTCCGCAACTTTAACATTGCCAGAAAAACAAAGGCTTGTATTCAATTACCGCTACTTTGATGAATTGAGTTACAAAGAAATAAGTGACATAACAGGAACAAGTGAGAGCGCTTTAAAAGCAAGTTATCATTTTGCTGTAGAAAAAATAAAGAAAATAATCAATCCAGATTAAACTTTTACTAAACGAATGAGTCAAAATACAAACAACATGAAAGAAAACAAACCAATATCACAATTTGAATTCAATACCCCACCGGAGTATTTCAATCAGTTGAATGATGTAATTTTAAATCGCTTAGAAACTGAAAAGAATAACACGGGTAAACTATTTAAAATTAGATTAATACAATGGTCGGTTGCAGCCTCTGTTGTTTTAATGATAGGCGTTGCTTTATATGGCTACAACACTCAAAATACAGCTCCATTAGTAAGCATAAACAATATAGAAACGAGTGAAATAGAATCCTATTTAGAAACGAATGAAATAAGCGAAGAAGACCTGATAGAATCGCTTGACATCTCGGAGTTTTCATTAAACGAAGAAACACAATACAACGATATTTTAGAAGATGTTGACGACGATTTGCTTTATCAATACGAATAATTAACAAACAAAATGAACATACAAAATCAATTTAAAAGAATGGTATTAATGGGCTTAATAATGTTAAGCACTTTGAATTTAATGTCCCAAAAAGGTCAAGGCGCTAAACACGATAATAAAGAAGCCAAACATGAAAAAATGAAAGTTCTATTTAAGCAGTATCTGAATGATAAGTTAGCATTAACAGAAACTGAGAAAAAAGGATTTTGGCCAATTTTTGATGAATACAAAAAGAAAGAAAAAGAACTAAAAGATTCTTTCAGAAAAAAATACAAACCCAACAGTATTCCGTTTATGGACGACAAGCAAGCGGAAGCCTATCTCAATGATTTTTTTCAATTAAATGAGAATATTAATCAACTTTACAAGGAAACCACAATAAAACTTAAGAAGGTAATTCCTATTAAAAAAGTGGCGATGATTCCACATACAGAAAGGGAATTCAAAAAGGAGTTGTTAAAGAAAATGCGAGAAAAAGGTCAAGCCCCTCCTCCACCTGACGAAGAATGATACTTGTATATTTGTAAACAAAAAGATTTAAATATTTTCAATGAGAACATTTCTAACCAATAATTACAAAATCAATTGTATAAAATTATTCATAATGTTGTTTTTGTTCTCTTGTAACAAAAAAAACACTTTAGAACCTTCGTCTCCTGCAAGTTATAGGATTACAAGAACAATAAATTATAACAATATTGACGTTGATGTGATAATCGACAAACCTGCATTAAATGATGTTGATGTCTTATTGGTATTTCATGGCACTGTATTGTATGACAGTAGCTTAATGACTGCAGCCAATAATACACTTGACAAATTCAAGGATATATTAAATAGAAAAGATATGATGATTGTAAGTGTAGCATATCAGCAAGAAAATATTTTATTCGGCGATAACATTGTTCAAGGTGAAGCTGCCTTGTTATGGTTGAAAAATAAAGCAAGTCAAGAATTAGGCATCAATGTAAAAAAAGTATTCTTAGGTGGACATTCACAGGGTGGCTATATGGTAACAAGACTAAATACAATGTATCAAACAAATGGTGTAATAGCTAACGCTCCGGGCCCTTTAAACCTTGTGTACAGATGTCAACTAGAGGAAAATGATCAAATCCAATCAGGTAGTGTCTGCACTAAACTTAAAAACATGTATGGCTTAACAAGCAACAATAGCAATGCCTACTTCCAAAGATCATTACTTAATTTCACAAATGGATTCAAGTCTGATATTTTATTTATTCAAGGACTAAATGACTCACCTATTCAAATGTATTCATGGCCAACTTTTAAACAAGAGGTATTAAACTGTACAAATTGTAAAAATAGACAGTTTGTAGAGATTGTTGTTGGTGAACATGGCGCTCTGTTTGTTAGTCCAATAGCAAAGATTGAATTTAATAACTTTATAAATAATCATTAAAGTAAAGCCAATTTACAAGAGAAAAACCAGATTAGTATTTTCGTTTGAGTAAAAACAATGAGTTTTCTTAAAATAATAACAACAAAATAACAAGCGGTGAATAAAAATCTTAAAATGTCATTTCAAATGTAACAACAGCGATACGAGGCAAACCGACTCTAATACCTTGAGGTCTTCGGCTAGTAATGTATCTTTCATTGGTCAAGTTTTTAACAGAACCTGTCAATTGAGCGTTTATTTTTTTAATCTTATAATACACATTAGCATCAAAAACTTTAAAAGCTTCAATCATTCCTTCTCTGCCATCATTGCTTGGCACAATTGAATTTAATTCATCTCCAAATTGTTCACCTGTGAAGGATGCATTCGCTACAAAACCTAATCCCATTGGTAATTCATAATTCAATGAAGCAGTATGGAAATACTTAGGTGCATAAGGCGTATAATTATTTTTAATGTTAATTTGTTCAGACCCTGAATTGATAAATCTATCTTTGTTATAAAAAGCTTTAATAAACGAAAGATTGTTTTGAAAATGCAATTTTGACCTCGATTTTGACCTTAACATATTTAAGATATTCAACTTGTAAGAAGCCTCAATACCTTGATGAATTGTTTGTCCTCCATTAACTAGTCCAGCGCCTGTACCTCCAGATGATTCAGAAACGGGAATAATTTGGTTTTCAAACTGCATGTAAAAGCCTGTTAATTCATAGGTTAGAAATTGTTTGAAAGTCCCCCTTGTTCCAACTTCGTAATTCCAGCTTTCTTCAGCATCCAACTGATAAACAACCCCTTGTGCAGTTATTGCATCTTTCAAACGAGGAGGTGCAAACCCTTTATGCACCCCTGCAAATATCGTATTATTAGGTTTAATATTAAAGTTCAAACCAGCTCCGGGGATTATGGTCATAATACTGTTTCCGGCAATTAAATTGGTATCAACTATTCTATTTACGTTATTAACTCTAAAAGTATTTCTAAGAATATTTCTGTTATAATCATAATTTTCGAATCGAACACCTGCTGTAAAAATAATTTTAGAAGTCAATGAAATTTGATTGTGAACAAACGCGCTAAAGGCTTTACCTGTTCTGATTTCATCTTCAACCAAATCCCCTGACTTAGCATCGTACTTTTTGCCATTTTTTCTTTGTTCAAAAGCTTTTTCGGCTAAATAACGAACCCCAACTTTTACTTCAGAAGCTCTTTTTAAGAACAAATATTCGTGATTCAACTTAGTCTCCATTCCAAAAACTTGAAATTGTCTATCCCTGTGTGCATTTTGATTTCTCATGTAAATGGCACCATTTTCCACACTTGTATCTCCCCAAATCACACCTGTTTGATTGCTTGTTGATTTAGAGGAACTAAAGTCCTGACGTTGCCAATTTCTAGAGGTTGTGTAAGCATACACATTCGATTGTAAGGAAGTGTTTTTGCTAACTTTATACAGATGGGTTAAGCTTGAAGAGTATCTTCTAACTTTCAACAAGTCAGCCGGAGACATTAAAGTAAAATCCTGATTACCTTGATTAAACATGGTTTGTGTTAATCCAATATAAGTTGAATTAGAAACCTCATCATAAACGCCCAACTTATATATTAAATCAGCCTTTTTATTTAGTTTTAAGAATAGTTTGGTATTAAAATCGGTAATTCCAAAGCTAACATACCCCAATTGATTGGCACGTTTGCGCATTATTGAAGTATTAATACCAACATTGTTATTAATTTTGGCACTGTGGTTTATAAGCAAATTAGCCAAAGCTCCACTACCAGCTGATATTTTCACCTTTAATTCATTTTTATCAGGCATTCCTGAGGTCAGATAATTTACAACACCTCCTATTGTTTGAGGGCCATAGATAATTTGACCACTTCCTTTCATTACTTCCAAACCAGACATTCTATCAATCACAGGAGAGTAATACAATTCAGGTTCGCCATAGGGATTAAGAGATACAGGAATTCCATCTTCAAGAACCAAAACACCACGACTTCTATCAGGGTCTAAACCTCTTATTCCAATATTAATTCTCATACCTACACCCTCTTCATCCACGACATGCACCCCTGCAAATTTCCTAAACATTTCATTGGCAGAAAGCGGGGCTATTAGTTTAAGGTCATTTTTGGATAATGAAGCCGTTGAACCCGGAACATTCCCTATAATACTGTTCGGTTTACTTTTCTTGAAAATAATGGAACCAAGTTCATAGGTTGAATCATTATTCGTACTTAGTTTTTGAGAATAAATCGAATGACTAAATACAAAAAGAAAAAGAAAGCAAATGAAGCGTAGCATTATTTAGATTGACTGCAAATTATGCTGCAACAATAAAACTTTTATTTGTTGTTTTCAAACTTTATTTAGATTTAGTCTAAATAAATGATAAATATCAGTTTTAACAATAATTATTATACAGAGTGCTTGATTTTAAGATAATTATAAAATTCTTCTTGGGAGCGAATTGATGGAACTTTAGTTGGTTTATAGTCGTTAATTTGGTAAGTGTCTATTATTCTAGCCTTAGTATTATCACTTTGTTGAATATCAAAGAGCGCTCTAATATCATTTTTGATATTTGTATCTATAACGGGGAATGTAACTTCGACTCTGTTGTCAATATTACGGGTCATTAAATCCGCAGAACCCATATAAATTTTTTCTTTACCCCCATTTCCAAAAATATAAATTCGAGCATGTTCCAAAAATTTATCGACTATACTTATTGCTGAGATAGGATTTTTGACTGAAGAAAAGTCAGGATTAAGACAACAGATACCTCGAATAATTAAATCAACTTTTACACCTGCTCGTGAAGCTTCATATAATTTATCAATCATTTGCTCATCAACCAAACTATTCATTTTAAACTTGATAT
This sequence comes from Bacteroidia bacterium, assembly GCA_040403495.1. Lineage (GTDB taxonomy): Bacteria > Bacteroidota > Bacteroidia > NS11-12g > UBA955 > JABMMZ01. Next base: position 61,400 of record JBBAKM010000006.1, read on the forward strand.
AGGCAGGATTTCCTGACTTTTTATGAGCAATTTCATTGTCTATCATTTCAATAAATTTACTACGCATATTTATTGGAGAGACAATTAATTGATTAAACTTATATTTTTCTGGTTTAAAATCTTGAATAAATGCAAACACTTTGTTTATCTCAGCAGTCAATTTTTTATTAGATGTTAAGATTGAGTGGTCACAATAAATTTTGGCTGTGTCACCGTTGTAATTCCCTGTGCCCATATGAGCATAAAAATTACTTACCTTGTTTTCTTTTCTCTCAATTATACACAGCTTGGTATGCACTTTGTAACCAGGAATGCCATAGATAACAGTTGCCCCTTCCTCTTTCAATTTGTTACTCCAAAAAATATTATGTTCTTCATCAAAACGGGCTTTAATTTCCATTAAAACAATTACTTTTTTGCCATTTTTAACAGCATTTATAAGTGCATTTACCACATTCGAATTTTCTGCAACTCGGTATAATGTAATTTTTATTGTCGTTACATTGGGGTCAATTGCAGCTTCCCTCAACAATCGGACAACATAGGCAAAGGGTTGATAAGGATGGCTTAACAAAATGTCTTTTGTTTTAATTACATCAAAAATAGAACGGGCATTGTCAAGGTCTTTTATATAAAGAGGTTCAACGGGTTTATATTTTAAGTTCAACTTTTTTATACTTGGAAAACTTATAAAATCCCTAAAATTGTGATAACGTTGTCCTGGAATTAACTCTTCAGATTTGATTTTTAATTTTTGATTAATAAATTTGAGCAAATCATTGGGAATTTCATTGTCATAAATCAATCTAACCGGCTCACCTTTCTTACGAAGTTTTAGTGAGTTTTTCATATAATCCACTATATCAACAGATAAGTCACTTTCAATATCAATTTCTGCATCTCGGGTCAATTTAATAGTGTAAGCCTCAAATTGATCGTATTCAAAACTTGAAAAAATAACATCTAAATTTGCTCTAATTACATCGTCAATAAACATCACATAAGTAGTTCCACCCTCCTCTTTTAATAAATAAAAACGTTTTTTCAACTTAGTGGGCAATGGAATTAATGCAAATTTTTTAGCTTTTGTCAACTTATTGCTCAGTTTACACGCCAAATAAATAGTATTGTCTCTTAAAAAAGGAAAACTTCTTTTAACATCTAGTATTAGAGGGAAAATTGTATTTATGATTTCCTCTTTAAAATATTTCCTTACTTCTAGCAATTGTTGAGAATTCAATCTCTTTTCATCAATAAAATAAACTTTTTTCCCTTTTAACTCATCAATAATATCTTCATAAATTTTATTGAATTTAGCTTGTTGAATTATTACTTTATTATGGATATCAATCAGTAAGTCTTGAATTTGTTTTTTATTAATTGGCTGTTCTTTAGTGCTTTTAACTTGTAATAATCTTTTGTTTGTTGCTACTCTAACCCTAAAAAATTCGTCGAGATTTGATGAAAAAATCCCCAAAAATTTTAATCGCTCCAAAAGTGGAACAGTCTTGTCATTAGCCTCCTGCAATACTCTATCGTTAAACGACAACCAACTCAACTCTCTATTTATTAATTTTACTTTTTTTGCCATTTTATCAATTTAATTTTAATACGATTGGTAAATGATCACTAAAACCATTTTTCCATTCTGTTCCTTCATAATTTCTATAAGGTACTAATTTGCCTTTTTTTGTTCGCTTGAGCAACCAATCTGGTTTATAGACACTCACACAGTTTGAATTTTCATTAATATTGTATTTCTCTACTAGTGAAATACTTACAATAAATTGGTCCAACTTCTCCCACTTTCTTTGGTAGTTATAAGACCCTAGTTCTTTGTTTGAATTCCACATTAGGTTATAAAGATTAGTTTCTTGTTTAGAATTAAGCGAATGTGCATTTAAAGATTTAGACAAAGAAACATCCCAAGGCTGATCATTAAAATCACCCATTACAATCCAATGTTTATCAACACCAATACCTTTCATCCATTTTGAACAAACCTCTGCAACTTGAATTCTTTTTTCTTGCGAAACCACAGCGCCTCCTCGTCTGGAAGGGAAATGAGCTAGCATAAAATTTATTGTATCGAGGTTATCTAACGACTTACATTGCACATACAACAAGTCACGAGTTTTGCCATTTGGCTGACTATTAAAATAGACGGGAATGGGTTTAGAATTTAAAACAACCCATTTTTTTTTATTGTAGGCAAAACCAACATCAATTCCTCGTTCATCAGGTGAATCAAAGTGGACTATATTATAATCGTTTAAAGGCGATACAGTTTTAAACAAATCTTCCAAAACATGTCTATTTTCAATTTCACAAAAACCTAAAAAATCAGGTAATTCTTTAGATTGAGATTTGATAACACGAGCTATATTGTTTATTTTCGATTGATATTTAAAAGTATTCCAATTCAATTTTCCTGAGGGTGTAAAATCATCGTCATTTTTAGACAAATCATTCAATGTATCGAACAAATTTTCTACATTATACCACATCAATGAAACGGCATTGTTTTTCTTTTTGGTTTGATAATCAAAACTTAAGCACGTCCAAAGCAAAATAGAAACTCCACCAATCACCCATATTCTTTTCAACATTCAACTGCAAATTAAGGAAATTTTTAATAAAACAATATGAATTTAACATGAAAATTACAATAATCTTTCAACATTTTACTTGTTAGTAATCTTTTTAGAGTACAAGCAAAAAAGAAGTAAATTTGCAGTCCAATTTTAAAAAATGACACTAATAAAATCAATCTCAGGCTTTAGAGGAACAATAGGCGGAAAAACAGGTGACAACCTGACCCCCATCGATGTTGTTAAATTTGCTTCGGCCTATGCTTGGTGGGTAAAAACTGAACTAAATGGGACTACTATAATATTAGGAAGAGATGCGCGTGTATCAGGGCCTATTATTTCTGACTTAGTTTCTTCTACAATCCTCGCTATGGGCTTAAATGTTATTGACTTAGGCCTATCTACTACTCCTACTGTGGAAATGGCTGTAATGTTAGAAAAAGCAGATGGTGGTATTATTTTAACCGCTAGTCACAATCCTAAACAATGGAATGCATTAAAATTGCTTAACAATAAAGGTGAATTTATTTCGGCAACGGAAGCTGAAAAAGTACTTGCAATTGTTGAAGAAGAACCTTTTGTGTTCGCTGAAATTAATGCTTTGGGTAAATATTCAAAAAACAATCAATACTTAGAAAAACATATTGATGAAATTCTTAAACTGCCTTTAGTAGATGTTGCTGCAATAAAAGAGAAAAACTATAAAATCGCTGTAGATGCTGTCAATTCCTCAGGCGGTATAGCTGTTCCAATGTTACTAAGAAAATTGGGGGTTGACAATATCGTTGAAATCAATTGCGAACCTACGGGTTTGTTCGCTCATAATCCAGAACCGCTTCCTGAACATTTATCTCAATTATCAACTTTGGTTAAAACCGAAAAGTGCCATCTAGGCATCAGTGTTGACCCCGATGTTGACCGTTTGGCTTTTGTATGCGAAGATGGTGAAATGTTTGGTGAAGAATATACTTTAGTTGCGGTTGCTGATTATGTGTTAAGAAACACAACAAATGGAAATACCGTTTCGAATCTTTCATCAACAAGAGCACTTAAAGACATTACTGAAAAATTGGGTGGAAAATACACTGCCAGTGCAGTTGGTGAAGTGAATGTAGTAACTGTGATGAAAGAAACCAATGCGGTTATAGGTGGTGAAGGAAATGGTGGTATTATCTATCCTGAGCTTCATTACGGAAGAGATGCTTTAGTTGGTATTGCCTTATTTTTAACTCATTTAGCTAAACTTAATAAAACTTGTAAGGCTTTAAAAATTTCTTACCCTAGTTATATCATTTCAAAAAACAAGGTTGAGTTGAGCGATTCTATTAATGCAGATGATGTGTTAGAGAAAATAAAAGACAAGTACAGTAAGTTTCCAATCAATACAGAAGACGGCGTAAAAATTGATTTTGATGAAGAGTGGATTCACTTGCGTAAATCAAACACAGAACCAATTATCCGAATTTATGCTGAAAGCAAATCGGAAACAACTGCACGCAACTTAACGACAAAAATTATTAAAGATATTGGTGAAATCGCCAAAAGTTAGTTGAGCATTCTATTGTCAATAATTCCAATAGAATTTCAATTAATTTAAATTAAGATATTTTAATACCTTTGTCCCTCAAAAAAATTCAAACCAAGTAAATAAATAATATGTCATTGCAATGCGGTATCGTTGGCTTGCCCAATGTTGGAAAATCTACCTTATTTAATTGTTTAAGTAATGCAAAAGCACAAGCTGCTAACTTCCCTTTTTGTACTATAGAACCTAATGTTGGCGTTATTACTGTTCCCGATGAGCGTTTAACAACCCTTACTGAAATTGCCAAACCCCAAAGTATTGTTCCTGCTACAGTTGAAATAGTTGACATTGCCGGATTGGTAAAAGGAGCTAGTAAAGGCGAAGGATTAGGTAATCAATTTTTGGGAAATATTAAAAGTACCAATGCAATCATTCACGTATTAAGATGTTTCGAAAATGACAATATTATTCACGTAGACGGTTCTGTCAATCCAATAAGAGATAAAGAAATCATTGACACTGAATTACAGTTGAAAGATTTAGATACCGTTGAAAAATCAATGCTTAAAATTGCTAAACAAGCAAAAGCTGGCGACAAAGAAGCTGTTAAAGTTTTGGATGCATGCGAAAAATACAAATCGCATTTAGAAAAAGGTTTAAACATCCGCACAATGGAAGGATTAACTGAAGAGCAAATCGAGTTAACATCTGATTTTAATTTACTGACTTCAAAGCCCGTATTGTATGTGTGCAATGTTGATGAAAAAGGATTACCAAACGGTAATGCTTGGGTTGATCAAATTAGAGAAATCGCCAAAGGTGAAAATGCCGAGGTATTAGTAATATGTGCTGCTGCAGAGGCGGAGATTGCAGAATTGGAAGATGCAGAAGAGCGTTCAGTATTTTTGGCTGATTTAGGTTTACAGGAAAGTGGTGTTGCCAAATTGATAAAAGCGGCATACCGTATATTGAACTATATAACCTACTTTACTGTTGGTGAAAAAGAAGTAAGAGCATGGACAATTACCCGTGGAATGAAAGCGCCGCAAGCAGCAGGTGTTATTCACAGTGACTTTGAAAAAGGATTTATTAGAGCTGAGGTGATTCAATATGACGATTACGTGAAATACAGATCAGAGCCAGCGATAAAAGAAGCAGGTAAAATGGGGGTTGAAGGCAAAGAGTACGTTGTTCAAGATGGTGATTGTATGCACTTTAGATTTAACGTATAAAATAATCATTTTTTTTTCAAAAAAACTTTGATTTAATCCAATAATAACATTACATTTGCACCACTATTAAAAACAGTCGATTCCGTAGCTCAGTTGGTAGAGCATTACACTTTTAATGTAGTGGTCCTGGGTTCGAGTCCCAGCGGGATCACAAAACAAAGCCTTCCATTCGGAAGGTTTTTTTGTGCCTTTATTTTTTTTGATTTTTTGTGAAGGAAATTTTGATTTTTCCGAAAAACAGAAACTGAAAATGATGACTTGATGTATTGATTTTAATAGGACTGTATGTAATATAGAATGACATGGCGCTTTACTTCCCTATCTTTTTCATTATAATTACAAATGCTTAGATTTTCATAACCAATCCTAATAATATTTTGCAAATTGTATTTCTATTATTGGGGAGAATCCAAATTATTGTAAAATTTATCTTCTTCCCATTTTGCTGGATTGTTTATGATGTATTTCGAAATATTTTGATAGGATTGTTCATCACGAATAATGTGTTCATGGTAATTCCGTTGCCACAATTTTTCATTTAATGCAATTTGTTTGGTTACCGACGATTTATATCCACGAACAATCGCACCAATGGTTTGCGATGGTGACCGTAGGGGCGTTTTGCAAACGCCCCTACGGTCAGAATGCAATTCGTTGTTTGCGGGCGAATGCAATTCGTTGTTTGCGGGCGAATGCAATTCGCCCCTATCGAACAACCGAATAATGCCGTGCATGTGGTTGGGCATTATAACAAATTCACACAATTCAACATTGTTTCGTATTTCGGGCGTTTTCAACCATTCATCAAACGCAATTTTCCCATTTTCGTTCAAAATCATTTCCCCATTAACAACATCACCAAAACGACAAATTCTGCCATGACAACAAATGGTTATAAAATAAAATCCCGCCTGTGAATAATCATATCCTTTTAATCGGATTGATCTGCGATGATGTATATTGGGGTTATATTTTGATTTATCTTTCATTTTTTTTGTGTTTTTACCAGAGAAACTTGTGGACTTAAATACCAGCCCAATTATTCATTTTATTCACAAATTTGACTAATTACTTATTCCAACTTTCCCAACCAATCACATTGAATTTAAACGAAAAACTCCTACTCTAGCGGATTAGATTCCAATATTTTGTCTAAAAAATAATCTAAATCATCATCATTTAAATTTGAAAAAATATCATTCCAAAATTTGAAATTATGACCAATCATATCCATATCTAAATTATCGTAAAACTCATTTACAATGTCAATAGTCCAATCCATTTTAATATTAAAACAGAGACCCCTCCAATTGATTTTATCTTCGAAACGTTTTAAGGTTTGCAAATCCCATTTAACAAGTCTAGTGCAATCAAAATTATCGAAAAAACCATCGTATTGATAATATTCACAACCATTAACTATAACAGTTTTTCCGCCACTATCACTCGAATTAACAACGATTTCAATGGATACATCATTGAGTAATATTTTGTCGTGATGTCTGTTAAAAAAATCAATAGAGAAAAAGAGCCTTTCATTGAATGCCAAACTATTAAATTCAATTTTATCAATGTATTTTTCTACAAGAGTTTCATTCCAAGGGAAGGATTCATTTATTACCAATTGATACCAATCAAATTTGTCGGCATGTTTTTCTATAAACTCATCAGTCCAAGGCAAATAAATGTTTTTTGACAGTTGATACCAGTTAATATTAGAAAATAATTCAGCTTCAGTTTCCTTTGTTAAAAACAGTTCAAAACCGTGTGAAAATTCTTTTAAAAGATTATTGAGTATATAATCGGCATAATTAGAAGGTGTAAAGTTTAAAATCATCTTCTTAAATTCTTCCGAGAAGTATTGATAACTATCGTCATTGAAAACTTTTTGAATCTCTTTATTGAAAATTTTACAGATTTTGGGACTAAGGAAAAGAAAATTATTTTTAAGTAAAGGCTCCCACTTTAAATATGATTTATATTTCAACAACCTTTCATCTGTCCATTTAAAATAATTTTCTTCATAAATACTAGAGTATTCATTATGCAAAATAAGGTCTTTGAACTCATCCACTAAAGACTCATCAATGGTCATTTTTGAATTTGAAACAATACTATACCAATACAATACATCCTCATACTTCCTTAGCCTTTCAATTGAAATTGGCCAATAATTACAATAATGAAATAAAAAGTTAAAGCTATTCTCTGTAAAGAATTTTTCATATTTTTCTAAGTTCATGTTGATAGAGCGAATATAATATTAATAAAATTGGGAAAAAATAGCTTTTAAAAATAGACTTCCTTAAATACATAAAAAAAACCCTCATTTTAGAGGGGCTTTTCTTACTAAATTAAACCAACCGTTTTATTAATTGCTTTTATTGCAATTTTCCATAAGTAGTTTCTTGATTTTCCTTTGAAGACTGACAGGGATATTTACAAATTGCGGTTTGATACAATCAAAATCTCTGTTAATACATAATACTACTTTGCCTCTAACAGACAACAGGTCGCCTTCCACATTCTTTAATAAAGTTTTGTATAATTCGATGATTTCTCTTAATACTTTTAATATATATATATTGGAGATTTCGCGACCACTTATTCCATCATAATTCACATCTACTATGTCATACACATTGTCTATTTTGTGGTAATCATACCCGATTTTTGAATTTATAAATGAGCTATACATAATTATTATTATTAAATTTGTAGTACAAACTAAACTAATTATAATTTAAATAACAAGCACTTTGTATTAAATTTATATTATAATTAAGTATTTAAATACTATTATTAATATAAATAACTCATTTTCATACTTCTAAAATAATGCATTTTTTGTTATTTATAATAGTTTTAAATAATTTTATGTGTATTTTAACTCAATTAATACCCAAATCAGAGCTTTAATACAATACAAATAGTAATAATATACTCACAAAAACACCCTTTATACATAAGTGTATATACTAAATAACCACCTATCAATTAACCCAAACCTATAATATTACCAAAGCTACAAAACAAATACTGGATATAAAAATATAAATGTCTATGAAAATAATATTTTATAATTAATTTAATAGTGTGACATGTATCACAGAACTGTATAAATAATGATTTAATTAAATTTTGTGAAATTCCTATTACATAAACGCAAACTTATGTAAATCAAAAAACCCCTCTTTGTGGAGGGGTTTTTCTTACTAAATTAAACCAACCGATTTATTAATTGCTCATAACGCAATTTTTCATAAGTAGTTTCTTAATTCTTCGTTGCATTGCCATAGGGATATTTACAAAATGTGTTTGAACACAATCAAAGTCCCTATTAATACACACAACTATTTTACCTCCAATCGACTTCATCTCCAACTCAATATTTTTTAATAACGTTTTATATAACTCTATGATTTCTCTTAATACCTTTAAAGTATAAATATTAGAAACATCTACGCCACTAATACCATCATAATTCACATCAACAAAATCATAAACACTGTCAATTTTGTGGTAATCATACCCGATTTTTGAATTTATAAATGAGCTATACATAATTATTATTATTAAATTTGTAGTACAAACTAAACGAATTATAATTTAAAAAACAAGTACTTTGTATTAAATTTGTATTATTTGTGCTATTTTTATTTAATATTTTTACCAAATGCCACATTTTCAATTAAATAAAATAATACAAATTTTTAAATAAATATAATTTTATGACTATTTTTTGTGTCATATTGCTTATTTAATGTTCATTTTATACTTCAAATTGTGATAAAAATCACTAAAAAAAATTCAAATGATTCCATAATTTTAGATTAATGTCTTATAAATTACAAAAATTCACCCCGTTTTTACTAAACTATTTAAGTGAATTCAATTTATGTATTGTAATAGTTCAATAATTGAACCGAAATTAATGCCCTACACTTCCTCCACCATCAAAATTGATTCCTTGTTTTTTCAAACTTTTATTAACCAATAATGCAAAAAGCGCTAAGTACACAAAACATAACACCGCAATTAAATAGGATTGATGTATTCCTATTATGTCTGACAATTTACCTTGAATAGGAGGAATAATACCTCCACCCAATATCATCATAATAAGGAAAGCAGAACCCTGTGAAGTGTATTTTCCTAATCCAGCAATAGATAAATTAAATATAGCTGGCCACATTATACTACAAGCTAAACCACCTGATAAAAAAGCATAAATAGCAATAGTTCCAGTATTTAACATACCAACTACCATGGCAATAACACCCAAAGCCGAAAAAATCACCAAAGTTCTTACCGGCTTGTCTTTACTTACAAAAAACGCAATGATTTGTATGACCACACAAATAACATAGTAATACAATGTTTCCATATTTTTACCTGTTAGTGTATTTAACACAACTATTAATACAAAGGCAACTAACGGGACAATAATTAATGCAATTACTCTTTTAGATTTGTTCAAATTAAATGCACTAATTGCTCCAGCCCATCGTCCTATCATCAAACTTCCCCAATACATAGAGATATAAGGTGCAATTTCTGAGGATGAAAATCCTCCAAACTCTGGCTTTTTTAACAATTCTCCTAAATTACTCCCAATGGCAACCTCCACTCCTACATATGTAAATATCGCTAACATACCCAAAACTAGTTGCGGATATTGCATAGCTCCCCAGCCCTCTGGTTTTTTTTGTGCCGACAAATAAGCATATAACAACCCAAAAACCACAACCATTAGTGCTCCAAACAACCAATACATTCTCTCCTTTTCTATTGGAAGTCGAATTATTTCTATTTTTTCATTTAATTCCTTGACTTGTATCTCTTGTTTATCAAGCTTTTCTATTATGGAAATTACCTTTGATATAGAAGCTTGTTCTGTAATAGAATCGTCGTTGTTTCGAAGTAAATTCAAGTGCGTCAATGTATCTTTATAACTTTTAATGATTCCTTTTGATACATTAACTTGATTTTCTAATACCGACATCTCCTTCACCTCCTTGCTATTATAACTCGCAAAAACAGGACTAAAAAAAACGATTAACATTCCAGTCATTACCAACAAAACCTTGAGTGCTTTATTGGCTTTTTCTATAGGTTCTATTGAAATACCTGATGGTACTTTCTTTGAAAAATAAAACAAAACGGCTGCGGCAATAAACAACAACCCTACACATGTGTACATGAGAATAACTTTGTTTAACTCCAATAATTGTATTTGTTCATCTGTTAGTGATTTTGCTGACCCAAACAAGGCTAATGCAACTATTATTGGTCCAATCGTAGTTCCAAACGAATTAATCCCCCCTCCCAAATTGACTCTACTCGCCCCTGTTTTAGGGTCGCCTAATAAAATAGCAAATGGATTTGCCGCAGTTTGTTGTAAAGAAAACCCCAATGCAACAATGAATAAACCTAGCAACATACCAACATAAACATTCGACTGCACTGCAACAATCATCGCCAATGCCCCTAAAGCTGAAAACAATAAACCAATTACAATACTTTTTTTATAACCCCATTTTCCTACAATGTCTTTCCCATTTGAATTTCCAAAAGCAAATAAGCCAAGTGCCCCCAAATAATAGGCGGTGTAAAAAGCAAAATCGATTAATTGCGATTGAAATTGGTCGAGCTTAAAATAACTTTTGCAAAAAGGAATAAAGACACTATTGCCTGCCGCAATAAATCCCCAAAAAAAGAAAACGGTTATTAATGTACTTAATGCCCCGTAATTGGTCGCTTGCTTATCTGTTCCTGATTGACTCATATTGTTTACTTGTAGCAAGCAAATATATTCAAACTATTCTTTTTTTGAAATTTTATTGCGCTTTTAAATGAATCCTTTTCTATGTGTAACGTTTCAAACTATCTTTGCACTTTATTGATTATTAAAATTATGATTATAGTTGCTGACAGCGGAAGTTCAAAATGCGATTGGATTATTTATAAAAACAAGGATGAACAACAAACCATTCAAACCATAGGGTTTAATCCTTGGCACCATTCTGAGGCTTTTATTGAAGAGCATGTTTCTGCTGCATTCAACAATTTTTCAATTAATGAAATTGAAGCCGTTTATTTTTATGGTTCTGGAAGTAGCACAGAGGAGAGAAAGCTAATGGTTAAAAATGCCCTTCAAAATGTGTTTACCTCTGCCAACATTTCTGTTTCCCACGATTTGGAGGCTAGCGCTATTGCCACCTGCGGAAGTAAGGAAGGATTGGCTTGTATCCTTGGCACAGGAAGTAATATTTGTCATTGGAATGGAACTTCTATTGTTCAACACGATGCTTTTTTTGGTTTGGGTTATATTTTGGGAGATGAAGGCAGCGGATGCTCAATGGGGAAACAACTAATTCGCGACTTTTTATATTGTAAAATGCCTGAAGAAATTTCATCACAACTGATAAAATTGGGATTAAATAAAGACGAGATTATTAATAAAGTATATACCCAAAAAGGGGCTAATGTATATTTAGCATCTTTTACTCATTTCATATTTGACAATAAAAAACAACCTTACATTCAAAACTTAATTCTTCAAAACTTTGATGAATTCATCAAATCTCACGTTTTAACATTTTCTAACCATTTGGAAATACCTTGTAATTTTGTTGGTTCTGTTGCTTATATTTTTCAAGATGAACTAAAACAAGTAGCTGATAAATACAAAGTTAGAATTGAAACCATCATCAAACAACCCATTGATAATTTATTGAATTACCATCTAAACAATAAATAAACAAAATAACCCATTTCCTTTAATCGATTAATTAGTTCTATTTAAAGGGTTTATTCCACTAAATTTTTGAAATATCCAAAAAAGGTTATTTTTGCATTTCCTTAATTTTAAATTTATACTAATAATGAAATCATATAAAGTCATTGGAATTATGTCAGGATCGTCTATGGACGGCGTGGATATTGCACTATGTCATATTAAAGAGGACAATGGTGCTTATAGTTTTACCATAGAACAAGCAGAAACGATAGAATACAACGAGAAATGGAGAGTACGATTATCACAACTTAGAAAAGCAGATTCTTTGGCCTATGCCAAAACCGATGTTTTTTATGGCCATTATTTGGGACAATTGGTCAATGATTTTATCGCTAAACACCAAGTTAAGGTTGATTTAGTTGCCTCTCATGGTCACACTGTTTTCCATTATCCAGAAGCTTTGATAACCCGTCAGGTTGGCGATGGCGCTTCATTGTCTGCAATATGTAATTTACCTGTTGTAACTGATTTCCGAAGTATGGATGTTGCAAAAGGTGGTCAAGGGGCCCCTCTTGTTGCTATAGGTGATGAAATGTTTTTTAGTCAATATGATTACTGCCTAAATCTTGGTGGTTTTGCAAATATTTCCGGAAAAATTGGTCAATACCGTGTTGCATTTGACATTTCTCCTGCCAATATTATCCTTAATAGAACAGCCCGTGACTTGAACTTGGAATACGACAACAATGGTGAAATTGCTGCGCAAGGCTCCATTAATTATTCCATGTTAGAAAATTTAAATAAAATAGATTACTACAATTTACCATTCCCAAAATCATTAAACAGAGATTGGATAAACAGTGAACTATGGCAAATAGTAAAAGATGGAGATAAATTATCCCCTCAAGACAAAATGAAAACCTTTGTAGACCACATTGCTTATCAAATTGCAAATAGCATTGACTATTTAAGTCAAAAACAGTCTGAAGGTAAACGTGTGCTAGTAACAGGTGGTGGTGCTTACAACAAAACATTAATGGAACACATTCAAAGTCACAGTGATGCAACGTTTGAAATCCCTGATAATAAATTGATTGAGTACAAAGAATCTCTAATTTTCGCATTAATGGGAGTTTTAAGAATTCAAAACAAAGCCAATATCTACAAAACCTTTACTGGTGCAAAATCTGACAGTATAAGCGGAAGTCTAAATGGAGATTTCTCAGCACTGTTGTCTATTTAATAATTTTTGATTATTTTCGTAGGTGTTAAATAATTTGTTATGAAGTCTGTCTTTTATTTTTTGTTGATTCTCCCCCTGTTTGTTTTTAACTCTTGTAAAAAAGAGGAAAAGAAAAACTTAATTGAAATTGAATACCCACTTTCTTTTTTTGATAAATTTGTAGGAGAAACTCATGGCGTAGATTCATTAATCTCTCGTGAATCGTTTGAATTCCCTACCTCTTTGGATGGTGAATTAGCAAAGAAAAACACCAATAAAAGTAAAATAGTATCTGCTCGACTCACCTACATGCGTATTCAAGTTATGGATTATGCTTGGGAAGATTCTACCAAATATTCAAATCTAAAAGACATGTCTTTTCTATCTATGGATCTTAAAAAAGCTGGTGTTGGTCAGGATTTAGTGGCGAGTAAAAACATCCCTGACCTTCGCACAAGGTTCGTAAACCTCGAATTAAATGACGTTGAACTTAAAGAGTACTTGGCTCAAGAATCTTTTGCGTTTGTTGTAAAATACATCAAAAGAAGAGGAATGCTTCACGACATGCCTTTTGCTATCAATTTGAAATTTAAAATAATAGCCGAAACTCTTTAGTTGCAATCCACATCGGCAATAAAGACCAAAGCTTTGTAATTTTCACGTTTTAACAAATAGTCGTAAACTTCTAAAACATACTTTTTAATATTGACGCCTTCTTGGGGATTAGTCCCAAATTTAATCAACAAATGGCGGATATACATATTTCTTAGTTTGGATACATGAGGGGTTTCTGGACCTAATACTCTGTTTCCCAATTGTTGCTTTAACAATTCAGTGTATTTTGCAGCCGCTTCATTCACCAATTGGTTTGACTTATGCTTAAATGTTATCTTGATTAACTTACTGAATGGAGGATAATTAAACTGCTCTCTTTCACTGATTTGCTGATGGTACATTTCCAAATAATTGTAATGCTCAACTGATTTTAATACAGGATGATTGGGCTGCTTGGTTTGAATAATCATTTCGCCTTTTTCTCCATGTCGCCCTGCCCTACCTGCCAATTGTATCAACAGTTGAAAGGTTCTTTCATTCGACCTAAAATCAGGAAAATTTAGAAGTTGATCAGCATTTACGACACTCGTTAATGATACATTTTTGAAATCAAATCCTTTAACTACTATTTGAGTCCCAACTAACACATCTATTTTTTGATTCTCAAAATCATTGATAATGGTTTTAAAAGCATGCTTACTACTTGTACTATCTTGATCGAACCGAGTCACATTAAGTTCTGGCAATAATTGCTGCAACTCTTCAGTAATTCTTTCAGTACCATAACCTTCCATCGTTAAAGTGTGATTGCCACAAGCCTGACATTTTATGATATTTTCGTGTTGAAATCCACAGTAATGACATCTTAAATTATTGGAATACTTGTAATACGTTAAGGAAATATCACAATTAATACATTTACTTACCCATCCACAAGTGGTACATTCAATAATAGGAACAAAACCCTTTCGATTTTGGAATAAAATGGCTTGCTTGTGTTCACTTTTTAATGATTTTAGTTGGGTATAAAGCGTTTCACTGAAAATGCCAGACATTGTTTTTTTTCTAATATCTTCCTTTACATCCACAATAGTCATTTTTGCTGACAATGAATCTCCGTATCTTTCATCCAATTTTACCAATCCATACTTTCCAACTTGGGTATTGTAATACGTTTCAACTGATGGTGTTGCTGAACCTAATAGAACCTTTGCTTTTAACTTATGTGCCAATACAACAGCACAATCTCTGGCTTGATAACGTGGTGATTTTTCCGATTGTTTGTAGGTATTTTCATGTTCTTCATCAACAATAATTAGCCCCAATTGATGCATCGGCATAAACAAAGCCGACCTAGCACCCAATAAAACCTTGGCTTTACCGGACTGCACATGTTGCCATATTTCCACTTTCTCATTAAAACTATATCGACTGTGTGAAACCATCAAAGTATCACCAAAAAAACCTTCAAGTAACTTAATAAACTGATGCGTTAAAGCCAATTCAGGCACTAAAACTAAGACACTATTCCCTTTTTCTAGTTGCTTTTTAATCAACTCAACATACAATAAACTTTTGCCAGACGCGGTAGCACCGAACAACAAAACCGTAGATTTGGACTCAAACTCAGTTTCAATAGCTTGAATAGCCTCTAATTGTTTGGGGGTTAATTGATAAGCATTATTTTGTGCCAAATGATCCCCGTATTTGAATCTATCGACTGCAATTTGCTCTTCGATAATTACTTTTTTAGTTACCAATTGCTTAATTGCAGAAGATTTTAATTGGTAAGTGGAAATTAATTTTGTTTTTAAAGCTTGCCTTTCGTGACTTCCAATTAAGCAAAGCAAAACATCAAATTGACTTTTTTTACTTGCTTTTTGCTCAAATTCGTTCATTAAAGCCATTAATTCAGCTTCGCTCAAAGCTTTATTTATCTTTAACAACTTTTCCGTTTTAGGTTTGTATTTTTGACCTAAATCTTCAAAAATGACAAGATAACCACGGTCGTATAAACTTTTAATAACCTTAACAAAAGAAGTTTTAGATTTGAGGGTGGTTTCTAAATCAGCAATTTTAATTTTTTCTTTACCTTCTAGAACCTTTAAAATTTGCACTTCACGTTCATCCAACTCCTCGGGATTGTAATCCAAATCATCCTGAATACAAACAAATGTTTCGCTTGCCAACCTTAATCCAGAGGGCAATGCTGCCAACATAATATCTCCCAATCCACACATGTAATAACCCGCCATCCATTCCCAAAAAGCCATTTGCTCTTCGGAAATCAAAGGATTGTCATCTATAATTGAAATTATATTTAAAGCTTCATATTGTTGAGGCGCAACAGTTGTAATAGATTTAATAATTGCAGTGTAAACTTTTCTAACCCCAAAAGGCACAAAAACTCTTTTCCCAACTACTGCTAATTCTAAATATTCACTTGGAACACGGTAAGTAAACAATTTCTTTAATGGCAAAGGTAAAACTACCTCTACATAGACTACATCAGATATGAAATCGTCCTCAATCAAAGAGATTTAGGATATAACATTTCAAACAAATCACCTTGATGTAACTCAACACCATTTTCCAACTCAAACAAAGCATACCCTGTTGTAGGCAATTCAGGACAACCCTTTTTTGAAAGCAAATTAGCCAATTCACTTAATCCCATGTTGTGCCCTACTACAGCTATAAATGGATACTTAGGGGCATAAAAATTAATTATATCTAATATTTGTGATGCACTTGCATGATACAACTCATCTAAGTAAATGACATTGGGCTTTAAATCCAAAAAATCAAAAAATAGTTCGGTTGTTTGTTTTGTTCTATTTGCTGAACTTGATAAAATTAAATCAGGAAATGGATATTTTGAAAAGTAATATTTTTTAACTTTTTGAATATCCAATAAACCCTGTTCACTCAGATTTCTCTCAAAATCAGATTTTATAAAACTTAATTCCTCCGATTTTGAGTGCCTTAGTAAAAGTAATGTTTTCATGCTTTATTTATTCTGTTTTATTATTAATGATTTTAATTCCAATAATTGTCCAACCTAATATCATACTAACACCTGCAAAAGGTGCAAACCAACCCATTTTTTTCAAAAAAAACAACCCTTCTAGTTCATATAAAGAAACTAAATACAAGCTTAAACTAAATAAAACCATGCCTGCCATTACTAAAAAAATTATTTGTTTAGAAATTTCAATTTTGTAATTAGTTTTGTATTGAATTAAAACAATCAGCGAAATAGATTGAATGGCCAAATAATAATTAGCTTTATTAAAAACCTTTAGCCTATCTTCTGAAAGAATTTTTTCCAACCCATGAGCCCCTAATGCTCCCATTGCAATAGAAAAAGAAAAAAGTATGAAACACAAACCAATTATTTTTTTATCTTGCTTCAATAAAAACATTTCACAAAAATATATGAAAAAACAGATTTTATACATTCTAATTATATTTAGTTTGTTAAATAATTATTGCCTCAAATTACAATCGCAAACTTTTCTTGGATTACAACACAGTAACTATGGAGGAATTCATCAATCTAACTTAAATCCTGCCTCTATTGTTAACAGTAGACATAAAATGCATATTAATGCTTTTACCTTCGGAACAGGTTTTAACAATGACTATTTAAGTTTAAATATGCCATTTTCATTACTCAATTTAATTACGGGTAATGTTCCTGCCCAATTCAAAAACCCTAATGGTAGTGTAAAATTTGATGAAAATTGGCTTAAAGAAAATTTAAACGAAAAATCAAAAAACGTAAATTTATATTTACAAACACGAGCGCCAGGATATATGCAACAGATTGGAAAAGGATTTGCATTTGGTTTTCAATATAAAAACACTCTTTCTTTTCAAATCAATGATTTTGCAGAGCCGTTGGCTAGACTGGCAAGACATGGTATTGATAGCAGTAATGGTTCTGTGACTTATAGTGGTCCCAATCAATTCAGTGTTGGGCAAACCTTTGGCGACAATGCCTTTACTGTGAATATAAATGCTTATGGTGAATTCGGAATTACACTTGCCAAAACCATAATTAATAATGAAAATATGGTTATTAAAGCAGGAATTACCCCAAAATTGCTGATGGGTTATGCAACAGGTTATGTCAAAAACAAAGGGGTCTCTTTCAAGGCTACAGGAAGTGATTCTATCATTTTCAATAAAACAGATATTGAATATGGCTATACAGATCCTAGTTATTTTGAGAATATCAATGCTGTAAATTTTGATATTTTAAGAAGCAAACTTCAAGGAACTGGCTTTGGATATGATATTGGCGGAACATTTGAACTGAAAGCAAAAGAAGATAGCAAAACCCAAAATAAGAAAAATCAATATATCTTTCGTGCCGGTTTAAGCTTGTTGGACGGCGGAAGTATTACTTATAAAAACAATTTAAAAAATACTAGAATTACCAATGGTGCAAACGATAAAGTACTGAAAATTGACACCAATTTTATCAATGCATTCAGCAATGGTCAAGATGAAGGAATAAGATATGCAGACAGTACCCTAAGAACTATTTTTCAAATAGACAGTTTTGACTCTCAAATTGTAACTGCAATGCCTAGTACAATCAATCTTCAATTTGATTATAATGTCTTCAAATTTTTCTATGTTGGCGCCAATTGGTCACAAGATTTAAGAGGGAAAAAAGCGGTTGGCGTTCGAAGACCATCCTATTTAATGTTAATTCCAAGGATTGAAACAAAGTTATTTGAATTGGCATTACCCATTGGATTGATGAATGATTACCGAAACGGAAGAATCGGCGTTTATTGCCGTATGGGACCAGTGTTTGTTGGTTCTGATAACTTGATAGGTCAACTTAAAGGCAAAAATATAAATGGTTCAGATTTTTATGTTGGAATTAGTGCAGGTATTACTGGCAAAAAGAAAAAAGATTGATCAATTTAATTATTGAAATAAAATCGTCTAAAAAAAGGGGCATTTTGTAAGAGATGTTTGCTAATTATTTCATGTTTTAACAATATTACATTAGGTTTGCAATTTATTAACCCAATGTCGAATTATAAACATATCAGCGAAATAATCGCTCATCGTCTAAATAGAATTGCCGAATCGGAAACGATTGCAATGGCAAAACTAGGAAGAGCGCTAGCTGCAGAAGGCAAACCAATTATTAATTTAAGTTTTGGTGAACCAGATTTTAGAACGCCCGACCACATAAAACAAGCTGCTATTGAGGCTATTAATCAAAATTTCACTTACTACACTCCTGTTGCAGGTATTCCTGATTTAAAAGAAGCTGTAAAAGTTAAATTTAAAAGAGATAATAATTTAGAATATAACACAGACCAAATTGTGGTGAGTACTGGTGCTAAAAATTCAATTATGAATACAGTTTTAGCGTTGGTAAATCCTGGTGACGAAGTTATTATTCCACAGCCTTATTGGGTTAGTTACTCTGATATGGTAAATTTAGCTGAAGGAGTTTGTGTGTTTATAAATACAAGTATTGACGACCATTACAAAATAACACCTCAACAACTTGAGGACGCAATTACTCCTAAAACTAAGTTATTCATGTTTAGCAGCCCAAATAATCCAAGCGGCATGATTTATAATGAAAGTGAATTAAAGGCATTTGCAGAGGTTTTTGAACGCCATCCTCATGTTTATATTTTAAGTGATGAAATCTATGAACATATAAATTTCAACGAAAGACACTATAGTATCGCCAATTATGGAACTTTAATCAATCGTACAATCACTGTAAATGGCGTTTCTAAAGCTTTTTCAATGACTGGTTGGAGAATTGGATATATCGGAGCTCCCAAAGAAATTGCATTTGCTTGTGAAAAACTACAAAGTCAGTTCACTAGTGGCACAAACTCTATTGCCCAAAAAGCTGCAATTGCTGCATTGCTTGGCGATATGCAACCAACCTACGATATGAGAGCTGCTTTTCATAGTCGCCGCGACTTGTGTTATAACTTATTGAAAGATGTTGAAGGCATAAAACTATTAAATCCTGATGGTGCTTTCTATTTATTCCCAGACATCAGTCATTTCATTGGTAAATCTTATAAAAACTATACCATTCATAATTCACAAGACCTATGTATGTATATTCTTAACGAGTTTTATGTAGTTACTGTAGCAGGAAGCGCTTTTGGTAACGACCATTGCATTCGTTTATCGTATGCTACCAATGAAGAAAACTTAACCATAGCCCTTAATAGAATTAAAGAAGCACTTAGTTTACTTAAATAATGAATCCAATTATTGAACAATTTTCTGGTAAAAAAGTATTAATTATAGGTGATGTAATGGTGGATGCCTACATTATGGGAAAGGTTGAACGCGTTTCACCTGAAGCCCCTGTGCCTATTGTTAATATTGAATCATTGGACAATCGTTTAGGTGGAGCTGCTAATGTGGCTCTAAATATTCATGCCTTGGGAGCTACTCCTTTGTTGTGCACCGTTATTGGCGATGACAAAGAAGGAATAGAATTTCTAAATATTCTTGATAAGTACCAAATGGGACATCATGGAGTATTAAAATCGGGAGATAGAAAAACCACAACTAAAACCAGAGTTTTGGGTAATAAACACCAATTACTTAGATTAGACAATGAAGTAACTTACGACCTTTGTGAACAAGACCATATTGCATTATTAAACCTTGTAAACGACATGTTACCAATGTGTGATGTGGTTATATTGCAAGATTACAATAAAGGCGTTTTAACCTCATCCAATATACCGTTAATAATACAAATGGCGAAAACAGCAGGTAAACCTATTGCTGTTGACCCTAAAAAGAAAAACTTTTTGAGTTATAATGGTGTCACATTATTTAAACCAAATCTAAAAGAAATTAAAGAAGGATTAAACAGTGACCACAATTTAAAGGTAAAATCTAACCTTATTGAAGCTGTAAAGGAATTGAACAAACACCTTAACAATTCAATTACAATGGTTACGCTTTCAGAGGATGGAGTAATGATTACCGACCACCAAAACTTTGATTTTATTCCTGCACACCTCAGAAATATATCAGATGTAAGTGGTGCCGGAGATACTGTAATAAGTGTAGCTTCCCTTTGCTTAGCTTGCAATACTGAAATGCACATTATCGCCGAGTTGTCCAATTTGGCTGGTGGATTAGTTTGCGAAGAAAATGGGGTTGTACCTATTGACTTAGAAAAACTTAACAAAGAGTTTTCGGCTTTATTTACAAAAGAACAAAACCATTGAATACCAAAAGTAAAATAGAACGTTATATTTATCTTCACCAATCTTTGATATTAAAAATATTAAGATTCTTGATGATTTTGGCTTCTATTTTAATTTCATCCATGATGGTATACCGTTATGGATTTAACCACACCGAGGAAAACATAGATACCATTTTAGTCATAACAAGATTTTTTTATCTCATTTTTATCCTGTCTTTTCTCATCAGGTATTCATTGGCATTAGATAAAAGACAACATTTAACAAATAATGCACTTGAAGCAATATTAATACTTTTGGTTATTTACGATGGAATAAGCTATTTTCTATTTGGACATCCTGTATTAGAGAATTTATTAATACGATTAAACGTATCCAATTACCGCGATTTTTATGATTTTTCAATCCAATTTGTATTACTAATATTTGTAGGAATTGAGTTTGTTAAGTCTATAAATTTAATTTACACGTCTAAACTTAAGCCAACTACCCTATTCATTTTATCTTTTATTTTATTGATTTTAGTTGGTTCATTCTTGTTAATGATGCCTGGGTTTAATAACACAGGAAAAGCATTGAATTATGTAGATGCCTTATTTACAAGTGCTAGTGCCAGTTGTGTAACAGGTTTATCGGTTGAAAATACTGCTAATTTTTTCAATCTGAAAGGTCAGTTAATTATCTTGTTTTTAATTCAACTTGGTGGTATTGGTATATTAACGTTTGCTTCGTTTTTTGCTAGTTTTATAAAGAAAGGAATTGGAGTAAAACATCAAATTGCCATGAATGAATTATTAGATTCGGAAAATCTATCTGGTAGTTCTTTCTTATTAAAAAGAATTTTAATAATGACTTTAGTTATTGAGTTTTTGGGCAGTGTAGGAATTTATGTCCTTTGGGGCGATTACCAATTTTTAAGTGAAGGCGATAAAATATACCATTCTGTTTTTCATAGTATTTCCGCTTTCTGTAATGCTGGCTTCTCCACACTTGAGCTTGGATACGAAACCCCTATGGTGAATGAATTGTACATGCTTCATATTTTTACGGGTGTGATTATCATTTTTGGAGGTTTGGGTTTTCCTGTTTTGAGAGATATTTTTTCACCACTTAAACTTAAACAAAGATTGAAAGAACCATGGAAAGATTGGAGTTTGAGTACCAAAATTGCAGTTTATACCAGTTTGGCGCTAATTATTTTTGGTACAGTTTCTTTTTATTTCCTTCATGTTCAACATTTAAAACATATAAGTTCTCCTATTGGAAAGTTTGCAGCTTCATTTTTTCAATCTGTCAATACCCGTACTTCTGGTTTTAATTCCATCAATATGGCAGAGCTGTCAAATCCACTGTTGATGATTTCAATGTTTTTGATGTTTATTGGAGCCTCCTCTGCCTCTACTGGTGGTGGTATCAAAACAAGCACTTTTGTGGTGATGATGATTGCTGTATTGGGAACGATAAGAGGTAAACGTGAAATGACCTTAGGTAACAGAACTATTGGCATCGAACTTATTTATAAAGCATTTGCAGTTGTGGTTTTCTCCGGATTATTTGTTCTCACGACCATGACTATTATTTCTTTTACTGAACCCACTATCCCTTTAAGTTTAATTGCATACGAATGCGTTTCAGCTTTCGCAACGGTTGGTTTGTCTACAGGTATAACATCGAATTTAAGCGATGCTAGCAAGATAGTACTTGTAGTTTCTATGTTTGTTGGTAGAGTTGGAGCATTGTCTTTAGCCTTTTCACTTAGCTCTAAAGCCATACAAGCCGACTACAAGTATGCCAAAACACACTTAATGATAGGCTAAAATTGTGTGGCTACAATCACAGGAATTTTTTCTTTTTTTACCGATTTACCTTCTAATGAAAACGCTGTAATCAATATTACGTATTTTCCAATGGGCGTTTTCTGATTATTAAAATCTGTGCCATCCCATTTTACAAATCCCTCCCGACCAATTAATTCATTGTTTATAATCGTTTTTATAAAACGGCCTTCTTGATCATATATTTGCATAGTAGCTACAAAATCGGAAAATGGCAATTGATAATTAATTGAAACATAATCCTCAAAACCATCGCTGTCTGGAGAAATCGTCATTTGACTACTCGAAAAATATAACCCTGCCTCGTTTTCTTGTTTTTGAAATTGTGAATTAATCCTCCCCGGCGTTGCGTTGCCCGACAAATTGGAAGCGCTAAACCAATTACTTGATTTCTGTGTAGGTGACTGATAACTAATTCGCTCTAAACTTATTCCATCTTTATTGGAAATTAAATTCAAATGCCACGATTCGGAGTAATACAAACTGTCAATGATTAAGTCTTGTTGATTTACCAACAAAAATCGCCCTTCAGAATCTGGCATTGTTGGAAGTTTACTCATTTGTTTTTTAATACTATTAATTGTTCCGCAAGTATAAAACTGACATATATTATTAGTATCTTCACTCAACAGTAAAAAGGTTTGAGGCGGCAATAGACTGTTTTCTTTTTCTATAGGTAATACCTTCTCATATTGACCAAATTCATCTATTTCAACTAGAAACAAAGTGCTTAGGTCAATAGCATACTCACTTTTATTAAACAATTCAATAAAATCCTTTCCCCCGCTCCTAGGATTGAATAAAATTTCATTTACTATAACATCACTTTTTTGAGCTATTGATGGCCATTGCCAATTAATTATTTGCTTTTGAATATTCCCAATACAATCTGCTAATCCTAACAATTCCAATTGATATTTCATTTTCTTGTCTGGAAAAAAATCAATTTTAATTGTTAATTTATTATTTAATTCATTGTAGCTAATCACTTTAAAATTCAAATTTTGTTGATTTAGCTTTATTATCAAATTGGCAATCGAATTGGTATCAATCCATTCTGACATTGTAAACACAAGGATAGAATCATTTTTAAGTGTGAATAATTGAAGAACAGATGGCGCAATAGTATCAAGAGGTAATTCCGTTTTTACAGAATTAACTCCACCGGGTGTCCCTCCCATTAACGCAATACTAGCCATCCAATTTTCTGCACGAAGGCAAATTTTATTGGGGTCAATCATTTCCAAACTGTATCCTCCATTTTTTTTCAAATCGTTTCTATACCATTCGTCTGTATAACTTACTTGATGAATCACTTGTCCGGAAGAATCGCTAAGCCAAATCCTATCAGAGGTATTATTTAAACTTGGAATTTGATACAAAACAAGCATGGAGTCAGGTTCTAAAATAAAAAAGGGTAAGCGAATGGATTGTGTCGGGTCGTTAATAAAACATTGGTTCAATTGGATAAACTTATTTGAACGGTTATAAATTTCTATGTATTCGCGACTAGGTAATCCTACACTTGGGTCGGGGTCTACCATCATTTCATTAATAATTAAGTCAAAAGCTTGAGGATTCTGGGTTTTGTAAATTTTGAACTTGTAATTAATCGAATCCAACAAGTTACCCTCCAAATCCGCAATATTTTTAATTCTTAAGTTCAATAATCTATTAAACGGTAAAAGGCTATCAAAATAGACTAAAATTGACTTTCCTTTATTTAAAATTGTGACATTACCAGCAAATCCATAGTTTTCCACCTCATAGTTTGACTTATTTTTCAAAGAAATTGTATCGCAAACTTCCGACAAAAAAATAGAAACTTGTTGTTGATTCAACCATTTTATTGAATCAATAACAGGAGAAATAGTATCCCAAATAATGGGTCCTGCATACAAATTATCAAAAAAATGTTTGTTAAAAAAAGAAGATGTACTTTGCCTAATTCTAAATCCGATATTGTTTGCCAAATCGAGAGATGAATCATTAACAAAACCTTCAATTTTCAATAAATTGGTCTTAAAATCGAGTCGACTCAGCTGAAAAGAATCTTTGTATTGCTTGAGTATTACTTTACAATTAGAAGTAGAGGCATTTAAAAAACCATTTTCACCATCTATTAATTTGGTTTCAATTCCATTTACAGTTTTAATTAGTGAAATATCATCAGATACTCCTCCTAAACGAATAAGATAATTTGTTTTTGATAAGAGTAAATTGAGCGAATCGGATTTAATTATAAAATCGACATAATTAGCTGATGAGGTATTAAATAGTAAATTAACATCAATGTGCCATTCATTTATAACTTTTGACTTATTTTGTGAGGCTAGGTAAAAACTAGAATTTGCCACATTATGATTACTTTTTAGTCTTTCATTTTCTATTTTGAATGATTGTAACTGCCCTGTCCACAGACCATTTCTCAATAAGTTCGTGTCTTTAAATTCCTCTACATCTTGAGCATTTGCAAGAACTACAAAGAAAAACAAATGAAAAAAAAACAAACTTTTAAATAGTGGCATATTCAAGCATACATTGTTGAATTTTGCAACAATATATAATTGAATTTACAAGCTAATTACCAATTAAAAAATATCACATGTTTGTGACTTTTTTTCGTTAAATATATTTAAATTATTTAACCTGCTGAACCACCAAACCTGTTCTTAATTTAGGTTCAATATAAGTTGATTTAGGAGGCATGATTAATAAATCATCTGCTACATCAAAAACCTGCTGAATAGTACATGGAAACACTGTAAATACTAAATCATATAAACCATCATTGACTCTGTTTTCCAATTCTTCTAAACCAATTTGCCCATTGATAAAACTAAGTTGTTTGTCTGTTTTAGAGTCATTAATATTTAGTATAGATTGAAAAACATCATTTTCAAGAATAGAAACATCCAACGTTTGAACTGAATTTAATTCAGCAACATCTCCTTTGTAACCTAGGCGAAACCATTGTTTATTGATGTACAAACCAAACTCTTTGTCCTTGTGTGGTTTGAATGGACTTAAAACTTCATCAATAAAAAAATGAACCTTTAATTTATCAATAAACCCATTTGAATCAAATGTATTATTGCATTTATACGCTCTATGAAAACTGTCAATTTTCAGAAATTCAGGAGGAACTATGTAAGCCAAATATTTTCCATTTTGCAAATTATTTTTCTTAAAAAACCCTGCAGAAGCGGCACTTCTATGGTGACCATCTGCAATGTAAAGATTCTCTAACATTGCATATTTCTCTTTTATTTGACTAATTTCATCTTCGTTTACGATTCTGTAAACAGAATGTCTTCTTTGTATTTCGTCTTCAAACTCAAAAAACAAATGTGAAGAGTCCTCAAAATGATGTAAAATATCATTAACAAAATCATTTTGAGGATGGGTCATTAATACAGGTTCGCCAATTACTCCCGAACAGTTAATATGTTCAATTAGCTGTTCTTCTTTTTCTGTAATTGTATTTTCGTGAATCTTAATTCTATTTTGATAATAGTCATCAACACTCACCAATGAAATAACCCCAAGAAATTCATCTCCATTTACCTTATTAAATTGACGGTAAATGTAAAAGGCGTCTTGACTGTCTTTTTCAATGATTTTAGATTGAATCAATTTATCCAATTCAATTTTAGAAATAGGAAAATGTTTGCTAGGGTCTTTTTCCTCATTATAAATAAGATATGGTTTTACAACTCTTAAATAAGAATGTGGGTTGTTAGCAACAATTTCTTTTTGTTTGTCAATATCATCTAAATGAGTATTGGCAGACACGCTTCTTTCATTTCCTTTACTAGGAAACAGTGCTTTGAATGGATAAATCTGTAACAATTATAAATTAAAATGATGTAAAATTTGTTGAACTATTTCTTCGCCTATTCTTTTTTGAGCTTCTTCTGTACTAGCACCAATATGCGGCGACAATGAAACATTTTTCATTTTCAAAATTGCATCGTCAACGGGAGGTTCTTTTTCAAAAACATCAGTACCTGCATAAGCCAAATGTCCGCTTTCTAAAGCAGCAATTAATGCTTTTTCTGAAACAGTTCCACCTCTTGCACAATTGATAAGACCTGCTCCTTTTTTCATCATGGCTAACTCATTTTCAGCAATGACATAACCTTGACCACCAGGAATATGCAAACTAACAAAATCAGACTGTTTTAAAACATCTTCTTTTGAAATCGTTTTTACAGATTTTTTAATACTAGGAATTTGCGTATCGGGATGGAATGTAATTTCCACATCGTGTTCAGCAATCATTGGGTCGTATGCCAAGACATTCATTCCTAAACCATAAGCGATTCGTGCAGTTTCTCTACCAATTCTACCAAATCCAATTAATCCCAAAGTTTTGCCTTTTAATTCGGTTCCTTTTGAAGCTGTTTTTTTAAGTTCATTGAATTGAGACATTCCGTTTTCAGGCATTTCTCTATTGGTAATTTGCAATAAACGACAAATTGAAAACAAGTGAGCAAATACTAATTCAGCAACACTTGTACTACTTGCAGCAGGTGTATTTACCACTGCAACATTGTTTGCCTTAGCACTCACCAAATCAACATTATCAAGTCCTACTCCTGCTCTACCTACCAATTTCAAATTGGGAATACCCGCTTCAATAATAGAAGCTGTTACTTTAGTCGCACTTCTAACCAAAAGAACATCAAACTCACTGATACGTGATGCCAATTCCTCTTGCGCTATTTTATTGGTTTCAACAAAAAAACCTTTGCTTTCTAATAAAATTTTGGCCGACTGATCGATACCATCATTTGCTAATATTCTCATTGATTTATGAATTAAATGTTCTCATTACGTTAACCAAAGCTTCAACACTTTCCAAAGGAAGAGCGTTGTACATACTAGCTCTGTAACCACCTACAGAACGGTGACCAACAATACCTGAAATACCGGCAGTTTTCCAAGCGGCGTTAAATTTCTCTTCCAAAGAAGTATCATTTAACAAGAAACAAACATTCATTTTTGAACGATCCTCAACGGCAACAGTACCCACAAATAAAGGATTTTGGTCTATTTCACTGTAAAGTAAATTTGCTCTTTCTTCTGCTCTTCTTTGCATTTCAGCAACACCGCCTACTTTTTTAACCCATTTTAGGTTTTGCAACATAGCAAAAATCGGGAATACTGGAGGCGTATTGAACATGGTTTCTGATTTAATGTGAACCGCATAATTCATCATACTCGGAATTTGACGGGTCACTTTTCCTAAAATATCTTTTTTTACAATCACAACTGTTACACCAGCAGGTCCCATGTTTTTTTGAGCACCAGCATATATTAATCCAAATTTAGATACATCTACAGGACGACTCAATATGTCTGAACTCATGTCACACACCATCGTAACTGGACTATCCGGGAAAGATTGCATTTGTGAACCATATATGGTATTGTTACTAGTGCAGTGAAAATAATCTGCATCCGTTGGAATAACGTAATTTTTAGGTATGTAGTTGTAGTTTGCATCCTCTGAGCTAGCTACTACTTCAACTGTTCCAAATAATTTGGCTTCTTTAACTGCATTTGCAGCCCAAACTCCTGTTTTTAAATAAGCACCTTTGTTTTCTAATAAGTTGTAAGCAACCATTAAGAATTGCATACTTGCACCGCCACCCAAAAACAAAATTTCATATCCTTCAGGAATATTCATTAACTCTTTAATTGTAGCTTGCGTTTCCTCAACTACACGAACAAACTCTTTGCCTCTGTGAGAAACTTCGAGTAGTGATAATCCAGTGCCTGAAAAATTTTGAATTCCTTCTACACACGCTTGAATTGCTTCTTGCGGAAGAATAGATGGACCTGCCGAAAAATTATGTACTTTTGTCATTTAAAAAATATTTTTTTGCAAAAATAATCTAATATTGAAAAGTATAACAATGAAAGTTAAGAACAATTTATTACTACTGTCATTTTTAATAGCATTTTCTGCATTAAATGCCCAAGAGTCTCAAAATCAATCAGATTCCACTCCAAAACCCCGTTTTAGAGACCGCTTAACCTTTAATATGGGTGGTGGATTAATGTTAGGGACATTTACTAACATCAATCTCATACCTCAAATAGGGTACAGAATTAAACCCAATTTGATTGCTGGTGTTGGAGCAAACCTTCAATATGTCAGGGATAATTTCTCTTTTCCAAGTCGCGAGTTTTTGGTATATGGTGGCAATTCTTTTGTTAGATACATTGTCAATGATCAGCTTTTTTTACAAACTGAATATCAGAAATTATTTTCTACCATAGGCAATGGCGATTATGTAATGGCTGGCGGAGGTTTTACCCCAAGCCGATATTTTAGTATTTCTGCTTTTTACCTGCTACTCCATCCCACGCCCAACATTTATGGACAACCTTTTGTCGTAAGGGGAAGTTTCTTTTTTTAAACAACACTATGCTTAATCTGACACAAGACCCTAAAATATGTATTAAAAATACCCAAAATTTCAATCTCAAATCGCACGATACCAATTATAAAGCTGGTTTTTATTCGGAGGAAGAGTTGAAATACTTTTTAAATTCCTATTCTGAAAAAATTTCAGGGTTACAAGAAAAATTATATGCACAAAATAAATACTCTGTTTTGTTGATTCTACAAGCCATAGATGCAGCAGGTAAAGACAGTTGTATTAAACATGTATTTACAGGGGTCAATCCACAAGGTGTTCATATTGTTAACTTTAAACAACCTAGTAAGGAAGAACTCGACCACGATTTTATGTGGCGTATTTACAAGAATTTACCCAAAAGAGGATTAATTGGTGTCTTTAATCGCTCACATTACGAAGAAGTGTTAGTCACCAAAGTTCATCCCGAGTATCTTTTAAATCAAAATATTCCAAATGTCGAATCAATTAATGATATTAATGATGATTTTTGGGAAAACAGATACAACACTATCAATCAATTTGAAAAACATTTACACGAAAATGGAACCATGATTATTAAAGTGTTTTTAAATTTAAGTAAAGACGAACAAAAGCAAAGATTCATTGACAGGATTAAAACTCCCAAGAAAAACTGGAAATTCAGCTATGCTGATTTAAAGGAGAGAAAAAGATGGGATGATTATCAAGTCGCATTTGAACAGATGATTAAAAACACATCGACCGACTATGCCCCTTGGCATATTGTTCCATCTGACAATCAATGGATAAGCAGAGCAATTGTGAGTGAAATACTGTTAGAAAAATTAGAAAGTTTAAATTTGAAATATCCCAAACTAAACGATGAAGAAATGACTTTGTTAAAGCAAGGTTTGCATGAACTTGAATCGGAATAGTGCTTATTTCACTGTTTTAAAATTACGGTATTCCCCAATTCGCCAACCAGATATTTTTTCAATCCAGTAAAGAATTCTTTTCTTTAAACTCATTTTCTTTCTTTTTATGTCAAAATCAAAAGTCCAATTTTTTTTAGAAATGCGGTCGAACATAATTTGTGGATGAATTCCTTCAAATCTTTTAAGTGAATCAATACTTGAAAAATCAAATTCTAATTCATCCTTGTACTCTTTTTCCAAAAAATCATCAGAATGCCACAACTTTCTGGCTTGTTTTAATTTTTCTAATTGCAATTTTGGGTGTTTTACCCAACCATAATGGTACACACTTGCTTGAGTTTGAGCCACAGATAACTTTTGATTGTTATGCTTTCTAAACCCTTGGGCATCTTTGTATGAAAATATTTCAGGTTTGTTTTTTATGATTCTAACTTCCCTTTTGTACCATGCTCTACTGTCGGCTAAGTAATCGTAAGTCCCATAAAAATGATTGTAATTAAAAAGTAAACCATCAATATTGTCATCACTTTTATACAATTGCATCATTTGCCTAAGATGAACATAATCTTTTTCGTGTAAACATTCATCAGCTTGAATGTAAATACACCAATTGGCATTTGGATTAACAGCCTTTAAAGCTTTGTTGGTTTCATCTGCCAACACCCTTCCTCCTTCTCTTAAACTGTCATCCCAAACGGTTTCAATAATTTTTATTTTATCAGAATCTATCGTTTTGATGTATTCCAATGTTGAATCTTCACTTTTACCAACAGCTACTATTACTTCATCGCACAAAGGCAATATCGATAAAATAGCTTCTTTGATGGGATAATCCGCTTTAACAACGTTTCGGGCAATCGTAAATCCTGATACAAACATTACTGCAAATTAAGTCAGATTATTGGTATTTTCGTTTGACAGTTTTGAGAATAGACAACATGTCTGTTTTCCATTTGGCAAAATGATTAAAACGGCTCGACATGAATTCAATTAATTGGATATCAGTTGGCGTTTTTTTGAATTTTTCAATGTATGACTTTTCAATCATCTCCATATAAATCTTAAAATCAAGCAAACATTCAAACCAATTTCTGTAAATAGCGTAATTGGTGTTTGTTTTCCCAATAGCATACGTTTTCCTATTGCGGGGAAATCTCATGCCACATAAGTTAAAATGGGTAGTTGATAACCAACTGTAGTGATGGTCGTTACCACTTTCTTCAATTTTTATTGCCACAAATAAATGCGCACGATTTCCTATAAACTCTTTGGCAACTTTAAACAATGTATCTGTTGAAGGGACCCTGTTTAAACTTACAAAATCGATTAAATTACTATCTCTCGATATTTCAATACTATTTAGTGAAAAGTTATTCGACTTTACCCAATGAAATTGAAAGACCAAAATCAATAATATGATAGCTTTTAGATTAATCAAATTAATAACAAAGATATTTTAACTCATACTATGTTTATTAACAATTTATTGTCAGCCTTTTTTATTCCAAATATTTCAATAATTTTGTAATTCATTTATGTTTTGTAAAAAATTTGTTTTCATCTCTATTTTCCTGCTTAATGGTTTGCTTACTAATCATTTATTTTCGCAAAATTTTACAATATCAGGTTTTGTAACAAATGAGCAAACAGGTGATATAATAGTAGGTGCATACGTCTTTTGTCCACAAATTGGTGTAGGTGCCATCACTAATAATTACGGCTATTACGCCCTCAATATTCCCTACGGAACCAAAAACATCATGTATGTTCATGAAGATTATCAAGGCATTATAGATACCTTAATTGTCAATAGAAATAAAACAATCAATAGGTCATTGTTACTTTTAGAAGAGGATATGTATCAAATTGACCCTTTTGACAATCCTACCTCTGACACTGAATTTGAAACGTCTGAAAATGAAAATGACACGTTTAAAGTAAAGCGAATCGTAATTAAAAATTCAGAATCTATCAATGCATTAATTCAAAAAGTTTTAGAAACTAATTTCAAAACGATTGACCGCACAGAAAATGGTTTTATAAATATATCGGGGCAACAAATCAACAGTATGCCCTCATTAGGTGGGGAAATTGATGTAACTCGTTCTGTGAAATTTTTACCCGGTGTAATGCCAGGGACAGAACTCAACAATGGCATGTATATTCGTGGAGGTAGTCAAGACCAAAATTTGGTGTTAATGGATGGCGTTCCTGTTTATAATATGAACCACTTGTATGGTTTTTATTCTATTTTCAACTCTGAAACAGTGAACAGTATCAACGTTACCAAAAGTGGCTTTTCTGCCAAAAATGGCGGTCGTTTATCTGGAATTACCGATGTAGTAACTAAAGAAGGAAATACAGACAGAGTCAGAGGAATATACTTAAATAGTTTGGTGGCTTTAACACTTGATGTCTATGGACCATTAAGTAAAGATGGAAGAACAACTTTTGCTATTTCTGGAAAACGTTCTCATTGGGATTTATTTACGAGAAGTGTTTCTAGCGATTCTAATAAACTATGGTTCACTTTTTATGATTTTAACACTAAAGTTAGTCACCGATTTAATGACAGAAGCAAATTAATTGTTAGTCTATACAGTGGTAGAGACCGATTGTACACCTTAAACCAATCTACCGAGGATAACAATGGAACACGGGTTTACAACCGATTTGACATTGACTTAAGATGGGGAAATTTGATAAGTTCCGTAAAATGGAATCGCACGCACAATCAAAAACTTTTTTCAAGTTTATCATTCAATTACAGTCAATATGAGGCAAACTTTGGTTTGAGTATTATTTCGGTTATTGATAGTTTAATATTTAACGACAAAGCTGAATTTCAATATAAATACCGCAATTTTATTAGAGATATCAACCCAAAATGGGATTTTGAATACACAATGGACAAAAAAAATACTATCCATTTTGGTGCCTCAGCTTCTTTGAAACAGTTTTTACCAAGCAGAGATGAAATTAATTACATTTTTAACGATGTACTTGACAGACAAACAATTGATGGTTTTGAAAAAAGTATCAGAAATTTTGAATTGGCAGCCTATGCTGAAGACCATATTAATGTTGACCAAAACACTAAAATGTCGGTTGGAATGCGTTTGGTTAATTATGTTTATAACTCAACGGTGTTTATAATGCCTGAACCTCGTTTGTCATACAACAAAAAAATTCAAAATAAATACTCCATTAAGGCCAGTTATTCAATGATGCATCAACCGTTGCACATGATGGCAAACAATTTAAATTCAGTATTTACCGACCGTTGGTTGCCTGCTACCGACCTAATAAAACCACAAAGGTCTCAACAAATCTCACTTGGAATAGCACAAGCTTTTAAAGACAATGTGGAACTAACTATTGATGGTTATTATAAATGGTTAGATAGAGTATTGGAAACCAAGGAAGGTTTGAGCTCAACCGGCACTGTAGCCACAGCAAAAAACTGGGAAGATGAAGTCATTTTGGGAACAGGATGGTGTTATGGATTTGAAGGCATGTTGCACAAAAGAAAAGGAAATACAAGCGGTTGGATTGGTTATAATTTATCATGGGCCAAAAGAAATACTCCGGGTGTAAACAATGGCAATGACTACTACTTCCAATTTGACAGACGCCATTATGTTAACATTGTTCTTCAACACCGCATTGATGATTATTATAAATTTAACATTAACATGGTTTTCTCAACTGGCAATGTTCAGTCTATTCCAACAGGTAAATACATTGGGAATAACGGTAGAATCATTTATGAATATACCGAAAGAAATAATTTCCGTTTGCCTCACACCCTCCGATTTGACATCGGTTTGGATAAGATAAAACCTGATGATATTTTCAATGAATCTGGCTTTAGATTTTCTATTTACAATGTTATGGCAAGAAACAATCCTGTATTCATCTACATAGACAATCAAGATGTAACGAAACCAGTGGCCAAACAAAGAAGCTATTTAATGTTTATTCCGGGTCTTACTTATTATATCAAATTTTAAAAAAATGAAAACCGTTTATTTCAAAACAACTTTATTTATACTAATTTCCTTGTTTGTAACATCTTGTGAAAAGGAAGTGGAACTGAACTTGCCTCCCTACAAATCAAAAATTGTTCTGATTGGGGAATTCAACAATTTCGAAACCATGGCTGTCAATGTGGGAAGAAGTATTCCTGTATTAACGCCTGTTGACACAACTGGATTTGCATTAGAAAATGTTATTATCAAATTTTATGAGGGAAATACTCTTTTAGGTAATGGCAGTTTTTTCAACAATCAATATGTATTTAATTGGAGACCTGAGGCTGGAAAAACCTATACTATTGAAGCTTCACACCCCGAGTTCACTTCTGTTAAAGCAATTGTCAAAATGCCTAATGCAGTCTCATTCTCTAGCTCCTACAAAGATTCCATAGGTAAAGATGCTGAAGGATTAAACATTGGGGAAATAACATTAAATATCAATGACAATAGAGCTGAAAAAAACTACTACCAATTACTAATAAGATATTACAATGCCTCAATTAATGAATGGTTTCCTTTCGATTTTGCATCCAATGATATAGTTTTCCTTAACAACGAAAAATACGACGATGGTAGTTATTTATTTGGTGACAAAACGTTCAACGGAACTCTAAAAACAATTAAACTTAACGTCCCTTTTGGTTTGGCAATGGGAACCCCAAAATTTGAAATTTCACTTAAAAGTATAGATGCCGTTTATTACGAATACATTCAAAAAACAAGTAGGGACGATCAGAACCTTAGTCAAGCTTTCTTAAATCCTGTTATTCTGAACTCAAACGTGGAAAACGGATTGGGATTTGTTGCAGGGGTTTTAAACCGCAGGGATACTATCAGATAAATGTCATTTTTTTTACAAAAACATACTAAAATTACTAAAATTTCATTTTACAATCGCATGAAATTTAACTTAACTTTGTTTTTGATTTTAATCTGTGGTTCACTAACGGCTCAAGTTGGAGGCAAAGGAACATATTCTTTTTTAAATGTTCCCGTTTCTGCCAGAACTTTAGCTTTAGGCAGTAATTTTCTCTCTTCTGATTATAATAATGACCCAAGTTTGGCTTGGAATAATCCATCGATACTAAACCCTAAAATGCATCAGCAAGTTTCTGTTTCTTATCACAACTATGTAGCAGATATTAACTCTGGATTTTTTACTTACGCTAGACATTTCAAAAACAAAGGCACCTTTAGTTTAGGTGTCAATTATTTGAGTATGGGCAAATTTGATGGTTACGACCCAGCAGGTATCTCAACAGGCACTTTTACTGCAAACGACCAATGTTTCTATTTGGCTTATGGCAATCAACATAAAAAATGGAGTTATGGAGCCTCTTTAAAATACATCTATTCCATTTATGAAAGCTTTGTAAGTAGTGGAGTTTCTACCGACCTCTCTGGAAGTTATAGGGATACATTAAAAAATCTATCCGTTACTTTATTCGCAAGAAATTTGGGCTATCAAGTTATTCCATACAGCAATACAGACCGAGATTTATTGAAATCAGAATTGGCAATCTCTATTTCCAAAAAACTAGAACATTTGCCCTTTACCTATCACATTATTTTGCATAATTTACAATCCCCTGACTTTAGATATAATATTGAAAACACAGGTGTTAAAAATGAATTTGGCGAAAACAAAGTGCAAACCATGACAATGGGTGACAATATTTTAAGACATTTTATTTTAGGTGGGGAACTTAATTTTTCCAAACACTTTGTATTCCGCTTTGGTTACGACCACATGAAAAGAAGAGAATTAACCCAAGAACAAAGGAAAGGCACAAGCGGATTCGGTTGGGGATTAGGAATTAAAATTAAGAAGTTCCACTTTTCTTATGGTAGCTCAACATTCTTCCCCGGAATTAATGCCAATCAATTTAGCTTAATGACCAATTTGTCTGAATTTTAAGCTATGAAATGGTAAAATCAAAATTCATATTAGCCTTCATTTTATTCATTTTTATAGCTGATGCGTGCAAAAGACCAAGTAAATTAGACAATGTTGTAGAAGATTTTGATGTTGATGAACTAAGGTCTAAAATAGAACTTGAACTAAATACAATTCCTACCCAATTCAAATTTAAAGATACATTAATTGACTTTTATAGTCAAAATGAGTATTATCCATTGTGGTTAGAAAAAATCAATGATTCTTTGTTTAGAGATACTTTAAATAAAATTGCTGAAGATTTGATTTATGATGGCTTATTGAAAAAACATTACCATTTTCAAGAAGCACTTAAACTAATTGACAGTTTTCAATCTAAGAAAACACCCTACGAAACTTTAGCCAAAATAGAAATTGCCATCAGCTCTTCTCTTATACAACTATGGCACGACAAAGTATTAGGAAGAACAAATCCTCAATTAATCTTTGGCAACAAGTACACACTTCCCTACCCCAATCATCCTACGTTTAATTTAATGAGTGCTTTGGATACTTTTAATGGGTTGAATACAGTGTTAAACTATGTCCCAAATGATTACAATTATATCAACTTAAAAAATTTAATTAAAACCCAGTTTGCAAATATTTCTGGGGTTGAAACGCGAATAAACCCGAATGGTATAGGTAAAATTTCTTTGGGCGACTCTTCCCCAATTATACCCTCCTTATTTAAAAGATTAAAAGAGTTGGAGTTCCTTTCAGATACCCTTCTACAAGGGAATGACAGTTTAAAATACACTCTAACACTCAAAAATGCAGTGGTTGAATTTCAAAAACACATCAACATTAGTGATGACGGCGTAATAGGATTAACAACCATTAAAGCACTCAACTTTTCAAGAAATGAGAAACTTGATGAAATAAGGGCCAATTTAGAACGAATAAGGTGGATAGGTCAAAAGCCAAAACCTCCATATATTGAAATTAATTTGCCTGAGTTTATGTTGTATATGCAAGACACTGCTGAGTTAAACGGCATGAAAATCTGCATTGGAAAAGGGAAAGAGAAAAATTACGAACAAAAAAAGATGGCATTTGAATTAAGCGGTCGCTATATGGATAAGCCGCTCAATCATGAAACACCACAGATATATTCAAATGTAGAATGGGTTATATTAAATCCAACTTGGACAGTTCCTTCAAGTATTGTAGGGCGCGAAATGTATAATCAAATCATTAGAGACCCCGGATATTTGGTTCGCAACAACTACCAAGTTTATTCCAATGATAAATTAATAGACCCCTATTCAATCAATTGGCGCAAATATAAACCTGGGAATATTCCTTTTAAAATTAGACAAAGCGCAGGTGATGACAATGCATTAGGTAAAATTAAGTTTACTTTCAAAAATAATTTCAGTATTTACATGCACGACACCCCACTCAAAAGTAAGTTTAATCAGAATAACAGGGCTGTGAGTCACGGATGTGTAAGGTTAGAAAAACCAACTGAATTGGCAGAGTTTTTACTAAAATACAACAAGAAAAACACAAGTGATGATTTTTTAATCATGATAGGACAATCGCCCAAAGACAGTTTGAGAGCAATAGCTTGGGAGAAAGACAGTTTAAAAAATGATAAAATCATCAAAAAAACACATTCAATAAGGGTTGAAAACAGACCAATTGTATGGTTCAATTACCGAACCATCATTTTTGAAAATGGCAAGGCTAGATATTTATTTGATTTATACGATAAAAATAGACTGGTTGTTGATGAAATGAATAAATAAAAAAGGTGTTATAGCTAATTATTCATAATTACAACCCGCATTTAACCATTGAATGAATGTATATATTAATACAGGTTCAAATTTAAAAAACTCACTGTCAGCAGATTAATTTAAAAAATTTTAATAATTGTGATAAAGCGATTATTATTGTAGCCATATGTCAAACAAAGAATCTTGGGGCTCGCGTGTTGGATTAATCCTTGCAATGGCAGGAAATGCGGTGGGCTTAGGTAACTTTTTACGTTTTCCTGTTCAGGCCATTCAAAATGGTGGAGGTGCATTTATTATTCCTTATTTGGTTTGTTTTTTATTAATGGGATTGCCCTTGTTATATGTTGAATGGGCAATGGGTCGTTTTGGAGGTAAAAGTAAAAACCACTCTACTCCATTTATTCTTGACAGCATGGACAAAAAGAGAATGTGGAAATACGTTGGTGTATTTGGTATTTTCACCAATATAGCTGTTGCAGCCTATTATTGTTATTTAGAAAGTTGGACATTGAGTTATGTTTGGCACTCAGTTAAAGGAAGTTTTGTTGGAAAAGACCAATTAGAAGTTGCTCAATTTTTCGGAAACTACATTTCACTAACTACGATAGAACCAATTGTATTTTGGATAATTTGCTTACTTTTCAACACTTGGATTTTAAGCAAAGGCCTAAGCGGTGGTGTTGAAAAAACTGCCAAGATTGGAATGCCTTTATTGATTTTATTTGGAGTTATTTTAGCTATTAAAGGTATAACTCTTCAAGGTGGTGAGAATGGGGCAATCAATGATGGAACTGTTGGTTTAAACTACTTGTGGACTCCTGACTTTTCATCCATTTGGAATTTCAAAGTATGGTTAGCCGCTGCAGGTCAAATATTCTTCACGCTCTCTTTAGGGATGGGAAGTATTCACTGCTATGCCTCTTATATCAATGAGCGCGATGACATTGCTTTAAATTCTCAATCGGCAGGTTGGATGAATGAATTTGTTGAAGTGGTTTTGGGTAGCTCAATTTTAATTCCAATTGCAATCGGTTATTTAGGAATTGACCAAGTCGTAGAAATGACAAAAACAGGCGGATTAGGATTAGGATTCAAAACTTTGCCATACTTATTTCAACAATGGGGACCAATATTTAGTGTGTTAGCAGGTGTTATGTGGTTTGGATTGCTGTTTTTTGCAGGTATTACTTCTTCGTTGGCAATGGGCACTCCATGGATGGCTTTTTTAGAAGATGAGTTTGGTTGGAACAGAACAAAAGCTGCTTGGTCGTTTGGTCTTGTTGTTTTTGTTTTAGGGCTTCCTACTGTTTTGTTTTTCAACCAAGGTGTATTTGATGAATATGACTATTGGGCAGGAACCGTTTCACTTGTTGTTTTTGCATTAATAGAAATCATCTTATTTTCATGGATTTTTGGTATTGACAAAGGATGGAAAGAAATAAATTTAGGATCGGATATTAAAGTCCCTTTGGCTTATAAATTTATCATTAAATACATCACACCAGTCATTTTATCTGTCGTGTTTTTTGGTTCATTGCCTACCATTTGGAACGTAATAAATCACACTGAAGTAAAAACAGAAATTGCTTATGCAAATAATCCAAGCTCTCTATTAACTGAAATTGAGCAAATTAAACAAAGTAAACTTCAACTTGTGCCTGATTCAATTGTTAATTTTGGTCAAGAAATAATGAATAATAAAACTCTTACAAAAGACCAAAAAGCGGATATCTTTGCTGTCAGAAATAAACGCTCAACTTATGAAAAATACAGCTCAGCAGATTTCAACAAACAAGCATTCATAAACGAACAAGAAAAAATAATGAAATTTAAAAATATCTCACGACCATTTTTAATTGTTGTTTTTGCCTTAATTACCTTTATGGTTCACCTTGCAAACAAAAAAAGAAAATTAAAAGCCTTACATTCTTAATATTAATACTTAAATAAAATGAATACTAGCGCATTAGCCATGATGATTATTTCCATAGGAACTGTTACCTTTATGACTATCTATTACTTTATTAAAGTATTAAGAACTCCTGTTAAAAGCCCTGAAAAGGACAGTTACTCTGAAACCAATTAATTCAAAATGAAAGATTCCTTAAATCAAGTTACCGTAGGTCAATTTAAAACCAGTTTAATTCTCTCTGAAATTATTATTACAGCAATCGTTCTGTATGGTTTCTTTTTAATCTTTAACAGGTTCAACAAAAAGAACATTGAATTCAAGAAAAAATCAAACTAATTTTTAGCTGCTTTTTTCTTTTTCTTTCTGCTTCTGAGTGAAATACTGTTAAACTCCTTGGTATAAACAACCCCAACTCCAGACGTAGTAATTGGATTGTTCAACGACGTTGTATTCACTTGGTTAAAGTTTGAACGTGTATATGCCTTTACTTTAATATTCCCTTTTTTCGTTACCTTATACTCGAAATTCAAGTTTGGTCTGTTGGTTAAGTTACTAAAACTGCCATCGAAACTTAGTCTGTCCTTGATAAATTTACTACTTAAAATAACCCCATATTCCAATGGTAAAGTTAAAGTCCCGTTTTTATAAATGAAGTTCACATTCCAATTGGGATCTATTTTATTCAACCAATTGCTTAATTGTGCTGAAAGCAAATCACTTCCCGCAGTTGACAAAGCTTGCGAACCTGCATTAGAAATACCAACTGAATTTTCGGCAAATGTAGGAGGTAAAAATTGTTTCATAATTAACAAACTAAAGACCTGACGACTTACTTCATCTTTGTCTGATTTTATTCTGCTAATAACGGACTGTAGGGCGACATAATCGTCTATTACCTCGTATTGTAATTTTGGAAAGTTTAATCCGAAAGAAATTTCAGGCGTGAATAAATTCCCTTTAAGGTATAATTCACTTTCTGCTGTTACCAAATTCGTTGTATTGGAATTACTAGGCGAGAGTGAATTATTCAATGTTAATGCTATTTGAAGAGGATTGGGATTGGCTCGTTCAGAGTGAAATGCAACGATGTCCAATTTTGCATCGAGTGGGTCACCATACCACGTAATTGTTCCGCCCGGACGAATAAAAAATGGTTTATTGTATAAATCAAATGCAGTAAATAAATATTTTCCTTGAGCTACTTTATAGGTTCCAAACATGTAAAAATCACCTGTTTTGTTCATCTCCATTCTGATGTTACCATTTCCGTTTCCAGTAATTTTATCTCCTAATGTTTCATCAAATATAATTTCCACATTGGCATCAGTATTGGCTTCAATATCAATTATTAATGAGTTCAAAGGAAAATCATCTTTCTTTCTTTCAAAACGTTTTTTGGGTGTTTTAAAATGGACATAGTTGGGCAAATCTGAAGCATCGCCTTCATTGATTGGTAAATAAAAAGCAGTATTAGGCATTGTTTTACCACTTATTTTAATGTCCAACTGATTAAATGGTCCTGTTAATGAAGTATTTCCCGACAAAAAACCCTTTCCATAAAACAATGAATTATCTGCAGATGTGGTATTCAAAACCTGAAAATTGTCGAGGTCTTTTAAAAATAAATTCAACTTAAAGTCTGACAAATGTTGATGGGTTATTGAACCATTCACCTTGCCTTGACCTCCCTTAGGATCGTTTATTGGAAATTCTGGTATGAGAAAACGATTGTCCTCAACCAATATCTCTGCATTAAAAGCAATAGGGACATTCAAATAGTCAACAAGTACTTGCGCATTATTTAAAATTACTTTTCCATTCAATTGTGGCTCTGAGAATTTTCCCGAAATCAACAAACTGTCTTTAATCATTAATGTACCTTTAAATTGACTCAAAATACCTTTCATAAAGGGTTCAAAAACTTTTAAATTGGTTTCTGGCAAATGTGCATTGAGCTTTAAATTGTTTTTATCACTAAAATAATCTACATCCCCCTCAATCCTCAAATCGTTAAGCAAACCCTCTTTTACTTTTATTTGTAAATGTTGTGGTTCACGCAATCCCCTGTTTTCTGTTAATACTAATAAATTCCCAAAAGTATCATTGGCGTATGAGAAATTATTTATTGTTAAATCGGAATAATAAATCGGTAATTTCTCTTTTTTCT
Source organism: Bacteroidia bacterium (assembly GCA_040403495.1). Taxonomy (GTDB): domain Bacteria; phylum Bacteroidota; class Bacteroidia; order NS11-12g; family UBA955; genus JABMMZ01. Next base: position 103,461 of record JBBAKM010000006.1, read on the forward strand.
GATAAGTAATAAATCCGTTGGTAACACCTCCAAACTTCTCAATATCAGGGTCTTTAACAAAATTGTTAATAATATCTAAATTAAAATTCTCAAGTGATAAATTCATTGCATTGAAACTTTTTTCACCGTAAGAACCACGCATTTCCAATGCTTCATCTAAACTTGTAATTTTTAATTTTTGAAGATAAAAACCCGATTGTACAAAATAAGCCTGACTTGTTTCATGTAACGACCATAGTTTTTTATTAATCTTTAAATCTGATTTTATAAGAGAAAGTTGAATAGAATCTTTATAAAAATTAAAAAATCCATTCGAATTTAAATCAATTTTCCAAGTGGTGTCTTTTGCTGAAATATCAAAATCAATTATGTTGTCATATATATTCGATACCAATTGAATATCTTTGATAGCAACAATATTTTCATTTAAAACACCTTTACAATCTACTTTAACATTCAATTTTTCATTTTCGTTTTTAAGTGCATTCAATGAAATTTGATTGAGTTTAATATCCTTATAGAAAACCTCCCTGTTTTGAGTCACCAACTTTATTTCATTCTTTCTGGAATGGTAATACCCCGAAATATTGAAAGGCTGCATACTGAAATCAGGCCAATACAAAGCAGTAATTTGATTAGGCTTTTTTATATCGAATGAAAAATCAATATCCTCATTTGGTGACTTTTGTTGTGGAGATTTTATATAGGCGGGTAATAGCAAGTGAGCAAACTCCATTAATGAAATATCTAATTCCGAAAGTTTATAATCTCCCACAATATGCAAATCAAACAAATCGGAGAGGCAATGTATTTCTCGTTTTCCTAAAATCTCATCCGATGTTAGTAACAATTCCGGAATGTCAACTTGCACGTTATTTCTAGAAATACTTAAATTTTGGGCTACAATTTTTCCTTGTGCATTGTCGATATTTCGACCAGTGAAGTCAAAATCAAAATCTCCTTTTATAATTTGATTAACGGAATCTAACCCTATAGAAGCTAAATTAAAATGATTGATTTGCGCTTTAAAGTCTGCTTTCGGAATATTATTCACCGTTTGGAACAAACCATCAAAAACCATGTCTAAATCAGGGTCTTTTACCACAATAGTTCCACTGAAAAAGTCTTTCTTTAAATGTCCTTTTGATTCTATGTCAGAAAAAGTGTGACCTTGGTAAACCAATTCATCTATTTTACCATCTAAATTTAAATCAAAAGACTCTGCAGACAAGCCCGTGCCGTTTAATGCCAATTTAAAACTAATATCATCAACAGGTGCAAAGCTTATAAAAGATTTCAACTTAAAATGATTGCTGTTCAATTGTCCTGAGTAAACGCCTTTGTCTAATCCATCTTTGAACTTAATATTGATATCCGCATCAAAGTCGCCTAACTCTGTTTTGATTTTTCCGTATGCAATAAAATCATTGTAAAATCCCGAGAAATTGCCGTTGTAAACGATAGGACCTAATGTTTTAAAATTATCAGGAACATTATTCAAACTGATTTTTTGCAAATCAGAATAATTAGTCTCCAACTCTTGAATGTCAAAATCTAAAATCGTATTGTCAAAATCAGGTAATCCATACAAGGACCAATCCCCCTTGAATTTAGTTGATTCAAAAATTCGCAATTGTGTGTTTTTGCCTTTGAGTTGTCTCAGGGTTCCTGAACCTTCCCCACTTATTTCAATAAGAGTGTTATAACTTTTTATGTTATTGCTAAAATAACTCAAATCACTTGTGTGTATTTTGGCATCCTTCAAACTGCCATACATGGTTACTTCATCGTTAAAGTTGTTATAACTTTTCCAACTCTCGGTTTTCATGATGAAAGAGTTTCCAATGGTACTTTTTTCGGTTTCCAAAAGCAAATCTTCAAGTTCAATTCCCTTCCAATGAATTTTTGTCTTAGCTGAAATGTTCAACACCTCAAAACCACACTTCTCTTTGGTTGACAAATACTTAGTTTGGAAATTCAATGAATCATCTATCAAGTAAAACTGATTAAGTTCGGCATTAATCTCTCTAAAACTAAAATCATTATAATTGAAATCTAAAAAATCAGGTTTAGGTAAATTCCTATCAAAATAATCAAACCTAGTATTTTCAATTTCAACTTTTTTACTATAAAAAGTCCATATTATTCGAGGCTTATTAGGGTCACTTGGTGAGTCAAAATAATCAAGGAAGAATTCATAATTCAAATCTTTTTCCCCTTTGTGTTGACCAAATAAAATTTTTGCCCCAGTCATTCCCAAATAATTCAACTTAACAATGTGCTTGTTTTCATCGTAAGAATGATAATCAACTTTTAATTTTCTGAAATAAAACAAAGTATCGTGGTGTTGGTCCTCAACATAAACATCTTCCAAAACAGCGGTTTTAAAAAAGTCAATATCTACTCCACCTATTGATATTTTAGCCCCAATTTCATCGGACATGTAAGTACAAATTTTTTGGGTAATCCATGTTTGAACGGGCGAACTTCGAAACACAATGTACATCAACCCTACAAAAAAGAGTAAGGTCAATATAAAAAAACGCGCTATTTTCGATATTTTTGCGAGCAACATTGCAAAGTTAAGCAACTATTCGCAATGTCTAATTAACAAAATGACCCAAAAACAAGACAGTCCTTGTATCCTTGCCATTGAATCTTCTTGTGATGATACTGCTATAGCTGTCATTGCTAATAACAAAATACTTGCCAATGTCGTTTCAAGTCAAAAAATTCATGAAATACATGGTGGTGTTATTCCTGAATTAGCCGGTCGTGCTCATTTACAGTTTATTGTTCCTGTGTATAATAAAGCTCTCGAATTGGCTGGAATCACAGCTCAACAATTAGATGCAATAGCCTACACTCAAGGTCCTGGATTAATTGGGTCGTTGCTTGTAGGGGCTCAGTTTGCCAAAGGCTTGAGTCTTGGATTAAATATTCCTACTATTACTGTTAATCATTTACAAGCCCATATTGCGGCCCATTACCTTTCTGACACTCCTCCACAATTTCCATTTTTGTGTTTATTGGTCTCAGGTGGACATACTCAAATCGTGTTAATGCACAGCCATTCTAACATCGAAATTATAGGATCAACTATTGATGATGCAGCTGGAGAAGCTTTTGATAAAGCCGCAAAAATGATGTCTATCCCCTATCCCGGCGGACCGCTTATCGACCGTTATGCTGAATTGGGCAATCCACTTGCTTATACTTTTCCAATTGCCAAACTTGAAGGTTTTAATTACAGTTTTAGTGGATTAAAAACCTCATTGTTGTACTTTATACAAAAACAAACAAAAATTGACCCTGACTTTGTTAATAATAATCTGAATGATTTGTGTGCTTCCATTAGACATACTATTGTTAAAACACTGATTCAAACATTCGAAAAAGCTATTTCTAAATATCAAATCAAGGAAATAGGAATTGCAGGTGGTGTAAGTGCCAATCGATTATTGCGACAAGAATTGTTAATTTTAGGTCAAAAACACCAATTAAAAGTTCATATTCCCCCTTTTGAATATTGCTCAGATAACGCCGCCATGATTGCCGCAGCAGCTCATCAACACTACCTTAATAGTCAGTTTGCGAAACTTTCTGACACTCCTTTTGCGAGATAACTTTTAAGATCATCGTTGTAATTTCAATTTTTTAACCTTTTTAATAAAACGATGTGCTCGATTTGCAAATGCAGGCGTTGCATTGGGTAACTGTTTTTCAAGTTCAAAGTTTATCTCATCCAAAAACTCAGGAAAATCAACAATCAATCCTTCTAAAATAGTAATAGAATACGATTTAACGGCGATGGTTTCTTTTGGGTTCTGCAAACAGTTTAAACAAATAATTCCTAATTCTTCTTTAACTGAATCCGATTTTTCAATAAATTGAATGGCCTTAAACAAATTGCGCTTTACACCCAAATGAGTACTTGAATTTGCCTTTGTTATGATTTCAAATATATAAGGACTAAGTAATTCCGGTTTAATTTCTGACAAATCGCTAATTATCCATGAGCACAAATATTGAGTTTTATCATCGCCGTTCAACAATGAATGAATCAGTTCCTTTTCATGCCATCGATTTGCTAATATTAAATTAACGAAATCAACAACTTGCCTTTTGTTTATTGGGACATTTTCCAATTCCATAAACCTGAACGACCAATTGATTACTCCATTTTACTTTGCCAATAAGAGTTTTATTTTCTCCTCAGCATCCGCTTTTTTCTGACGCTCTTTCGCTATGACTTCTGGTTTTGCATTTGCAACAAATTTTTCGTTGTTCAATTTAGCATCTACCGACTTCAAAAATCCTTGTAAATAAGCCAATTCTTCGTCTTTTTTCTTTTGTTCTTCGGCTTCATCTACTGGCGCTTCAAATGGAATAAAAATTTCATCGGTTCCTACCAATGCACTTATGAATTTGCTTGGTTTGTCTTGATTGTAAAACACCTGATTGATATTGGCTAACTTGCAAAATGTGTATTCCCACAATTTGTATTCATCAACTTGGTCGGTATTAATATAAACGTCAAAAGCCAATTTAGGAGACAATCCTTTGCTGTTTCGAATGGTTCTAATTTCGGTAATTAGCGATAAAGCTTTGTCATTTATTACAGGTATAGAATCTTCAAGC
>JBBAKM010000007.1:0-94956 GCA_040403495.1 Bacteroidia bacterium
GGAAAAAAGTAGGCAAAAAGCCCACCACGAATGAAAAACTTCAATTTGCCTTAACACACACACCAGCTCCCCAAGCTGTCAAATTGAAATTTCGCGCCATTCGTGGACGCCTCCGCACAGTTTACGTTCAAAACCTCAAAAACCAACACATTGAATGGCACTTTAGAAACCATTTAATACTTTCCTAAAAGCACGGAATAAAACTTCCCTCTCCTTTTTGTCATCTTTTTGCAAGGAAAAAGCAAAAAAATCGCCAAAAAAATTGTGTTGGTTCGCTCATAACCACGGGTAAAACCCTATCCACGGGTTAAAACCCGTGGCTATAAATATTTTCCTCCTCTGGAGGATTTTTTTCCTATTTAAAGACGCCTTGCAAGGCGTCTCTAGCATTAATCAACCTTTTCTTTTATACCAATAATAATACTCATCGTGTTTAATCCAATTGGCATAACTCTTAAATAAATAATAGTCTTGATGGAATTGTTTTAATGACACAGAATCTAAATGTAACTTCTTATTGTATGAAAAATGATAGGTATGAACAGTGTCGGGCAACTGCCATCCAAACACCAAATCAACCTTTTTTCCTCTTTGCGCCAAACTATCCCCTGTTTTTAAAATATCTTGTAAACTTACACTGTCTTTATTTTCTTTGGTAAAATGTGTAAATCGTGCCATCTTTTGTTCTCTTAAAACCCAAAATGGATAAGGATAGTAATACATGACAGATTCCATAATATAATCAGGTTCAGCAATGATTACCCTTTCTGTCACATGCGACAATTGTAAGTCGTGCCCCAATTCGTTGGCATTTGAATTTTTGAAACGGAAGTCCATTTCATATGCTTGATATCCTTTGACAAACAAAACTGTTAATATAAAAGTAAACGAAATTACACCCAATCCCATCAAGTTTCTAACCGTTGTTGAACTATTAAAATCCAATTTCAAATCTTCGTAACTACCTATTACTAATGCTATAAATCCAAATATAAACACGCCTTGGTGATGGAGGTAATTTTCTCTAATGTTTTGATGAAAAAAACTCATTATTATCATCAATGCAAATGCAGAAAACATGATACTTTTTCTTTTTACAAAAATCAACAAACTCAATAATAGCAATAATGTAGTTAACTCACGTTCTAAGGGAATTGACAAACCTAACAATTGAGGAAATCCAATTCCAACATCCCACACATGCACCCAAGACAACTCATTCCAAGTCCAAGACTTAACAACAAGACTTTGTTCATTGGGTAAACAAGTTAATATTGCAAAAAAGACAGAAAGTATTACTATTCCAATCGCTATAAATTGACCCATTCTCAATTTTGGGTTTTGAAAGATGTACAAGGCCAAAAATACTGGCGTAAACATGGTTGCATAAAAATTAGTTTGGGGTAGTAATACCAAACAAATCAACGGCAATAATCCCTCCTTTTTTTGCGACAACATACAGGCAAACCAAAACATCAAAAACACTGATATACCATAGTTTCGCGCATTGATGGAATATTCATAAAGACCGTAAAATCCAAAAACAATGAGTACTGCAAAAAGCCAATGAATTTTAGTTTTGAACAGTAATAAATATACAAACCCTGCAGCAAACAATAATGACAAAAAGCCTAAAACTAAGGGAGTATTAAAAAGCGAATGAGATACTTTTAACAAAAAATACCACAATATTGGATGACCTTCATTTTTTAAATTCGTAAATAAATCAAGAAAAGAATCCGATGAAAGGGCAATACTCAATGGTCTTACTTCATCGCGCCAATACACATGATTGACAATGCCGTATAAGACTAGAGCTCCCCAAGTTATAAAAACCAAAAGTCGAATATTCCTATCGACTTTTGACATATCAGTGCATTTTAATTGAGTTAAATTGAGGCAGTTGAAGGTCCACTGTTTTAGTTTCACCTGTCACCATACCACCAAAATTCTTATTTTCAGTCGCAATGTAATGATGCAAGGTCGCATTATCAGCCTCTGACAAAAGCTGCATTTTTTCAACAACTGCTTGAGCCACATTGTATTGAGGCCCCATTTTACCATCGTCAATTTTAATACACACCCCCAATTGTTGCTTAACAATTCCTAAAGAATATACGCCATCAGCGCCTGTTTTACCTATCAACTCCCCTTTTGAAAGTCTCATAAGGTCGGTACAATATCTTTGTTTACCTGCTATCATTTCAGGGAACTCTACAATAGAATCAACCATTAATTTGCAAGCATTTTGAACCGATTGGTCGAACTTATTAGGCGCAACTAATTGTCGGTAAGCGATGGCTTGGTTATAAACAGGGAAAGAAAAAATAGGTGCAGAACAACCATCAACGCCTTGTTTTATTAAACTCACAGGATACTCATGAAAATCAGAAATTACAGTCAAGATAGTTTGATGAAGCGCATGAGTTGGCTGAATATAAGTGGCAATATCTAAATTGTTGTAAACGCAATAGGCCAAAAACCCTGCATGTTTTCCACTACAATTGTTATGAATTTTTTGAGGTTTTATATCATTTTTAATCAGCAAATATTGGTCTTCTCTGAGTGTAGGCATTTGAGGACCACATTGCAAATCATCTTCTTTCAAGCCAATTTTATTTAAGATAGAACGCACCGTTTCAACGTGGGTAGGTTCACCATTGTGACTCCCGCACATAATTGCTATTTCTTTCCTAGTAAACCCAAAATGCTCAATAGCGCCAGAACAAAGCAAAGGGATTTGTTGAAAAAACTTAAGTGCAGAACGCGGAAAACAGACTTGTTTTACATCGCCTTGTTGGTATAAAATATGATTATCAGAATCTACAATACAGATAACTCCACGGTGAAAACTTTCCAAAACGTCTCCACGCATTACTTCTACTAAAATCGGGTTACTCATTAATTTTTATTAATATTATTAGCTAGCAAGAACATACAAGCCATTCTGATGGCAACGCCATTCTCTACTTGGTCTAAAATGATACTTAAGTCACTATCAGCAACCTCACTTGTTATCTCCACACCTCTATTGATAGGTCCGGGATGCATAATAGTAATTGGTTTATCAAGCTTTTTAATTAAGTCCATTGTTAATCCATATTGTAAACTGTATTCCCTTAAAGATGGGAAATATTTATCATCTTGTCTTTCCATTTGAATGCGCAACATATTGGCAACATCGCACCATTGAAGGGCTTTTTCCAATTGATGTTCCACTTTTACACCCAACTGTTCTATGTGTTTGGGAATTAATGTTGTTGGTCCGCAAACCATCACTTGGGCTCCTAATTTATTAAGACACAATATATTTGACAAAGCTACTCTACTGTGTAAAATATCACCCACTATTAGCACTTTCTTTCCTGCCACATCGCCATAAGTTTCGCGAATAGAGTATGCATCCAAAAGGGCTTGAGTAGGATGTTCATGCGTTCCGTCGCCTGCGTTTAATATAGCAGCATCAATGTGTTTAGACAAAAACACACAAGCACCAGGACTAGGGTGACGCATTACCACCATATCCACTTTCATGCTTAATATATTTTTAACCGTATCTATCAATGTTTCACCTTTGGTAACCGAAGAGGAAGAGGATGAAAAGTTGATAATATCGGCACTTAGTCTTTTTTGGGCAAGTTCGAATGAAATTCTTGTTCTAGTAGAGTTTTCGAAAAACAAGTTAGCAACAGTAATATCACGAAGAGAAGGCACTTTTTTTATCGGACGGTTAATAATGGCTTTAAAGTTATCTGCCGTTTCAAAAATCAGTTGAATATCCGCTTCTGAAAGGTCTTTAATGCCCAATAAATGATTTACTGATAATTTACTCATGCGTTTTTAACCAAACTTTATAATTATTTTCTTGCCAATCTACTTTAACCTTTTGATTTTGACCTCTTGTATCAATGGATTTACCAACATAATCGGCACTAATTGGATTTTCTCTGTGGTATTTTCTGTCTATCAACACACACAATTCTACTTTATCGGGTCTGCCAAAATCCACCAAAGCATCCATGGCACTTCTGATAGAACGTCCCGTGTACAAAACATCATCTATTAAGATAATTTTCAACCCTTCGGTACTAAAAGGAATGTGAATAGGACTGGCAGACAACTGCTTTTCGGAAGACCTAAAATCATCTCGGTAAAAAGTAATATCCAATTCACCATAGTTGATTTTTTTTCCTATAATTTCTTCAATCTTATTTTTGATAAACCTAGCTGGCAAAACACCTCTGGGTTGCAACCCAATGATTGCGGTATTAGAAAAATCATCGTAGTTCTCTATCAACTCATAAGCCAACCTGTTTAGGGTTACAATAAGTTTGTGGTGATCAAATAATAATTTTTCTTCCATTGTTTATTTCGTTTCGGAAAGTTCTAAAATGATATCAAATTCATACTGAGTTAGCTTCATAACACTCAACCGTCCTTGTTTAACCAATCCAATGTTTGCCAAACGACTGTCATTTTTTATTTGTTCTAAAGTAACTGTTTTTTTGAGTGTTTGAAATGGTGCAACATCCACAACAACCCAATTGGTATCATCGGTTGTAGGGTCTTGGTAATGTTCTTTAACAATTTTTACAATTCCCACAATCTCTTTACCTTCATTGCTGTGATAAAAGAAACACAAATCCCCAACTTTCATTTCTCTGAGGTTATTTCGTGCTTGGTAATTGCGAACACCGTCCCAAAAAGTCTTCTTGTCAGCCAACATTTGTTGCCAAGAGTACTTAAATGGCTCCGATTTTATCAACCAATGATTCATTCATGCAAATGAAAAGAAAAAAAATTGACTTTTCAACAGAAACAAAGAAAGATTATTCACTTAATATCTTGATAACTTAAGAGACAATCTTTCCTAATTAATTTTCAACATGAATAAAATCTAATAATAAAATTTGTATTTTTGCTGTCACAAATAAGAATACGTTTTGGAAAATTTCATTGTATCAGCTAGAAAATATCGCCCTTCCGTTTTTGACGAGGTGGTGGGTCAAAGGCATATTACAGATACATTACTCAATGAAATCAACTCCAATCAACTGGCTCAATCATTTTTATTTACTGGTCCAAGAGGTGTAGGTAAAACAACTTGTGCCCGTATTTTAGCCAAGATTGTAAATCAAACTGAAAATGACAATCCTGACAATGATTACAGTTTTAATATCTTTGAATTAGATGCTGCAAGCAACAACTCTGTAGAAGACATTCGTGGTCTTATAGAACAAATTAGAATACCGCCACAAACAGGTAAATACAAGGTTTATATTATTGACGAGGTTCACATGTTGTCCTCTCAAGCTTTTAATGCTTTTCTAAAAACCCTTGAAGAACCCCCTAAATATGCGATTTTCATTTTAGCGACGACTGAAAGACATAAAGTTCTTCCCACAATATTATCACGCTGCCAAATCTTCAATTTCAGAAGAATTCAGGTTAACGATATGGTAGAGCATCTTAAAAAAATTGCTTTAAAAGAAAATATTGAAGTTGAAGAGGAAGCCCTCCATGTTATTGCCGAAAAAGCAGATGGTGGTCTGCGTGACTGTTTATCAATATTCGACCAAATGGTCAGTTTTTCTAAAGGAAAAATCACCTACGAAAAAGCCATTGAAAACTTAAATATCCTTGACAGAAGTGTTTACTTCAAAATGACTGAATCAATTATAAGTCAAGATATTGCCCAAACACTTAATTCATTTGACAACATCATCCAACTTGGTTTTGATGGTCAATTATTCCTGAACGGATTAAGCGACCACTTTAGAAATCTATTGGTTTGCAAAAACCCAAATACACACAAACTTTTGAATGTAAGCGACAACCACAAAGAACGCTACAAAATTCAAAGTGAGGAGTGCCAATTGTCTTTCTTGCTCAACGCACTTAATATCAACAACCAATTTGATATTGAATACAAAATGAGTAAAAACCAACGTTTACACATTGAACTTGCCCTATTAAAACTCTGTCACATCAAAAGTTTAATCCAATCAAATCTAACATTGGAAGAATTAAAAAAAAAAGTGATGAGTATATAGCTTCTGTTAAAGAGCTAAAGAACAAACGTTTGATTGATTCCAACAAACCGAAACATGGTGTGTTTGAGTCTGAATTAGCAACCAAAGAATACAAACTCCCCAAGATACCTTCCAAAGGCGCCATTACAGTTGAGGACAATGCCAAACAAATTTCAATACTTGAATTAGCCAAAGACGAAGAATCTGTCATTAAAATATCAGAGGACTTAATTAAACAAAGCTTGCCTCCAATGGAACAAGTGCCTGTCCTGAATGAAACAACATTAATTGCAGCGAATCAATCATTTGGAAAAAGCAAACCTATTGCACTAGCTTCTCTCTTTAAAATTCTAAAATATGAATTAGTAGGAACTAACATCAATGTTCATTTAACCAAGCAACAAATTGAAAAAATTGGGGACCATAAAATTGATTGGCAAATTTATTTAAGGCAGTATTTCCAACTAAATGAAATTGTTTTAAATTTCAATGAAGACAATAGCGTTGAAGCCCCTAAAATTTCCTACACCTCTGCTGAACAGTTTAAAGAAATGTACGATGAAAACAAGTCTATTCAAGAACTTGTAAAAACATTCAACTTAAAAATCAAGTATTAGTTTGGCTCGACTTATTGTGCTGGTGGTGGTACATTTTCAGAGCTGTAATAATAGCTAAATAACCCCAAAATGGTGCTGCAATTTTATCAAAATCAGTAAAGTTATTCAAAAAGGCGTGGACGTAATAGGTAAACAAACCAAGCATTACAGCAGTACCCAAACTCTTTACCCATGGCAATACCGAAGGATGATATATGAGCCCCATTGCCAAATAAATAGAACTTAAAAAAACTGCAACCCAACTCAAAAAACCAATCAGTCCCATTTCGGAAAGGGCATTAAAATATTCACTATGTGTGTTACCCAAGTCACCACTGTTGGTGCTAATAAGTGTTAAGTTTTCAGGTCTTTGAAATGGGGCATATTGGAACGTGTATGTTCCGGGACCGAAACCAAAAACAGGCCTTTCTTTGAACATTAAAACGGCACATTGCCACCTGTTTACTCTTTCCAAATTGGAAGGATCGGTTGTAATATTTGAAACAGATTGTGCATGAGATTCTATGTCATCGGCACTCCCCTGCTTATTCTTTTCGAGACTGTATAAAAGTTGGTCTTGCCTAATCCAAGCAATTGACAAAATCAAAAGCAAAGCATACATCATGTGTTTAAAAGAAACTTTGAACTGCAATAGCACGTAAAAAAACAATGCTGCCAATAAACTTATCCATGAAGCACGGGTGTAAGAAAAAATAATTCCCACAACCAAAACAATAAAGATACTAAAAAAAACGGTGCGATAAATCCAATTAAAATTGAATAACTGACCACGCAAAGTATACATTAAAGCTACGGGAACCAAAAATGAAATATAGGCCGAATACATGGTATGTTCTTGGAAAAAAGGCTTCATAATATCATACCCCCAACCTCTCGAAAAATCTTCTCTAGCATGTTTAACCAAGGTATAAAAAACCACTATAACCGTTCCATATAGCAAATAAGAAAGAAACTTTCTCACTACACTTGGATTCTTAAATAACTGAAGTAAGAAAAAGTAAAAAACGACCATAAACCAAGTACGGGCCAAAAAGTACTTGAGAGAAACCATCGGCATTGAGCTTGCAAAAACGGTTACAAACATCCATACCCAATTGATAACTATAAATAAAATTAACGGATTATTGAATAATGAAACCTTTATCTCTCCATTAATAAACAACTGGATGACATAAACCAAAAACAACAACCAAATCATTGGTTCTGTTGGTAAAGACAAGCCAAAACCACCTCCAACATCGTCAACAAACAATGAAAAGGGAATTAAAAAACAAAGGATTAAAGTATAAAAAACTGGTCTGTAAATACAAATATAAACTGCAACTAGCGCAACAGGTAATAAGAGCATTTCATACACCCCAAAAAACAAAGAAATGCCAGTGATAGCAATAAAAAGCAATCCGATTAAATAGATTACTTGGTTTGATTTTTCTTTGAAATGGAGGTTTAAATAATTCAAATTAAACAGACTTGGTCGTTTGAATTTTTTCGTAAATGGCAAAAACTAAAGCAGAAAACAAAATAGTAGCAATAAGAGTGACCAAAACAATTAATTTCCTAACGGGATAAGCACGTTGTTCAGCCACATCGGCACCACTTACTGTAAATTTATTATTCAATGTTTCCTTAACATCCACTTCGGCTCTTTCAAATTTGGCTTTCAGTGCCGAAAAACGCTCAAGCTCCAAAAGTAAAGTCTCCGACAAGGAAGTGAAATTACCACCATGCTGAGCTAAATTCTTCTGTTGTTCCATTAAGTCTAACACTTTGTTCATGTTTCCGGCAGCCCTAGCTTTGTATATTTCCTCAGACACAGCTCTGGTTTGTTCGATATAGTTTGTAACACCCTCCAAACCCAACTTATACATATCTTCCTTTATTTTATTAATTTCATTTTCTTTGGCAACCATTTGACGTTTAATAATTTCCAAAGCAGGAATAGCTACATCCAATTGAATTTCGTTTTTGATAGAATCGTATAAATCTAAAATACCGTTCGCCATTTTGGCGGCCATTTCAGGATTTTCATCCATAACATCTACTTTTATAGAAAGGTATCTGGTTCTTGAAAACTTAAAATTTGAACTGATTTTTTCATTTAACCTTGTTTTTTTATAATTACTTTTCGGATCAATTTTGTAATGTTCCATCAGTTTGTAATTTCTAATTAAACGTTCTGTAAGCTTAGAAGATTGTAAAATTTGTAAAGCTTTTTCGGCTTCCTCTTCTGCACCAAACTCCAAAACATCCTTTTGTCTTTGGTTTAATTCTGCTAATAGTGCGTTACTAATGGAATTGTTAGTAGTTGGATAAAAAACAACTGTTGACTGATATTTAGGTGTAATCATAAACGACACAACCGAAGAAATAACAATTGCCAAAATTGACAATACGATAAATTGTTTTCTCCATCTGTAAAAAAGAGAAATGACATCAGCAAAAGTTATTATACCACTTGAAGGTTTTTCGAAAGAATTTTCCATGCTCAATAAATGAAACGCAAAAATAAGAATTTTAAGCAATTCTCAAGGCTAACTTAAATTAAAGTATTTTATTGTGCCTTATTTTTTAAGAAATTAACAAAAGTATGAGGATTTATTAACCTCAATAGAATAGATAAAAGGACAGAAAGGATGGCAAATAGACCCAAGCTTAGTACAGTATTACCAATTGCTTTTACAAAAAAGAAGACCCCAAACAGACAAATCACAAAAAGGATGTAACGCATTACTAGGTTGAATGATAACTTAAATTGGTATAAATGAAAACATCTAAACAAACATAAAAGAGCAAATACACTTTGTGTTACCAATGTTGCAACCGCTGCACCTATAATATTGTAGTTGGGGATAAGTATAAAGTTTAACAATAAATTAACCATTAAAGCGGTTGCTGCGAACAAAATCAGGTAATAAATATCCTTTTGAGCCGTTAATAAAGTGCTAAAAACAAAGATTAACGCCATTGGAATAAAACTAAGCATGATTATTTTGAATGTTTGTGAAGAATATTGCCACACTGCGACATCTGCATAATCATACATCATTTTCATAATCCTTTCGTTGTAAAACATGGAACCCAACCCCACAACAAGTGCTGTTAACAACAAAATAGTCGTTGCGGTTTTGGTTAATGGCTTAACATCCTCATTCTTAGCTAATAATTTGGCAAACATAGGGAGAAGCAATCCTGCAAAAAGCATAGCAAACATGGAGGAGGCATCCAAAAAGCGATAACTCTGAGCGTACAATGAAGAGTAATAATTGGGATTATCAAGAAGAATATTCATCAGCACAACGTCCACACGAGTGTACAATCCCATTAAAGCAAACAAAAGAGCAAAAGGGAGGCTTTTTCTGATAAGTAACTTCACTTCAGTTGTATTGACCTTATAGGACATTGCTTCAATTTGAGCATAATATTTAATATTGTAAAGCAGGGCAATAAGTAATGTAACACACAATGCTAACAGTTGTGCCGATGCAAAATAATAAACATTAATCCATTGAAACCAATACAACAAGACACACAAAATAATTCCAAAAAACTTATCACTCACTGACAAAAAACTATCAATCTTGTAATGATGAAGTCCGTTTATATTACTTCTAAAATACAATATAAAAGAAGTCACGATTTGACTTGCTCCCACTATCATCAAAAGAGATACATTGACTTGTTTGGCCCATCCTAAAGAGAAAACAATAGCAAAATATATAAAAGATAAAATCAGTTTGAGACCAACCAATGTTTTTAGATTTTTTTTAAAAAACAATGGGTCAGATGCGACGTGAGTATTATTAAAACTTTGAATACCGATGTCTAGGAGAACCCCAAACACCAAAGACAAATTGAGAACAATATAGTATTCGCCGTATGCAGTCCCCAATAAATTGTTGGCCATTCTATCTATCAATAAAATCCAAACAGGTTTAACAACCAAATTAAGACCTTGTAACAGAAATAAATTTTTTAGAAATAATGACCTCATTAATTTTTACAAAAAAACAATAATTAATAGACATTTCAATGACAAATTATTTAAGTACATTCATTGTAAGCATTCGATAAAACAAAGATTGATTTGATAATATCAAGGAAATATTTTGATAATTTAAAATTATCGACTACATTTGCCAATAAACAACATATAAAAATACCATGGGAAGAGGAGATCAACGTACAAAAAAAGGTAAAATTACAGCTGGTACATACGGCGTAAGTAGACCTAGACCAGTTGCCAAAGCAACACCGTCTAAAGCTGAAGCAAAAGCTGCTGCACCAAAAACAGTAAAAGTAAAAGCAGAGCCAAAAGCAAAAGCGAAAGCTAAAAAAACCAAAGATTAATTTAAAGAACAAGCAACTATTAAAAAATGCTAAATTGGCTTCTATAAGATAGACCAATTTAGCATTTTTTTATTCATATACATGACCACACAAGATACCATCGAAGAAGAAGACATAGACCTATACGAACACCATCGATTTATTGCAGACAAGGGACAAACCCCTATGCGCTTAGATAAGTTCGTAACAATGAGAATTGAAAATGCAACCAGAACGCGTGTTCAAAAAGGCATTGACCTTGGCAGTATTTTAGTTAATGACCGCCCTTCTAAAAGCAATTATGCGATTAAACCCCATGATATTGTTACTGTTGTTCTTCCTAATCCTCCGCGTAACCCCGAACTAATTCCCGAAAACATCCCGATAAACATCGTTTACGAAGACGATGAATTGTTGTTGGTTAACAAAAATGCAGGTTTAGTGGTACACCCAGGTTTTAATAATTACTCAGGAACTTTAATCAATGCCTTGGTTTATCATTTCCAAAACCTACCTGCTTTCTCTTCGGATCAAAGGCCGGGACTAGTTCACCGTATTGACAAAGACACGAGTGGTTTATTAATTGTTGCCAAAACTGAGGATTCTATGGTTCACCTTGCAAAGCAATTTTTCGACCACAGCATCCAACGCATATACAAAGCCATCGTTTGGGGCGATTTGAAAAAAGACAGCGATACCATTGTTGGAAATATCGGTAGAGATGTTCGCGACCGTAGACTTTCTGCAGTGTTTGCAGACCCAGCTATTGGCAAACATGCCGTTACTCATTACCGAGTTTTAGAAAGATTTGGATTTTGTACCCTAATAGAATGTCAGTTGGAAACTGGTCGAACACACCAAATTCGTGCACACATGAGACACATAGGTCATACGTTATTTGCTGATGATGCTTATGGCGGAAAAAAAGTAATGGTTCAAAGTAAAATGCCCAAGTTTGACACGTTTATCAACAATTGCTTTCAAATCCTGTCAAGACAAGCGTTGCATGCTCAAACGCTCGGTTTTATTCATCCACAAACCAAAGAGTTTATGAATTTTGAGACAGAATTACCCGAAGACATGAGTCAGTTATTAGACAAGTTTAGAACATATGTTCAGCAGAATTATTAATTAGAAAGCACCAATTCTCGCAGCATAGCAAGGGCCATATTACTCGACCTTCCTATTACATTACTTCTGTCACCTATAAAGTGAAAGGTTTGCACTATGGTTTTTTGTGCCGATGACACCCCTATAACTACTGTACCAACTGGTTTTTCCTCACTGCCCCCACCCGGACCAGCAATCCCTGACACGGCAATTGAAAAATCTGTTTGTAATCTTTCCCTCACACCATTTGCCATTTGTTCTACAACAGGTTCACTAACCGCTCCTACAGTTTCAAACAAAATGGACTCAACGCCTAATTGATGGTGTTTTACTGAATTACTATAACTTACCACAGACCCTACAAAAAACTGAGAAGCGCCTGACAATTGGGTTAACTGTTGAGAAATAAATCCTCCTGTACAACTCTCAGCAATACTCAAGGTATAATGGTTTTTGATAAGCAATTGTGAAACTATTTCAGGAAAGGTTAAATCATTTTCTGCAATTACCCCTTCTTTTATAATCTCCTTTATTTTGTTTGCATATATTTCAATTTCATCTACAATAGAGCCATCATGAGAACTAGCGCCGGTCAACCTCAATCTCACCACATTCAGATTAGGTAAGTATGCAAGCTTTATAGTTGGAGGCAATGACTCTTCCACCTCTTTAATTTTTAAAGCCAATAAAGATTCAGGAATATTAAAGGTAACCATTGTTTTGTAATACAATGGAGACTGAGAAAATTTTTCCTTGATGAGTGGCAATGCTTTTAATTCAAAAATACGTTTCATTTCATAAGGCACGCCTGGTAAACTTATAATAACGGCGCCCTCTTTTTCGAACCACATTCCGGGAGCTGTTCCCCATTCATTGTATAGCGTTACACAAGATTCGGGCAATTCGGCTTGCATTACATTAATTTCGAGCATTTTACGACTTCTTTTTTCGAAAAAAAGCTCCAACTGCTGAACTACACCTTGGTCGATTCGCCAACCGGTATTGAAAAACTTAGCCAAAGTTTTTTTAGTAATGTCATCCTTAGTTGGCCCAAGACCTCCTGTTAAAATAATTAATTGAGACCTTTTTAAACTTTCGGCTAATTGGTGTATTATATCTTCTTCGGTGTCACTGATACATGTCTTACATTTAACTTCAATATTGTTCTTAAACAACAATTGCCCCAACCAAGCACTGTTTGTGTCAACCACTTGACCAAGCAGTAATTCATCCCCTATCGTTATTATTTCAGCTTTCATTTCAATTGCAAATATTCATTAATTAATTCATTTAACAATTAACTTAATTTGGGGAATTTGAATTAATGTCATAAATTTGTTTATCAAGATTGTATGAGGCTAAGATTATTTGCATATTTAATATTTTTTGTTCAAATACAATCTATTGATTTAAAGGCTCAATGTGATAAATCTGTTGTACCACCAACAACTATAAATACCATCTTCATCACTCACAATTACACAGGCGATGTCACTTTTTATACCTCAGCATTTAGTTCTAATTGTGTTACAGGCACTGTCACTACCCCTCCTAATTCTGTTTGGTTAGGAAGAAATGGCTCATTTAAATACACCCTAAATTTTAGTAAAAATGTCAATGATTTGGTTATTGTTATAACTGGAACAGGGCAAACAGCCAATGAAAACTTTATATTCACAACAAACAAAGGAAATCCAACAATAACAAGTAGCAATAATTGCTTAACAAGGATTGTTGGAAATGTAATTTTAAGCGGTAGTCCAAATAACTCAGGAGCTTCAGCAAGTGCTAGAGGTGGTGGTGGTGGCATTTTTACAATTTCTAATAACACTGCATTTAACTCCCTCACAATTTCAGGAGATGGAGGTCAAAATGGTTCTTTATTAGCGTTATGTAGCAGTTCTGTCGTTGAAGTTGAAAAAAAATCTTACTTTACACAAACTATTTATCGCTGTCCCAATTCCCCATTTACATTTGGCAACAAAACATACCTATTACCAGGAAAATACATTGACACTTTAGTTAATTATTTAGATGATGATTCCATAGTTACCACTCATTTATTTCATCATCCTAGCTATGAACAAAATATATACAAAACAATTTGCGAAGGAGACACGTTTAAAACCGGCTTAAACCTATACACGCAAGAAGGTGTCTATAACCAAAATTTTTTAAGTAGATTTGGATGTGACTCTATTGTTAAACTCAACTTAAAAGTAAGCCCCAAATCAACAGAAAACATAGAATTTACAATTTGTGATGGGGATACATTATTGTTAAACAACAAAGTCTATTTAAATGAAGGATTATTTCAAGATACTTTATTAAATTTCAGAGGTTGTGACTCTTTACTAAACATTGCAATTAATCAGATTGAAAAATCATACTACACATACAATTACTTCATCTGTCCCGAGGATACCGTTATTCACAACAATCAAATTTTCACAGATATAGGAGAAACAATTGAAATATTAAAATCATACCGAAATTGCGATTCCATAGTAAGTGTAAAAGTACAATTATTACCCAAGCTAAACGAGTGTAAAGATGCCACTTTTTTCATTCCAACAGCATTTAGTCCAAATAGTGACGGACACAATGATGTATTTAAAATAGAAGGTGAACACATTAAAGAAATAGAAATGATGATTTTTAACCGTTGGGGCGAAATATTATTCCAAAAAACAGACCAATCGGCCCAATGGGATGGATATTATCAACAAGAAATTTGTCAAGATGGATTGTACTTTTATCAAGTAAAAATAAAAGCCAATAACCTCAAAATCTACTACAAAAACGGCACAATTCATTTGATAAAATAAGTTGCTTAATAGTAAAAATAGGTTCAAATAAAGCAAACAAAAGACAGGCTAGAAACTTGCTCTTTTTTATCAACAATTCTATAAAATTAATCTCAAAACCTTAATTTTACGGAATCAAATTATGCCCGAATTCGTCCATTTACACAACCACACTCAATACTCTTTGTTAGACGGAGCTGCCTCTATCAGCAAACTCTATAAAAAAGCGGTTCAAGACAATCAGAAAGCAATTGCAATTACCGACCACGGCAATATGTTTGGGGCTTTCCAGTTTGTGGCAGAAGCAACTAAATATAACAAAAATGGAGAAGTTATTAAACCAATTGTTGGATGTGAGTTTTATGTTTCAGAAGATAGATTTAGAAAAAATTTTACCAAAGACGACAAAGATGTAAGATACCACCAATTGCTTTTGGCTAAAAATGCAACTGGATATAAAAACATATCAAAACTGTGTTCATTGGGTTATTTGGAAGGGATGTATGGCAAATATCCAAGAATCGATAAAGCCCTAATTGCTGAATATCACGAGGGATTGATTGCCACTTCTTGCTGTTTGGGGGCTATTATTCCAAGAACCATCCTTAAAAAAGGTGAAGCTGCCGCAGAAGAAGAATTAAAATGGTGGTTGGATGTTTTTGGAGAAGATTTTTACATTGAAATACAAAGACATCAGTTGAACGATGAAATTATCGTAAACGATACGTTGATGAAGTTTGCCAACAAATACCAAATTAAAGTTATAGCAACCAATGATTCCCATTATGTTGATGAGGCTGATGCCAATGCTCATGATATATTGTTGTGTATAAACACCAACGAAAAACTAAACACTCCCAAAATTATAGACTACGGGGATGAGGAAACAAGTACAAAAGGACGACGATTTGCTTTCCCTAACGACCAATTTTATTTTAAAACCCAAGCACAAATGAATGTGCTGTTTAGCGATATCCCCGAGTCGCTCGACAATACTTTAGAAATAGTTTCAAAAATAGAAACGCTCGACTTAAAAAAGGAAATTCTACTTCCTAACTTCCCAATTCCTGACTCCTTTAAAACCCATACCACTTCGCTCAAAATTGACGAAAAAACCACGCTTGAGCCTGATGTGCTAAACCAATGGGAATATCTAAAAGACTTGACTTTTAAAGGCGCCAAAAAAAGATATACTGATATTACTCCCGAAGTGGAAGAACGATTGACTTTTGAACTCGACATTATCCGAAAAATGGGGTTTGCTGGATATTTCCTTATCGTTTCGGATTTCATTAGAGCAGGAAAAGATTTGGGCGTTATCGTTGGCCCGGGACGTGGTTCTGCTGCAGGAAGTGCCGTTGCTTATTGCATTGGAATTACCAGTATTGACCCCATTAAGTACGACTTACTATTTGAGCGTTTCCTGAATCCCGACCGTAAATCAATGCCCGATATAGATACCGATTTTGATGACGAGGGAAGACAAAAAGTAATAGATTATGTGGTTGAAAAATACGGCAAATCGCAAGTTGCTCAAATTGTTACTTATGGTAAAATGGCAGCAAAAATGAGTGTCAAAGATGTGGCTCGTGTTATGGATTTCTCGATGGAAGAATCCAACCATTTAACCAAATTGTTTCCAACCAAACCAATTGGTATTACCCTTAAACAAATTTTACATGCTAAAATTGAGGGTGCCGAAGAGGTTATAGAAAACGAAGACCCTGATGCTGAAGGAGATACTGCAGAGATAGAAAACAAAGACACTATCGTTATTCGTAGAGAGGAGGTACAAGGCATAATGCAACTTCGAGAGTATTACAATGACAAGCAAAACACCAATGGAGAAGTGTTGCGACAAGCTGAATTACTCGAGGGTTCTGTAAGAAACACAGGAGTACACGCTGCGGGTATCATCATTGCCCCAAAAGATTTAAAGGAAATTCTACCCGTTGCTATTTCAAAAGATTCTGAGTTATACCTAACCCAATACGATGGAAAAGTGGTAGAAGATGCCGGTGTTATTAAAATGGACTTTTTGGGACTTAAAACCCTATCTATTCTAAAAACAGCGGTTGATATTATCAAAATGAACAGGGGCATAGAAATAGATATAGAAACGCTCCCACTTGATGATGAACTAACATATCAACTGTACCAAAAAGGCGAAACCAATAGTACTTTTCAGTTTGAAAGTGTGGGGATGCAGAAATACTTGAGAGAATTAAAACCCGATAAATTCGAAGATTTAATTGCTATGAACGCCTTATACAGGCCGGGACCAATGGAGTACATTCCTTTGTATATTAAAAGGAAACACGGTTTGGAAGAGATTAACTACGACATCCCTGAGCTCGAAGACCATCTCAAAGACACTTATGGTATTACTGTTTACCAAGAGCAGGTGATGCTTCTGAGTCAGTCCTTGGCAGGATTTTCAAAAGGGAAAGCTGACATATTGAGAAAAGCAATGGGTAAAAAGAACCTCAATGACTTAATGAAATTGAAGGATGATTTTATGAAGGGTATCAAAGAAAGAAACTTAGATGCCAACCGTTGTGAAAAAATTTGGAAAGATTGGGAATCCTTCGCCTCTTATGCTTTTAACAAATCACACTCAACTTGTTATGCTTTTGTAGCCTATCAAACGGGTTATCTGAAAGCGCATTATCCTGCTGAATTTATGGCATCGGTTCTTTCAAACAACACGAATAACCTTGAAAAACTAAGCTTTCACATGGAAGAATGCAAACGAATGGGCGTTCCTGTGTTAGGTCCTGATGTGAATGAGAGTCACATTCAATTTACAGTAAATTCAAAGGGTGAAATCCGTTTTGGTTTATGCGCAATTAAAGGAGTAGGTGATGGACCAGCCTTTAATATCATAGAAGAAAGAGAGAAAAATGGACCTTATAAAAGTATATTTGATTTAACTTCACGTTGCAATTTGCGAAATGTCAATAAAAAAACATTAGAGTCATTGGTAAAGGCAGGTGCTTTTGATTTTGACCCAACCTACCACAAAGCTCAATACATAACTGAAATGGGAGGTACTACAGGATTAGAAACCGCTTTGAAATATGGAATCAATTTTCAGGCTTTACAAAACAGCAATCAAAGCTCATTGTTTGGGGACAAAAGCGACAGTACTATCAATTTACCTCTTTTACCAAAAGTAGAGCCTTTTACCATTATTCAAGAATGTGAACTTGAAAAAGAAATGGTTGGCATATACATTAAAATGCACCCATTGGATACCTTTAAACTTGAATACGAAACCATTGTTAACACCAAATTGCATGAATTAAATGATTTAGGACCTCTTGAAAACAAACCATCCATAGCTGTAGCAGGTGTTATTTTAGAAGAAAACACTTTCACTTCAAAAAAGAATCAAAAGTTCAACAAATTCAAACTACAAGATTATGATGGTCAGTATGATTTTTATTTGTCAGGAGAAACTTTGGACAACTTTGGAAAATATATCAATAAAGGGGAATTTGTATTAATCAATTGCACCGTAACAAAAAGTAAATACGCTACTAGTCCCGATGCTAAATTGTATTTGAATATTATTTCTATCAAACGAATGGAATATCTTAAAAAAGATTGGTTTAAATCCCTGTTGATAAATCTGGTTGTCAATAAATTGAGTCATCAGACTATTGAAGATTTACAAGCAATAATAGAAAAATTCCCAGGCGACAAACCCCTTGAATTTAATCTCATCGATACTCAGAAAAAATACAAGATAAATACCTATAGCAATGACAAGAAAATTGAGATTTGCGAAGAACTTATTTTTGAGCTTAAAAAAATCGATGTAGATTATACCATATTAAAAAATTAGATTTAATTTGCAGTCATGTTAAGTAAAGAGCAAATAGCACAGAGAATAGCCATGGAATTGAAAGATGGTTATTATGTTAATTTGGGAATTGGAATTCCTACATTGGTTGCCAATTACATTCCGGCAGGTGTAGATGTTGTTTTACAATCCGAAAATGGATTGCTTGGCATGGGGCCATTTCCATTTGAGGGCGAAGAAGATGCAGACTTAATAAACGCAGGAAAGCAAACTATTACAACCGTGAATGGTTCTGCATTTTTCGACAGTGCCATGAGTTTTGGAATGATTAGAGCAGGAAAAGTCGATTTAACTGTATTGGGTGCTATGGAAGTCAATGACAAGGGTGATATTGCCAATTGGAAAATACCCGGAAAAATGGTCAAAGGAATGGGTGGTGCTATGGACTTAGTGGCAAGTGCCAAAAACATCATTGTAGCGATGCAGCATGTCAACAAAGCTGGAGAATCAAAACTGCTTAAAGAGTGCAGTCTTCCTATTACGGGATTGGCTTGCGTAAAAAAGATAGTAACCGAATTAGGCGTTTTTAATATCAACGAAAATGGTTTTGAATTGATAGAGAAAGCCGCAGATGTTTCGGTTGAATACATCAAAGAAAAAACAGAAGGAAGATTGACTGTAAGTAGTGAACTTAAAGACATTACTTTTTAATTGAATACAACACATAAAGAACTTATATAATGAAATTTGGAACCAAAGCATTACATGCAGGCATAGAACCTGATCCAACTACAGGAGCCGTTATGACTCCTATTTATCAAACTAGCACTTTTGTACAAGAATATCCAGGCAAACACAAAGGCTATGCTTATGCGAGAGGAAAAAATCCAACTAGAAATCAACTTGAAAACAACTTAGCTGCGTTAGAAAATGGCAATCATGCCATTTGTTTTAGTAGTGGAATGGGTGCAATAGACGCTGTAATTAAACTTTTAAAACCTGGAGATGAGGTTATCACAGGAGACGATATCTATGGAGGTTCATACCGAATGTTTTCTAAAATATACGAACCTTTTGGAATTAAATTTCATTATATCAACTTATACGATGCTAGCAATATTGAAAAATACATCAACAGCAATACAAAATTGATTTGGGCCGAAACCCCGACCAATCCAACATTAAAAATTGTTGACATTGCAGCAGTTTCTGCTATAGCA
The DNA here is from genome assembly GCA_040403495.1 of Bacteroidia bacterium. Lineage (GTDB taxonomy): Bacteria > Bacteroidota > Bacteroidia > NS11-12g > UBA955 > JABMMZ01. The sequence goes on from JBBAKM010000007.1 coordinate 19,921, forward strand.
AAAGCCAATCATATTACCTTAGCTATTGACAATACTTTTGCTTCACCATACCTACAAAACCCTTTGGATTTAGGGGCAGATATAGTAATGCACAGTGCAACAAAGTATTTGGGCGGACACAGTGATGTCGTAATGGGGGCTTTGGTTGTTAATGATGATGAATTATACCAACGTCTTCATTTTATTTTAAATAGTTGTGGTGCTAATCCGGGCCCTATGGATAGTTTCCTTGTATTAAGAGGCATTAAAACCCTTCATTTAAGAATGAAAGCCCATTGTGAAAACGGAGAAAAAGTGGCACACTTCCTAAGAAATCATCCAAAAATTGGTCATGTTTATTGGCCAGGTTTCGAAGATGCAAATGGTCATCAAATTGCAAAAAAACAAATGCGTGGATTTGGCGGTATGGTTTCATTTACACTTAAAGGAGATGATTTTGATGCTGCTATGCGTTTTGCTTGTAATGTTAAAGTATTTACGCTTGCAGAATCATTGGGAGGAGTTGAAAGTTTGGTCAATCACCCTGCAAGTATGACACACGCAAGTATTCCAAAAGCAGAGAGAGACAAAGCCGGTGTTGTTGATGGTTTATTGAGACTTAGTGTTGGCGTTGAGGATATCGAAGATTTAATTTTAGACATAGATCAAGCACTTGATTTGGTTTAATTTTCAAAAAATGTAGTATAATCTATTTCCCAATAGCTTTTGGGACCATTCAACCATCCTTCCCTCTTCTTTTTGTCATCTTTTTTGCTAGAAAAAAAGCAAAAAAGTCGCCAAAAAGGATTGTGTGTTTAATAATAACCACGGGTTAAAACCCGTGGCTATTATTATTTACCTCCTCTGGAGGTATTTTTACCGTTGTTGTATTCTCTCTGTTTTCATCACACCATACCTTCCCTTGTTATTAGCATGTTCAAAGAGCATCTTCGTGTTGTCTTTTCCTCTCTCACTCTGCGCTCTCCTGAATGACTCGGGAGTGGTTAGGTTTCCATTAAAAAGCGCAACTAAGAGTGCTTTTTGTGTGGCTTCGCTCATAACCACGGGTTAAAACCCGTTGCTATAATTATTTTCCAATAGCAATCGGGACTATTTCCAGATAGCTATCGGGACTATTTAATATCCCCCGAGCTGTCATGTCGACGAAGGAGACATCTTTTCCCGACAGCTTTTGTGATTGATGTTGGTCTCTGCTTAAAAGAAAAAAAAAGAATTTAAAGCCTTGATAAAATTGCAATCAAAGTTGAAAACTTTAACTTAAATGTATTCCATTGAATTCATATTTTTGCAGATAAGTTAAGAATTAAAAAATTTGAAAACGGGGAATATTTTTTTTGTGCTGTTGTCTGTATTATCTTTTTTTGCATGCAATCAAGAAAAATCTAGCGTTAATCAACTTTCACGGTCAGATGAGAACAAAGCAACCATCATTATTCAACCTTTTGATGAATTTCCCGATAATGAAACCCAAACAATAGCAGTAGAACTAAGAAAAGTCTATTCAAAGGTTACAATTAATAAAAACATCCCATTTCCTAGTAATTCGATTAACCCTTCTGGCAAAAGATACCGTGCCGATTCTTTAATTAAATATTTGAGTAAACAAGCCCCTAAGAATACACTTATAATTGGACTAACCAATAAAGACATAAGTACACAAAAAGGGAAAATCAAAGATTGGGGAGTGTTTGGTTTAGGTTATTGTCCTGGCAAATCTTGTATAGCCTCAAATTTTAGATTAAAAGGGAAGAATAGAGCTGAAAAGTTATACAAAGTCGCAATTCATGAACTTGGCCATACCCAAGGCCTTCCCCACTGCCCCATAAAAACTTGTTTGATGCGAGATGCAAAAGGCAAAGATGTATTAGACGAAGAAAAAGAATTTTGCAAAATGTGTAAACAGGTTTTAATAAATGCCAATTGGGCTTTTAAATAAAAAAATAAAATGAATAACAAATATCTAATAAAAAACATTAGCATCGTGAATGAGGGTTCTATCATAACAAGTGATTTACTCATAGAAAATGGATTAATTAAAAAAATTGGCATTATCAATGATTCAGAAAGTCATGTAATTGATGGCACTAATCAATTTCTATTTCCGGGTATTATTGACGGTCAAGTGCACTTTCGCGAACCAGGACTAACACACAAAGGCGACCTATACACAGAGAGTAAAGCCGCTGTTGCAGGAGGTACCACTTCATTTATTGACATGCCAAATACTGTTCCGAATGTATTGACTATGGAAATTTTAAACGATAAATACACTATTGCAGCTAAGCAATCTTTGGCTAATTATGGCTTTTTTTTAGGTGTTAATGGCGACAATCTTGACGAAGTAATCAAACTTGACAAAAGTAAATTACTAGGAGTGTCGGATGATGGACTCTATTTCACAAAAAAAGGGAATCTCCTTGCTGACAATCCTGAAACGATGGAAAAACTATTTGCTAACTGCAAATCCATAATAGCGATTCATTCTGAGAAAGAGAGTATTGTTGAAGAAAACGAAAACCATTACAAAAACCTATATGGGGAAGAGGTTCCTGTTAAATTTCACCCAATAATAAGGAGCGAAAAAGCCTGTTATGAAGCTACAAAAAGAGCCATTGATATAGCAAACAAGCACAATGCTAGACTTCATATCCTTCACTTAACAACCGAAGCTGAAACTCATTTATTCAGAAACGATATTCCTTTAAAAGAGAAAAAAATAACGACCGAAGTGTCTGTTCACCATCTTTGGTTTAGTGACAAAGATTACGACAAATTGGGCACTTTAATCAAATGGAATCCGGCCATTAAAACCGAAAAAGATAAAAACGGATTGTTAAAAGCCCTTTTAGATGACAGAATTGATATTGTAACAACAGACCATGCACCGCATTCAATCGAAGAAAAAGAAAAAACTTATTTCAATGCAATGTCAGGTGCTCCTATCATTCAACACTCATTAAACATTATGTTGGAATTTTACAAAAAAGGCCAAATTTCACTTGAAAAAATTGCTGAAAAAATGTGCCACAATCCAGCAATTCTCTATGATATTTCAATGCGAGGATTTATTCGTGAGGGATATTATGCAGACTTATGTATTGTTGACTTAAATTCAGACTGGACTGTTGATAAAGACAATCTTTTATATAAATGTGGCTGGTCACCTTTAGAAGGCACTACTTTTGGAACCAAAATTACACACACTTTTGTCAATGGAAACTTGGTGTACAACAATGGACAATTTGACGAAAGTTATAGAGGACAAGCCTTAGAAACAAGTGAACAAGTTAGGCAACAGGCTTAAACATTACTAATAATGTTTAAAAACAGGAAACTTCTTATTGCAACAAAACACAAAAAAGAAAGTGTTATTGCACCCATTTTAGAGAAAGAATTGGGTGTTATTTGTTTTACTGACGAGCATTTTGACACAGACCAATATGGGACTTTTAGTGGCGAAATAGAGCGAATAAATGACCCGATTACAACGCTAAAAAACAAATGTTTGAGCGCAATGGAACAAAATGATTGTGATTTAGCCATTGCAAGTGAAGGTTCTTTTGGCCCACATCCCACTCTATTTTTCGCAAATGCTGATGACGAGTTTTTAATCTTTATTGACAAAAAGAATAACATTGAAATTATAGTTAGAGAACTGAGCACATCAACTAATTTCAGTGGCAAAGAAATAAATTCAAAAAGTGAATTAATGGATTTTGCTCAAAAAATTGGCTTTCCCTCACATGGATTGATTTTAAAAAACAGTCAATCACGTGGACAAAAAATCGAAAAAGGCATAGTGGATTTTGTTAAGCTTAACGATGTTTATGAGCAGTTAAAAACAGACAATCAAGCTCTTTATGTTGAAACAGACATGAGGGCCATGTATAATCCAACAAGAATGGACGTTATAAAAACAGCAACTACTAAATTAGTTTCCAAAATTATGTCTTGTTGTCCTCAATGTGAAAAACCTGGATTCGACGTTACTAAAGCAAACAAAGGACTTGCATGTAATTTGTGCGGATTTCCAACTAATTCCATTTTAAGTTACATTTATGAATGTAAACATTGTAAATTTACAAAAACCGAAATGCATCCTCACAATAAGCAATTTGAAGACCCAATGTATTGTGACAATTGCAATCCTTAAAAATCAGACGCCAAGCATGGCGTCTCTACCGAAAACCTATTATGATTTCGCCACGACGTGGCTGGGAAATTATTGATTTATTCCTATTATGATTTCGCCACAACGTGGCTGTTAAATTTTTGATTTTATATAATCAAACACCTAAACACCCTTTACTTCGACAAGCTCAGTATAAACTCCCTCACGTGACTAGGCTCAGCCTAGTGGGTGACAAACAAATAAACAATTTAAACACCTAAACCCTTTAAACCTCCTCAACCCTTTAAACACCTAACCACCTAAACACCCTTCGAGAGGTAATCTCACGTGACTAGGCTCAGCCTAGTGGGTGACACCTAAACCCTTTAAACCTCCTCAACCATTTAAACCACCTAAACAAATAAACACCCTTCGAGAGCCTCAGGGTGACAACTAAACAAATAAACAATCTCGCTACTCAGCGCGAAACCATTCCCAACTAATAACTTATCAAAAAGTGATTTTAAAAAATGAAAAAATAATTATATTTAAAGAAAAATTAATTCTAATTACATCATGTTAAAATTATCTTTAAAATCATTGTTTCTATTTAGCCTCATTTCTTTTAACAACTTTAGCAATGGTCAGGGTTGTAGCGATGCTGGATTTTGTACCATTAACAGTTTTAAACCTAACAACACAGACAGCACTCAAGAAACAAAAAATCAATTTAAAACGGGTGCTTTTTGGGGAAATGCCGACAATTCTATCTTAGCTTATGGCGCTTATATTGAATACAACCGACTGCTTAACAACAAATGGTCAATCGATTTGAAAATTACAAGTTTGGGACAAAACGGGAATAACATCAGCACCTATGGCCTTTCCGATGCATTTATCAATGCCAATTTTAAAGCGCATGAAAATTTAAAATTAACAATTGGCACTAAACTTCCTTTTACAAGAGCTAACAAACAAATTCCGCCTAATATTACTATGCCTCAATCTGCAAGATCTTTACCAATGGATTATCAGGCAAGTTTGGGAACCATTGACTTCATTTTTGGAGTTGGATTCCAATTTAAAAAAATACAATTAGCCGCGGCAATTCAGCAGCCTATCACTCAAAACAGCAATACATTTGCACCCTATACTATTAACACCGTTGGTTATTCTCAATTAAATCAGTTTCAAAACACCAATCAATTCAAACGAAGTGGTGATGTATTACTTAGAATTTCTTATCCTTTTACCGTTAAGGAACGCCTAATGATAACTCCTAGCCTACTCCCTATTTACCACTTAGCAAACGATAAATATACGGACTTCCAAAATATTGAAAGAGAAATTATTGGTTCTAAAGGATTGACACTTAATGGCAATTTGTATTTCGACTATGAATTAAACCATAAAAACACCATTCAATTGAATATGGGAATGCCATTCATTGTTAGAAAATCCCGTCCAGATGGGTTGACTAGAAGTTTTATTATGAACTTGGAATATAAATTCAATTTTTAAATCATTAATAATCTGCTTAACAATGACTGAAAAAAGGCCTCAAATTAAAATTCAAAAAACGAAAATAGAGCATACCATAGATTTTTTAACTTGGACAATTGTGACTGCAGTTTGTGTTTATACAATCGTTGAATATACACACCTTCCCAAAACAATACCTATTCATTTCAATAGTGCGGGAGTTGCAGACGGATTTGGGAATAAAAGTACTATTTTAACACTTCCAATCATTTTAGTTTTTTTAACCATTCTGATGAGTTTGGTTAGCAAATTTCCTCACCATTTTAACTACCCCAATAAAATTACTCCAGAAAATGCATTAAGGCAATATAAGTTGGCAACTAATCTTATCAGATATTTGAGACTAGCAATCGTTTTCATTTATAGCCAAATAACCGTTTCAACGATTTGGATAGCAAATGGTAAAAAAACGGGACTTGGAGTTTGGTTTTTACCCTTAAGTGTAGGTATTATTTTTACATTAATCATCCTTTTTATATTTCAATCCAAAAAAAAACAATAGCTACTTGTAATAAATATAACCAATTTGAATTCAATAGTAAAAATTCATACATTTGTATCACATAATGATTAAAAATTCAGGCAATTATAAAATAAAATGATTCAATTAAATCCAAAAGTTGACTTATATATCAAAGACGGTTGTGGCAGGTGTGCCTTACATGCTACTCCCAAATGCAAGGTGAACAAATGGCAAATTGAGCTTGAAACACTTAGGCAAATAGTGCTAGAAAGTGGATTAACCGAAGAGCTTAAGTGGGGTGTTCCGGTTTACACCCATTTGGGCAAAAACATACTTACAGTTAGCGCTTTGAAGGATGCGTGTATTATTGGCTTTTTCAAAGGTGTATTGATAAAAGACACTCAAAATATGCTGATAAAACAGGGAGAAAATTCACAATCGAGTCGCATAGTTAAATTCACATCAGAAAACGAAATCTTGAACCATCAAGATACGCTAATTGATTTTATACTTCAAGCCATTCAAATTGAAGAAAATGGACAAAAAGTCGAATTTAAGAAAGATGACATTTCTGTTCCTGAAGAATTAACCCAAAAGTTTGAAGAAAATCCAGCCTTTAAAACTGCTTTTTACGAATTGACCCCAGGCAGACAAAAAGGGTATCTACTCTATTTCAGTCAAGCCAAGCAGTCGGCAACTCGCACACAGAGAATTAACAATTACACTCAAAAAATATTTGAAGGCATTGGTTTTCACGACGAGTATAAAATGAATAATAAGAAAAAATAAAGATTTCATCAATCATTCACTTCAGCATGTTGGAAAAAAAAGCAATCGAATTACAACAGATTTTAGATAACACCATTGACGGCAAAAAAGTATTTGGTTGCAATTTTGCAATGAAGTACCAAAATGAATTTTGGCAAGGCACTGCAGGCAATTTCGAAACCGAAGATTCATATTTCATTGCAAGCACGACTAAGCTTTTTACGACTGCATTAATTTTGAATTTAAGGGCAGCAGGGGCATTGTCGCTCAACGACCCAATTCATTTGTACCTCGACAAAAGCATTATTGATAGACTTTTGGTATATAAAGGCACAGATTATTCCGAAAAAATAACCATTCAACACTTATTAAGTCACAGCAGCGGTTTAGCAGATTATTTCCAAGAAAAGGAGTCCAATGGGAACAGTTGGGAAGATGAGCTAAAAGAAGGAAGAGACAAGGCTTGGACTTTCGAGGAAGTGCTTACCAAAGCTAAAAACATGCGTCCGAAATTCGCCCCCGGCAGCAATGGCAAAGCGCATTATTCCGACACAAACTTTCAATTACTTGGTAAAATAATTGAAACTATCACAGGCAAGAAATACACAAGTTTTTGTGAAGAAACAATCATTCAAGCACTTCAATTAAAACACACCTACCTGTACGAAAACCCTAATGATCAAACACCGCATACCATGTATTTCAAAAACGGCGTTTTAAACATTCCTCAAGCAATGGCATCGTTCAAAAGTGACGGCGGTATGGTTTCAAACACAAAGGATTTATTATGCTTTACAGAAGCCTTTTTTAATGGTCAGTTGTTCCCCAAGGCATACATTAATGAACTTCAGGTTTGGAAGAGAATATTTTTCCCTATGCAATCAGGGATAGGCATTCACAGGTTCAAGTTACCTTGGATTTTCAATCCTACAGGCGCTGTTCCTGAAATGATAGGACATTCGGGATTATCGGGCACATTGGCCTATTACAGCCCCAAACACGAATTATTTATAGTTGGCACAGTAAATCAAATAGCTTATCCAGATTTATCCTTTAAAACGGCCATAAAACTCATTAGAAAGGCGATTCAATAAAAATACTATATATTTTAAATACTATTTAAACAGGGTTTAAACACCCTTTTATCTCAATATTTTAGCCATAGGTTTACCACCGTTCTCGCTCGCATCTTGCGAGTGATTTACCATACCGCCTCTGGCGCAATTGTGCCGTTGTTGGTCTCGGCTAAGCCGAGTCCTACGACAAACAAGCTGGAAAATGAAGTGCATTTGTAAGAATAGATAAATTCTCTATTTTTGAATCTTACTAAATTGGGATGCGCTAAAAAACAGTAAAAACTCAAAATAAGATTATGCTCCAAAAAACGAAAACACTCTTAGTCCTTTTCATCCTTTTATTATTGCCTAGCTGCAGCATCAATTCGAATCAATCTATAACAGATGTATTAAAATTTGAAGACATTAAAATCAAACCTCCTAATTGTCCAAATTACCAATTCGAAAGTATTCAAAAAAATGGTGATAGTATCGTGTTAAAAATAAATTGTAATGAGACCTATTTTTTTTATTTAACAGAAAGAGAATATTTTATTTACTGTTTAAAAAATCTTAAACCATACTTATTACAAGAGAAATTTATAGATACTATATTTTGTGAGTATAATTACCCTAATCAAAATAACAGAAAAATGGATTTAAAAACTTCAAAACAGGAGGCTATCAAAGCAATTGAATTGAGAGATTCTATAAACGCTCCATTTTTTCATAAAATTATTGAAAATGTAATTAACGATTCCAATTACAATAACACTGTAAATTTCATGTCATATATCTACGGAAAATCTACCATAGGGGATTCATACAACTTTTATGACGATGCAGATATATTTGATTTTTATTATATCATCAACAATGACATATTGAGTGGGAATAAAGACCCACTGAGTTTAAAAACATTAAAATTGATGGAGACAAAGATGAATAAAACCAATCCTACAAGTCCAATTGATGTTCACATTACCTTTATTAAAACTCTTTATTATAAAGGTAAATGAGTTTTAATGAATTTAATCCGTTCTCGCTCGCATCTTGCGAGTGATTAACCACACCCACCGTTCTCAGCGTTCTCGCTCGCATCTTGCGAGTGATTTACCATACCGCCTCTGGCGCAATTAATAAATACTTAAGTCGTTGTTGATCTCGGCTAATCCGAGACCAACAACGGCACAATATGAAGTTAAGTAAAAGAGATGCCGGAGGCAAGGTAGGAGTTAACTCGCAAGATGCGAGCTAGAACTGATGTGAGCTAGAACGGGTATAATTTCAAAAAACACTACTTCATTTTGTTCAGATTTGTAAATTCTAAAACTGTTCCATCCTTTAAGAAAAGTCTTGAACCTGTGGCGTTCTTTCTGATTTCAACAATGAAATTGTAATTGATTAGATGACTTCTGTGTGCACGATAAAAAAGTGACTCTGGTAATTTTTCTTCAAAATACTTTAAAGATTTAGTTACACTTATTTGTTTGTCCTCATAGTACAAAACGCAATAACTCCGATTGGCTTGTATTCGACTAATTTTATGACAATTAAAAAACTGTGTTTTATCGTGTCCTACCACCATTAACAAATCGTGTTCATCATGTATTGCGAGTTCTTGCTTTTGTTTTTCCTCAAGCAACTTATGTATACATTCCTTTAGTTCCGATAACACAACAGGCTTAGAAAGAAAAAACCGAACCCTTTCCTTAATTGCATCAATAGCATAGTGTTCGTGAGCTGTGAACAAAACTACTTTGTTTTTAAGTGAATGTGGCAAACTTTCTATGAATTCAAACCCATTTAATTCTGGCATTTCAACGTCTAAAAAAACAACATCTACAGTTACGTTTTCCAATTCTTGCAACGCTATTTTGGGTGATGTGTATGAACCAATGATTAATAACTGAGTTGAAAAAAAATTGTTTACAACCTTTTCAAAACCATTGATTGCAACTTCTGTATCATCTATTATTATCGCTCTTAACATCTATTTTTTGACTTAATTTTTATTTTCGGGTTCTACTAAATAAGGTATATTAAGTGTAACACGTGTACCCGTTTCTAAATTTGATTCATTGCCTATATTTTCAATCGTAAAAAAAGATTCAATTTTTAATAGTTTACTGTAAGCTTTTAATCTATTTTGAATATTATCCAAACCATAAGACTTTCTCTCTGATACCTTTTTATTATACCCTACGCCATTGTCTGTAATTATTACATTCAATAGCTTGTCTTTGAGTTTAACATCAAGTTGAATACGGTTTAATTGCTGTTTATGAGGAACCAATCCATGAATGATTGCATTTTCTACAAAAGGCTGAAATATCATCGTAGGCACTTTAACATTTGTTATGGTGGCGCTTGATGTGTCTGAGAAAAAACGATAGTCAAAATCTATGTTTATATTCCTTATGAGACCTTCTAGTTTAATATACTCTTTAATAGTTTCTATTTCTTGTTCTAATGATATGAAACTGTAATCAGATTTCTCCAAAATGCTTCGCATTACTTTACCATATTGCCCTATGAACTCAAAAGCTTTTTCCTTGTCATTATCCAAAACTACACTTTGCAAACTCATTAATGAGTTGCTTAAGTAATGAGGATTAATTTGAGCTCTCAATGCTTTAAGTTCGCTTTCAAGCAAGACTAATTCTCTTTTTAGCGTATTTTGCTTTAACTTAAAATAGAACTTACTTATGTAAACAGCAAGAATAATTAATATCAAACCATAAATCAAAATGGCTATTTGAGAGCTATACCAAGCTGGTTCAACTATTAATTTAATTTTTTTATAGCTTTTAACATCTGAATCTTTATTCTTCCTAAAATACACATTGTAAGTTCCTCTTTTCAAGGAATATAAAATCAATTCAAAGTTATTTAAGAGTATCCATTTGTCACTTATTTCTGGAATTTTATATTCAATATTTGTATGGTTTAGTAAATCAATATCCGCTAAAGCAAGTTTCATTGTAAAATCAGCAAATCCTTCTTTTAAATAATATTGATAACTTAATGGTTGCTTATCTCCATTATAATCTATTTGTTGAATTATAATTGGATTATTGTTCTTATAAGGGATATATGTATTAGGATCAAAAACTACTATGCCAGACATATTAGACAATGCAAATCTATCATCACTTAATCTTACGCCAGAGTTGTAAAACCTTCCATTAAACTCTTTATTTATTAAGCCATTATTTGTATCAAATCTATAAATTTGCAATTCATTTTTAGGGTTTTTTTCAAACCCCAAAACCTCATTTTTTTCTATTAAAACCAATCCACTGTTTGTTGGAATCCAATAATTTCCTTTTTTATCCACTAGGTAATAATGAGCAAAATTTAATACTCCATTAGGATCATTAAAAAACTTACTAATCTTCAAATCCTTATCCATCCAATAAATACCAGAACCATACGTAAATACCCAATATTTATTAATACTTGAATCATACTTGACAAACCTTACTTCCTTTCCTATTAATTCATTAATAATTTTCGACTTTTGGGTTAACAAATCATATAATTCAATCCCATCTTTTTCTCTTACTAAAAGCCACTGGCTTGGTTTATAAAACTCATGTGCAGAAGAAATTGTAAAATTTACCTTTAAGACATTCTCTAATTTGTTTTTCCCATTTAAGCAAAGCAATTTATTCCTGTGTAACACATATATTTTTCCTTTACTTAAAAATGCATCTGTATAAAACTTTTCATTCGCTTCCGACGAAATATCCACTTTGTACTTTTTACAAGATTTGTCACTTATATAATAAACCGAGTCTTTGTTAAATAAGCATATTTCACTGCTGTTGATATTTATTGCGGCAGAAAAAAAATTGACAAACTGGAAGTTTTTGAATACACTTGAATTAAATGATAAAGGCATTCCTAAAGAATTAACAAAAACTCGATAAACCTCCGCTTTTTCTTCCTCCCTTAAAGGATTTAATTCATTTTTAAAAAGACTTGGTTGTAGCAAATACAATCCATTTGTTGCGGAGTAAAAAATAGTTACTTTTTCATTTTTTAAATAGACAGATCTTTTTAAACTCTTATCCTCAATCCCATGCTTATTTATCTGTTTAAAATTCAATTTATTGTCTAAAATTATAACTTTAAACAAATCAGAACCTACATGTAAATCTATTTCATTGTTATTTTTATTAAATATTAAACTCGAGAGGTCAATTTTTCTATTTAAAATTTTTGGCAAATCATAAACTGCTTCTATTCTATCCTTATAAATCACATATAATTTTTTCGAGTAACTTAACATAGCAAGCCGGTTGTTAAATACAAAACCTGCATTAGAGAAAAATAAATGATCTATATTTGGTACTTTTTTGTCCTTGCCAAAAAAAATTTGATCTAAATTAACTTGATACCAAGTACTACTATCTAAATCATAATAAAAAACACCATCATTTATATGATTAAAATTCCTTACAGTTGAAAATAAAACAGGATTTTCCTCTTTAAAAATCAATTCATAATTACCATTTACAATACAATTTTTCCCAAAAACCAAACTTGAATCATAAATTAATTCAGAATTTTTATTGACCTTAAAAAAACGATTATCAGATGATTTAATTACCAATTCACCATTTTCTCTTCTTTGAATTTTATCAAAACGATTATTTTTAATTGAAGGAAAGTTAATACTAGAATAATTAAAGAAACTTCTTCCATTATATCTACTTAGGCCTGATTGTGTAGCTATCCAAACAAATCCGTTTTTATCGCTATTCACATCATTAATTAGATTACTGGGTAAGCCATTTTCGTTAGTATAATGCTTTATCAAATAATCATTCTCATGTACTTTTTGTGAAGTAGCTGTATAGTTAAAAACCAAGAGCAAAACAATCAAAAACAAATCCTTTAAACCCTTTATTGTGCAATTCATTGTACTAAAAAAAAAGATAAATTCACAATTTCAACACAAGTTATACAATATTGTTTTAAACTATGAAGTCGCAAAATTAACTATTAGTGTGAAATAATTTAAAAGATTTTCTGACAAGAATATGTTTTAAACATATTTTAATAACAATCTTCACATTTAGTTAATTGAGCACTCTTCATTAAGTAGTATTTTTTTGCTTGTTTTAATACTATCATTTCAACATTTATTGAATAAAACCAATAACCTAAATTATATTTTTGCATAATTTAACCCATTTAAGCTGTTATTGTTGTTTTTTAATTTCTGCATATTTGAATTAGTTCATTTACAAAACTTTTTTTTATAATCCCTTTCTTTTATACTTGGCCGTGCATTTTTTACCGCTCTTTGATAAACTCAGAACAGGCTCCAGCGCTGAGGTCGCTGAGGGGTTATTCACTAAGTCGCCTTATTATAATATATTTCCTTGATAATTAATCCATTGAATAAGATATTATTTGACCTTCGGTATGAAACTCTCTTGCAAAGTTTGAAACATAAAAATGAACAACTTGCGCTTGAACCACTAATACTTTCTGCCATTTTCCACAAGAAGTGCCTTTTAGTGGTGGTTTTAATTGAAATTATTGCACTTATCAAAACTCTAGAAAAAATAGTTTTTTGTTTGTTGACACCAATATAGAATTATTATTAATAGAAGTTGGATTATCCACTATTTTCATTTGTGATTTTGCTTCTTTAATAAAGAACCCTAAAAAAAATAGGCTTGAGGTTTGGCTTTTAGTTGTTTTTTTCATTTTTTTAAATATCCTAATAAAATCTAAATAAACTTAATTAATCCTTTTAGCAGACATCCAACTTTTACCATTTGCATCTGACAAAGTATAGCCTGAATTTGATGCCGCTTGAGAATAAATCCTTAATTTATATATTGCGGAACCTGTAGTGGTTACAAAATACTTACCATAACCGACACCTTGAACATTTAAAGAAAGTGCACTATATGTAGCTTGTGTTTCAGTATCACTAATCACTCCATTTGAAGATGATGTTAATACACCACTTACGCCTCCTGGTGTAGCTATATTAAAGCCTCTTAAACTCCATTCTATTTCCCAAACTCCAGCAGATGGTATTGTTATTGAAATATAATCTGTTGCAGTTGATGGGCTAGTTCCGGATGCAATAACCAAATTTGCACCAATTATTGGAGAAACAAATATAGGAAACACTGTTCTACTTATCATTCTCCATGCTGTTCCTGTACTTTGAATTGTAATCGAACTCAATGTAGGAATTATAGTTGTTGAAATTCCATTTGTACCTAAAACATTTGATGCAAAAGACTTATCTACAGGACCAGAGTTAGCAACTACATATATCCTACCTGGACAAGATGAAGCACTTGGAAGCGTTACAGTTTGAGTTGTGGCATCATTAAGAAATATAGTGTGGTCTTTGTTTCCTAATGTATATGTTGCACCTGTTATTCCTTTTGCAATTGGCGCAAAAGATCCTGATAATTCTAGTGTACTTGTTGGAGTTGTTGTACCAATTCCGACATCTCCATTATGTAATATTCTCATTCGTTCCTGTTCACTTGTATTACCAAGTGATGTCGTAGAAAATACTAGGTTTCCTCCCCCTTCTGTAGTAGTTTGATTTTCTGCTGTCAAGGCATTTATAGATGCATTTCTATTGTATGTAGTTCCGTTTGCGCTCTGAAACAATATTCCCGCTACTGCTGATCCTGAAACAAGTGCAGTGTTTACTGAAGGGTCTGCATTGTTAGTTTTACGAATTGTAATCCATGCATTATTACCATTAGTAGTTGTTCCCCTAGTAATAGAAAAGTTTTGAATCGTTCCTCTAAAATCAAGAGATCTGTTTTCCATATTTACTATTCTATTGCTTTTTAGAGTTCCATCAACCGTATAAATATTTTGTAGGTTTAAAGCATCTGCAATTTGAACCCATTGAGTGCCATCGTTATAATAAAAACCAGGGCTTACATTATTTGGAGCAGTTCCTGCAGTAGCAGTGTTATAGACTGTCATACCTGAAATATGCGCGTTTAATGGCGAAGCATTATTAATGGCACTTAGAGAAACTCTAGGCAAAAGCAAGCCTTTATTTGTGGACTCGAGTTCTAGAATAGAATTGGAATTAATCGTGGTTGGGTTATCACCCACTTTTACTTGGGAATATGTTTCTTGAGATAATAATCCTAAAAAGAGAAGGATTAGGAGTTTGATTGTTTGTTTCATTTTTATTATATTTTTGTTGTTTTTTTGAATTCTTATTTTCTCACTTCGGAGGCATTCACCACAGAGGCACAAAGAGCACAAAGATTTCCTCAGTATTCTCCGTGACTTTGTGGTGCTTTTTTTTTACCACGGAGTCAACCTCCATAGGCGGACAGACACATGCACAAAGATTATAAATAACCATTAATAGTCCTTTTAACTCCATTCTTTAATAACACTTCGTTAAAATTGATTAATAACCCTAGTTTCAAATTTTTAAGTTTTAAATAGGTAAGGAGTTGTGCAGTATGAATATCCGCTAATGCTTCAACACTTTTAATCTCTATAATTACTTTATTTTCAACTAGTGCATCTATTCTATATCCTGCATCGAGTTTTACATTTTTATAAACTACTGGTAGTGATTGCTGTTGATATACTTCCAATCCCATTTGCCTAAGTTCGTAAACTAAACATACTTCGTAGGTACTTTCTAAAAGCCCTGGACCAAGATGCCTATGTACTTCTATTGCTGCACCGATTACTATTGTTGAAATTTCGTTTTCTGTCATTGTTTATTTATTTACCGCAGAGGCATTCCCTTAGAAGGAATCTACCAAAGAGACATTCACCACATAGGCACAAAGAGCACAAAGATTTCCTCAGTATTCTCCGCGACTTTGTGGTGCTTTTTTTACCACGGAGGCATTTACAGCGGAGGCGAAGAGTAAGCTGAGGTGTTTTCTTTGCGCTATTTATATTTAATTTTACTATTCAGTTTTTATTTTATCCATAGATTCTTTAATTGCAGTTATGGTTTTTAGGTTTTGAGCTGCTATTTCATATTCAGGGGCTAATTCCAATGCTTTCTTAAAACTTTCTATAGATTCCATGTAAGCCTTATTTTCGTATTCTAACAATCCATTGATATTATATAAAACTGCTCTAAACGGCACATTTATTTCTTTTTTGTTTTTTTCATTAAGTACAGAGAGAGAAACTTGATTTATTGTGGTATCTGCCATTAAACTATTACAAGTTACTTGCGCCTCTTTAACCCTTTTGAGTTGTTGTTGTAATTGCAGTAATGCATAGCCATGTTGTATGTTTTTTGAATTAGAATATAACTTTTGGTATGCATCTGCTGCTTCAACCGTTTGGTTTAAGGCATTTGCAGAAACAGCGAATATTTCTGTTATTAAATCAGAACTTCTACCACTTTCTTGAATCTCTTTAACTAATTTGTAAGAAATATCGTATTGCCTGTTTTGTGCATACATTAAGGCTAAGGTATCTTTATATTCTATATTACTTTTATTTTCAATCAAATAATAATTTAAAGAAACTATTGCTGTATTTAAATCACCCTTTTGTATTGACTGTCTGTATACTTTCACGTGCAGATTCTCATTTAAGCTCTTATTTGGATTGGTCTTTTTTACTTTTTTTACCTTAACATCTTGTGCAAAACCTAAATTATAACATAATAGAATGCATAATACGATTAGTCTTCCTAACATTTTGAATCTATTTATTGATTTAAAATCCATTATTTTCATTTTTACTGTCATTAATTTTGAATAAAAAAAGGACTTTGATAATGATACCAAAGTCCTTTTTATGAAAAGTTTTTTTATTTCTTTTCTAACAATTCCAATTTAGCTTTTAATTCATCTATCTGTTTTTGTTGATCTTTGATTGCTTCCACTAAAACTGGCACTAAATTTTGGTAAGCCATAGAAAGTGTTTCGCCTTTAGTAACATCTCCTTCTACACCCATTACAACTTCGGGTACAACTTTCTGAACATCTTGTGCTAAAAACCCTAATTGTCTTCCAGACTCAAGGTTATTGCTCCAATTATAATAAACCCCATTCAATTGGTTTACCAATCCAAGTGCATTTTCAACTTTAACAACATTGGTTTTTAAACGAGCATCAGAAGAGTGTAACCAACCAGTAGTGGTGTATGTTCCTGTTGTTGTTCCATTAAATACAGTAAGTCTTTGTGATGGGGAAGCTGTTCCTATACCAACATTTCCATTATTATTGATTCTCATTCGTTCAGAAGTACCACCATTATTAGTTTCAAAAACAATTTTACCAGCAGCACGTGTTGAAGTAATAACTATTCCATTATCGGTCCCTGTTTGGCCTGTTGTAGTAATCGCACCAGCACTATTACCATCAGCTGAATTAATAAAATATAGACCTCGATTTGAAATATCACCAAAAACATCCAATTTTCGAGTTGGTGAAGTTGTTCCTATACCTATATTACCAGCAATATTAATCCTCATTCTTTCCTCACTATCTGTTTCAAAAGCAATCCCTGTAAGAGATCTTATTGCTATTATTGTATTACTATTGATTGCCGGCCCAACTCCACCAGCTCCTGAAACTATATAACTTGCAGAATTATCTATTCGAATATTTCCTCCTGAAACTTGCAGTCTTTCAGTTGGAGAGACAGTACCTATACCAACATTACCACTATTATTAATAACCATAGCTTCCGTTTCTACACTTGAATTTGGCTGTTTTACATGAAATTCAATAGCAGGCTTGGTTGACCTTGAATCAAATGATATAAATGAACCTTGAAAAGTAGGTTGACTTACTCCCAATAAAGATGGCATGTTTGAACCAATTCGAATAAGTCCAACAGTGTTTCGCATAATACCCATGTTATAAGTTGAACTTAATGCAATATTACCATTTACTTCTAACCTTTGTGATGGAAAATCTTGCAAACCACCGCCAATTAGTAGTCCATTTGGATTTAATCTCATTAATTGAATATAGGTTGAAGCATCATTGGTCTGTGCCCATGTAAAACCACCTGCCCCTGTTCCTCTATGGTTTACAAATCCAGAATAGCCTTGTGCTGCTAACCCACCAAATAAAATACCTGAATTCCAAGACAAATGCATTCCTTGATTATTATTTGGTGCACCTGATACAATCAAAGCCCCTCCTGATACACTTAGCCTTGAAGGTGCGGTAGTTCTTCCTATAGAAACATTTCCATTGGGATGTACAATAAGTCTATCTCTTCCTCTTGACATCAATCTAAATGAGTTATTATTAATAGTTCCTACTCTATTGTTTCTAGTGTTAGTATAATTACCACCTAAACGCCAAAACGGTGATGTTGGCGGACGAGTTGAAGACAAAACCCAAGTTGTTCCGTTAAATTGATAGGTATTTCCTGCATTTGCTCCTTCAGTTACAACTCTTTTCTCGCCTGAAACAGGAGTATAAAAATTCCAAATCAGATTTCCTGATGTATTTACACCAGCTAACTCTGCTATATTATTTGTTTGTCCAGCCCAGTCTCCACTCGCACCCGATGGCACAATATAAACATCCCCATCATCACCTGAGGTAGGAGGAGCTGTTAGCGTATTATCAATAACTGGACCACCATCGTTGTCAACATCAGCTAAATCAGAAAAAGCAATTAACTGCCATTTAGTTCCGTCGTTATAGTAATATCCTGGAACTACATCATTTGGCAATGTTCCCGCAGTGGCAGTGTTGTATACTATCATACCTGCTACGTGAGCAGATAATGGAGATGCATTGTTTGTGGCAGAAAGAGTTACTCTTGGCAAGAGTAATCCTTTGTTTGTAGCTTCCAATTCTAATACAGAATTTGAATTAATGGTTGTAGGGTTATTTCCTACTTTTACTTGGGCGTATACCCCTTGAGCGAACAATCCTAAAAAAAATAGGATTAGTAATTTGCTTGTTTTTTTCATTTTATTGATACTTTGGTTATTTTTTATTTTTTATTTTTTATTTTTTTCACCCGGAGACATTCACCGCAGAGACGCGGAGAACGCGGAGGGGATTTTCGCTTCATTTCCTTTTTATTGTGTGTTTTAATTTAACGACTGCAAAATTCAGTTCTATAGTTGTTTCGGTATTGGTTACATTAAGTTCATTGCCTATCCAATCTGATATTAATACACTTGTTTGATTCATTATTTCTTTTTGTTTTTCTGGATCTTCGGTTGTATTTATTGTTTCTAGGTTTCTTGTTAGTTCTTTGAATGTTGCAAATGCTTCTATAATGGAAAGAGTGGTTTGGGTTGCTTTGGCACTTTTTAAAATTGTTGCTAGCATATAAAGCCCTTTTTCAGTAAAGGCTTTTGGAAGTTTTACTTTCCCTCCAGCTGATAATGAAGACGAAAATTTCGACTTCATTGTATTCCACTCTTCTGTATTTAGATACAATATATACCCTTCAGGAAATCTATCGGGATTGTTTTTTACTGCCTCATTTACGCGTTTGGTTTCTACACCATACAAGGCAGCCACATCACTATCCAAGATAACTTTTGTTTCTCGGAGCATCATGATTTTGCTTTCTACTTCGCTATGGGTTAGTTTTCCATTCATTTATTAATTTTCTATTCTTTTATTTACTGCTCTTCGATAAACTCAGAACAGGCTCCGGCGCTAAGGTCGCGGAGGTTTTCTTCTCTCTGCGCTCTTAGATTTTCACCACGGAGGCGCGGAGGTCGCTGAGGGGATTTTTATTTATTCAATATAATTTTATAGGTTTTGGTTTGATAATTGCTTGTTACATTCAAAAAATACATGGCGTTATCCAAATGATTCAAATCTATTGATTGTAAACCCGATTGTTTTGAATCATTACTCAAAATTAATTTACCATCAAAAGAAGTTAGCGTGTAGGTTAAATCTGTGTTTTCTGAAAAAATATTAATAATTCCTTGAGATGGATTTGGATAAATTTTTACCACAGGATTAAGTCCATCACTAAATTCAACTATTTTGAAATCAGACTGAGTTGGATTCCCTTCAAAATCTACCATTGTTAATTTGTAAAAATTTAAGCCCAATTGTGCATTAACATGTTTAAATGCATAATTATTAACCAGTGATGAAGTTCCTGCTCCTTTTACTTCTCCTATTTTAGACCAATTCGTTCTATCCACACTGGTTTCTAAAACAAAGTGACTGTTGTTGAATTCATTGGTAGTAGTCCAAGTAATTTGAGACACCAAATAACTAGCAGCTTGTGCATTAAAATCAATTAAGGTAACTGGCAATGGCGTTAATAAGTTAGTTGATTTACTGTAAAAAGCACCACTAGCGGAAGCAGAAGTAACTGTAGTATATAATCTTGTATGCTTTACTGCAGATAAAGATGTACCTGTTGAAGGTGCATTTGTCCCTATGGCACCAACTCCGTCATCCCACATTGAAGAACCTTGATACTGAGTCACAAAGGCATCTGCATCTGAAGTATAAGCCGAACCATTAGTTGATGTATTATGTTGAAGTGTTAAATTAGCTGCCGAACCTGAAGTAGAATAAATATTCCAAGTTCGAAAAATTCCATTATCAGGAACTCTCTCATCAGAAGCAGACTCCGAATAGTTTTTTACTTGAACAAAAAAGTTATCAGTAGAATTGGGTGTTATGGTTGCAGGGGTATAATCAGTTGTAGCTCTTCCAACGGGGAAATCAAAAGAAGCAGAAGAAGCAATAGATTCTTTAGCTAAAAATCCCGTTCCATTGGTTACTATATATTGGGTTTCGTCTACATTGGTAATAGTAGCAGCGGATGCAACCTCAAAATTTTGATCTCCTAAAATCAAATGCCCATTTACAAAATCCAAACCCGTTGTAATCCTTGCGTATGAATTTGTTAAAGTAACGTTATTGGTATTGTCTATTGCGATATTAATCAACGAAGGATGAGCTCCACCAATAGTAGAGCTATTACCTCCATCGAGTGTTTGAGCAGCAGCACCTACAAACAAAATCCTTCCTGTTCCAGCTTGTGTAGAAGTAGTATTGGCAAAAATTTCAGCCCCAGTATTAATAGTAGTAGCAGATCCTAACATGTGTAATGTGGAACCATTTTGAAAAAACATTTGTGCATCTACTCCTAATTGCAAATTACCAAAGTTACCCATTTCTCCAAAAACTGAAAAAGAGCCATTGATATTAGTTTGGGAATGTGTTGCATTTATAAATAGCAATGTAAAAGCAAATAGAAGTGACTTCTTCATTTTAAAAATATTTAATTGATATGTTTTAATATTATAGTTCATAATGTTTGATTGATTAAATTGTACTAAGTGGTTCATTTTTGTGTAATTTAAAGTGCAGCAAAGTTAAGAACGTAATTAATGCTAATATTTTTACAGTAATGAAAGTGAATAAATATTTTCCCAAATGACCTTAAAATGAAACGAAATTACCTTTTTAGCTTTCGAGAGTAATTCAAAACCTATAGAATAGGGTATAAAAAGGTGTTAAATTAATGTTAATTTCACCAAATACACTCCCATTGATTGAAACCAATGTACTACAACATGCTTTTTGTACTACAAATTTCACACAACATTCATTTTCGCTCACCGCTATTGATTAATACTTTGAAAATCAATCCATGAAAATAACATAAGTTAGAAAAAAAACCACAAACGAAGTACATAAAAAGATAAAACACTATATTTAAGTATAAAAATAGACTATAAAAATCCAATTAATAAGAAAAATGTACCCATTATTATAAAGTACTCGATAAAAATTTAGGTACTTTCATTTAAAATAAAAGGTCATTTGTTAGTCAGAAGGTCATTTTGAAGTTTTCCAAAAAATAGTATTATATAAAAGGGACTAATTTCGAAAAAATTAATTGAATCTATTTCAATATACTAATTGACAATGCAACAACTCATAATTATCAACAAAGACAAAGAACAGGCGGAAGATTTAAAAAGTATGCTTTCACCTCATTATTTTGTTAGAGGCATCTTTTCTAACATTGAGAGTTTTATTGAAGTGATGTCACTAAAAACACATATTTACATTATCATTTATTGCAATAAGACCATCGATAATTTTGCAGCAGTAAAAAGCTCAAGAATCATTATTTACAACAGTTTAGAAAATGACAAGCTAATATTTAATGCCATACAATTAGGAGTAAAAGGTTTTGTAAATCATACTCAGAAAATAAATGAGTTATTAGACATTATAGAAATAATCATTATGGGTGGTTGCTATGTAAGTAATACCATTATTTACAAACTCTTTAAACACATACAAGACATCAATGATTTAATCCTAGGAAAAAAAATACAGAAATACGACACACTATCCAGAAGAGAAGTAATGGTTTTTGAACAACTTCTTAGTGGATATTCGTACAAAGAAATTTCTACAAACCTTGGCATTTCAGTTGACACAACACGTAAACACATCAGTAGAATTTACAAAAAAATAAATATTCACAGCAAAGGAGAACTTTATAATCTACATTATAATGTTCAAATAAAATCCAAACAGTACAATCAATTATTTCCACAATACATTAAACAATAATAACCATGATTACTTCAAGAAAAACCAAAAGAAAATCCAATACACCTTTTTACAATATCTGCATAGTGGACGATTCTCACATTTATGCATTAGGCTTAAAAAACAGCATTGATAAGAGTCTAAATAGAACGGCTCACTCATTCGTTTTTCATCACAAAAGTTTAGATGAAATTAACACATCAAGCACAGCTCCTATTGATATTTTATTTATAGATTACGATGATTTACTTCTTCCTCAATTTAACACCATTTTCTCAAAATTGAAAAGAAAAAATCCAAGTATGAAACTTATCGTTTCTACGGCTGATTTGCTAAATATAGATTTCATAAAATTATACACCTATAACATCAATGGATTATTCTCCAAAAGCTTAAGTACAAAAGCATTTAATATTTATTTTAAACGTGTTTTAGATCAAACCATGTTTATTGACCAATATAGTATTAGAAGAATTGTAGAAGAAGAGAAGAAGCAAAAAATTAGGTACTATTATAAATCTGTTTCACTTCAAAACTTGGAGTTGATTCAAAATCGTTATTTGAACTATACACCCTATTTTGTTGACAAAGAAGCTTTATCATTTCTTCAGCAGTAAATTAAAACTTATAAACTTGAAATAACCTACAATTTAATGTTAATTTGCATTAATTTATTGGTACTTTATTGAAATCAAAAAATGTTTAGCGCCATATTAATAGACGATCAAGAAGAAATTATAGTTTCTATTAGCAAAATGATTGCTCATTTTTTCAATGAGGATATTAAAATTATTGGCACTTATACTTCATCTGAAGAGGCAATCATTTCATTATCGGAAACTGAACCCGATCTTATTTTCATGGATATGGAAATGCCCTATTTAAATGGACTTGATGCTATCAATTTAATTCCCGACAATATAAAATCAAAAGTTATTGTTATTTCAGGCAAAGATCAATATGCTATAAAAGCACTTAAATTCAATGTATTTGATTATTTATTAAAACCTGTTTCTTTGATTGAGTTTAAAAAATGTATCGAAAAACTAAAGGCCGAAGAAGCGTTAATTAAAGTCAATCAAAATGAAGTTAAATCAAATACCATTGTTATTGATAGTAAATTCAAAACCTATTTTTTAGAATTTCCACTTATTAATCACATAAAGTCGAAATCCTCACATACGCTTATTAATATTGAAAATCAGGAACAGTTAGTTCCTCGACCTATAAAATATTTTGAAGAAATACTCCCTAAAACACTTTTTTTCTCCCCTCACAGATGTCATATTGTAAACTTTAACTTTATTAAGGAACTTCGTAAATCCGAAAATGGCGGTGCTATTATGGTTTTAAAGGATGATACCCAAATTGAAATGTCAAAAAAGAAGAGAGTTAGCTTTATGACTCACTTCAAATACAAGTTTTAGTGTTTGGGGGTCGTGAAAAAGTTATAAAAACCTTGTTCATTTGTTATAATTGTTAATCCCGTTAGTATTTCGTAAGATTTGCTAGCGGTTTTTTCTTAGCCTTTTTTGTGCTTGAGCTAAGCTCAGACTAAATTCTCAGAGATTATCCACTCGAACTCAAGAGTTCTCATCTCTTAAGCAAAAAAAAACAGGCGGTAAGCCTGTTTGTTTTGCGGAGAGTAAGAGATTATTGGCATGATCTCTGTGAGGAGTGGCTTCAAGACACTACAAAACCTAGCCGTTACACGGCTGGTCTTTTTTTATGCCCTTTTTTGTGCTTGAGCTAAGCTCAGACAAAAAAAGGGCATAAAAAAACCTCAATAAAATTGAGGTTTTGTAGAGTCTTGGCGGAGAGTAAGAGATTCGAACTCTTGATACCTTGCGATATACACGCTTTCCAAGCGTGCTCCTTAAACCACTCGGACAACTCTCCTTTATTCGTTTGCAAAAATAATCCTATTTTTTATTAAAAAAATTGCATTATTTATACACGCTTTCTCCCGAAACCTCGGGATGCTCCTTAAACCACTCGGACAACTCTCCTTTTTCTAACGGATTGCAAAATTAATGCTTTTTAATTTAACTATTAAAGTTTTATTGCTCAATTTCTAAGTAATTTTACACCTTAACCTTTTATTCATTATTTTGAAATGAACAGACTCCAAGCATGGCGTCCCTATCATTATCCATTTTCCAATAGCTATTGGGATTATTCCACCCCAAATTCTTTTTGTCATCTTTATTGCAAGGGAAAAGCAAAAAAGTCGCCAAAAATATTGTGTGGGTTTGCTCATAACCACGGGGGAAAAACCTATCCACGGGTTAAAAACCCTAACCACGGGTTAAAAACCCTAACCACGGGTTAAAACCCGTGGCTATTATTATTATTATGGTCTTGTGAAGGATTATTTTCTATTTCCCCGATAGCTATCGGGACTATTAACCAACAACATCACGTTGAACATCGTGAAACCATTCAAAACCCTTCGAGAAAATCTCTCACGTGACTAGGCTCAGCCTAGTGGGTGACACCTAAACAATCACGCTGAACGGCGTGAAACCTCCCAAGGATTCGGGACTATTAACTCTTTTTGTCTCTTTCTTTTTTTAATTGTAGGTTTGTAACATGAAATTTATTGAATTGGACCAAATCCAACAGTATGAAATTCTGGATACTCGAATTCCCGACCTTTTTGAACGTGGCTTTATTCCCCGTTCTATCAACGTAGGTCTTAATGGCTCTTTTGAACAAAAATTAAAAACTGTGTTTCCCGATACCTCTACCCCATTATTGGTTGTATCTGACAAAAATGAACTCTCACTCAATCAGTTGAATGAATTGGGCTATTCCAATCTCGTTTTCTTAGAAAATGGCTTTAAAACATACGCCCAAGCTCAATTGCCTATTGATGTTATTATTAGTGTATCAACTGAAGAGTTTGAGCTCGACCTAAATTTTAACAATGAATTTGTTGTGGATGTTCGCAATCCCGAAAAATACAACAATGGCCATGTGCTCGAAGCTATTAATATTCCCTACACTGAACTGCCTAGTAAACTTCATGCTTTACCCAAAGACAAAGTTATTTACTTGTATTGTAGCAGTGGTTATAGCAGTATGATTGCTTCTAGTTTGCTCAGAAAAAACGGCTTTCTCCTGATTAAAAATGTGTATGGAGGAATTGAACAAATTAGTAAAACTAAAATTCCAATTATTCAAAACGCTTGACCTTTATTCGCCGAATAAATCGAACCCATTTTATGCTTTTCGTAGCCTTTTGGCTGCTGTTCAATGCATTTATTGGTCGTTTTGATAGCTTCAATAAACCTCCTATGGGGGTTCATCAAAGTGCGCAGTGTGATAGACTCTCTTTGGCACAAAACTATTACTACAATGGTTTTCGTTTTTTTTATCCCGAAGTCAATGAAAACCGATGTATAGACGGTATCGTTTCGTGTGAATTTCCATTGATGAGTTATTTGGCTGCGGGTTTATTTAAAATGGGTTCTTACAATGAGTTTTATTTTCGATTACTCAGTTTTTTAGTCTTTAGTTTGGGTATCTATGCACTCTTTCTTCTTTTATTGCGCTATTTCAATCCATTTATATCACTTGCCCTTATTGGATTGTTCAATGCCTCTCCTATTGTTCTTTTTTATGCAAATAACTTTTTACCTGACATCGCCTCTCTTGGTCTAGCATTGTGTGCTTGGTATTTCTTTTTCAAAGGCTTTGTGGCTCATTCATACCTACCGGCACAACTCACAAAAACAGATTCACTCCTTTTTTGCATAACCCTTAGTTTGAGTATTGCTATCAAAACTACCTCAATGATTCAGTGGTTTACCCTGTTTTTTGTAGGTTTTATTGCCTTACTCTTTCCAAGTAAATTCAAAATTCAAGCACCAAAAACCCTATTCACGCTCCTTATCATTTCATTAATTTTACCACTATCATGGTATTTTTGGAGTCAACATTTGGGTAAGATACACAACAGCGCTTATTTTTTAATGCAAATCCCCGACTTTACCGGTTGGAATGATTATTTCGACGATTGGCATGTCTATTTGGCTAATTGGCCTTCGCAAACTTTCACAGCACCAGTCATTTACGTTTTGTTTGGTTTGTTAGTTTTAAATCTATTTTTATATCCCGTTTTGAATAAAACGTTGTGGCTAATTTCCTCCATCAACACATTAGGCACTTTGGCTTTTTTATCATTAATGATTCATCAATTTAAGTATCACGACTATTATGTATTGTGCTTACTACCTGCTTTTTTTCTGAATTGGATTTCACTGGGGACTGCAATTAAACAATTAAACCCTCAATTTTGGTTTATTAAAGTAAGCGCCATTATCCTTTTATTAGTTGGGCTCAACTATCAATTCAACTTTGGCAAACGATACCTAAAAGAACGTTATACGCAAGGTAATTACTGGGAACAGTCTCACATTAATGCTTTTGACTATGGGGCGCTTAAAACACAATTAAACGCTATTGGCATAAACAGAAAGGACTGTGTAATGGTTGGTTACGACATTTCCCCAAATAATATTTTGTATTACCTTCATCTGAATGGTTTTAGATTTTTCAAGGACCAAGATGAACGCTTAATCACAGAAAACATAGCACTTAGGCATCCCAATATACTCATTAGTAATTCTAGCGATTTTGAACAACAAGTAATGCCTTATGTAAAAGGATTACAATTGGTTCACACTTACAAAAACATTCGTGTTTACAACATTATTTACCCATAAATAGTTCAATTAAATTGAAGATGCATATAAAAAAATCCCCAATTAGATTGGGGATTTTCTACTAACATTTTAAATAATCTGAGTCACACTCGTTATATCTTGGTAAGCTTAATAAGCTTTGTTTTATTGACAACTAAAGTATAGATACCCGAAGAGAAGTTAGTCAAATCAACCATTGAAGATTCATTTGCTTTCAAAACATATACTCTTCCATAAATATCCACTAATTCTAAAGACCAAATAGTTTCACTTGAATTTATTTTAAGCCAATCTATGACTGGTTGAGGATACACTATTGTTTCATTTGACATTCTTTCATTAACACTTAATTTACCTGCGGTTTTGAACAACCAATTAGCAGTATCGATACCTTCATAAAAGATACCTAATTCATTTTTCACAAAATTAGATGGAATTTCAATTCCAATGAATGCACCATTTGCAAAACTCTGACTAGGCGTAACAGTTAATACACTATCTAACAAGGTTAATTCACTACTATTAGCAGATATGGTTTTAAACAATTGTTTATTTTGATATACTTTTATTTGACTACCTGCATTCAATGTTACATTTTGGTTAAACTTAATCGTCAACGGTGATGTTGTAGAGATGTCTTTAGACAAATGTAAAGGGGTTAACTGACTCATTTTTGGAGAAGCTGCCATAGTGAAGTACCAAGTTCCATAAAAGATAGGGGAACTTTTTTGACCATACACATCAATAAAACATGAATCGGTTGCTATAACCACAAATGAACCTGGCTTAAATGCTTCAGCAGGTGTAATTGTAACCACAGAATCTACTACTTGTATGACACTACTTCCTACTGCAATAGTTTCTTTTAAACTTCCGTTTACAAAAATTGAGATATTACAATTGTTTGCCTTACTAACATTATCTTTATAGGTAATAGTTGGTAATACATTTGGCAATACATTCACTTTTAAATTTTCAGGAGACAAACGACTCACTTCAGGTTTCTTTTCAATAGTATAAAAGAACCAATCTGTAAGTTTAATTTCAGGTGCATAAATATTGAAAGACGAATCTCTGAAAGAATTGGCAGTAACGCTTACTTCAATTTTTGAATTAATAGGCAAATCTTTCACAGGATTAATTACAATAAGTCTTCCATTTGCTCTAACATTATTAGATGTTACATTGATTGTTTCAAACAATGTATTGTTAGCATAAATCCTTATTGTACCTGCTAGTCTTTTCAAAACAGTTTCATCAAACTCAATAGCTAAATCATCATTTGGCAATATCATTTTAGCATCTTTTGTAGGAGATAGTTTAACTAACTTAGGAGCAACATTTTCATAATTGCAGGTGTATGCACGAGAATTTCTCTCAATTGCCCCTTTTGAAGTTAGAGTTTTATTCTTAAAAGCCCCGAATGAATTAGGATAATACGAACATCTAAAAACAGCACCATTGCCAAAGGCTCCATCTGCGCTAATGGTATTACCTACTAATGGATTTTTATATTCCCAAACAATTTTCTTTTGTGGAGTAACTTCAAAAAAGCGACCTTGAACACCACTACAAATCAATGTATTTCCATTGGGCAAACGATTTGCCCCAGAGATAACTACTGAGAAAAATGCTGTAGACACAGAATCCTTGTAAGTCCATGAAAAGTTATTAGGACCGTATGGTAAATTCATTTTATAAGCATTATTAGACAAATCGGGAATTTGAAACACATCAACAGTCGAATATAAAGTATCTCTTTCTTGACCATTATTGAAAATCATAATTTTACCTGAATCTAAATATCCACCTGGAATCCAATGAGCGTCATGTTGTTTAAACATTTTACGATCATTTTTTGTACCCCAACCATAGGCTTGTGGATTTCCCCAACGGTATATAATATCTCCTCCCATTCCTGAGTTTCCCCCTTGATGCGTTCCAGCTTCAGATTTAGTTGTACTATGATCAATGACCCAAACTTCTGAAATATTATGGGTACTTATAATAATTTGATCTGTTTTTGCATTGTAAGCAACAGAATTGGCATGAATCCAATCGTATGTTTTTAAATTGGTTGCGTAATTAATATTCATCAACTCAGGGTGGTCTGATACAACACCAAAATTAGGTTTACTAGGATCAAAATCTTGAATAATATGGTCAAATAAATCCCATTGCCATACAATTTCAGCGCTGTCTTTTCCAATTGGACGTAATTCAATAATTCTCTCTCCCCACAATTCGTCTCCTGCGGGACCTTGTTGGAAATTCTCTGGCCTACGACCTAAATCTAATGCCTCTGTTTTGGAAATATGATGCCAAGCCAAAACTAAAATATTTCCATTTGGCATCACTTCAATGTCATGGTGCTGGGTTAATGAATCATTGAATATTTCATAACTCCATAATAACTTACCAAACCAATCATATTCTTCGATATAACCACCTTTTCCACCAGCTGTCAAAAAACTAGTATCACTGTGAACACCTGTTTTTATTAAATGACCATCAGCTGTTAAATAAGAGGATAAACTAGGAGGTGTAAGCGTTGTCCATTGATGTACTTTTTGACCACATTTATTGATCAAATAAGTAGTATCGCAATTAATAGGAGAAAATAGAATGTATCCATTTTCATCGTTACCGGGGAGTTTCTTCTTTAAACCGAATGTTTTCTGAGCATAAGACTGAGAAAAAGAAGAATTAACAAAAAAAAGAACGAGTGTTAAGAGAGAGAAAAATTTGTTCATAATTAGAAATCTTTTTAATAAAGCATGCAAATATTAAATAAATTTGAACACTAACGTTCATTTCATATAAATAATGACAGTCTTATGACAAAGTCAAAATGTTTGAAAATCAATAAATTAACATTGTATATATCTAAATTGTTTATAAATTAACTAATTTCTATTAAAAGTAAATAATACCTATTACTGAATCGTGTATCTTAACTTAGCACCAAAAGTTGTTAATGCTGTTGGAAATGCATTGGAAGCATAAGGAGTGGATGCTCTTCTGTCATAGAATATCGTTAAATTGACATTGGAGTTAACCATGTAATTAATATTTGGACGAATTAGTACTACTCTTTGTCCGTTTGCAGCTGTATTGGTATTTTGGTCTACTTTACGAATAATAGTGTAGTTATTTTGAATACTTACATCCAAATCCATTTGTAAATCATTCACTAAATTTACTCTTTTACCATTTACTTTTATTGGCAATTTTATTCCATTTACCCTATATCCTAATCTAAACACCATTTCTTTACTGCTCATTTCCGTTACATTGGCATTGGGAACAAACAAGGTTATATTCCTATTAGAGTTGTATTTAAAGTTGGTGGTAATCCCTGATTTTGTAGTTAAGTCAATCCCAATTAACGGGTTAAATTGTTCACGAATAGAAACATTATTAATATTCAACTGACTCACCAAATCTTTGCCTCTTTCTGCTGTTGCTTCAGGATTGTATTGCAAATTACTGGTATAGCCACTTACATTATAATTTCCTACATATCTGTGTTGAATGGTTACGTTTGAAAATATTTTTCCAACTGCTTTTATTTTACTGAGTCCATTATAATTAATAGCCCAGTTTGGCAATGGTAAATTCCTGAATGGACTAAGTGAAACCGACGATTGATTTGCCCCTGAATAAGCCGCTAAAAAGGCAGGAATTAAGGTATTTTGAGCGGTAGCGCCATATCCAAAATAGTACTTTCCTCTGTTTGTTGTATCAACTCTTTTATTCACTACCCTGTCATCCAAATTAGCTTGACGTTGTGAAATTACAAACCTGTAGTTTTCAAAGTTATCATAATTTTTACTTACCCATCCATTTTTAGCATTGACTGGATCATTGGCTGTTTGGATAAATACACTTGACATTGAGAAATTCCCTGTTTCTGTCATTGCAAAATCTCTCCAGTCTCTTAAGGTATCGTCATATCTAAACAAAGACTGTATGGAATTCATTTGTGACAAATTAAAATTCACTTGAATCCTAAAATCTTTCATAGGTTCTAGTGTTGCATTTCCTTGTATGGTTTTGGAATTAGTTTGGGTGTAAAAATTGTTTAACCTTAAATCATTGCTCAAATTGCCATTTTGCGCCAAATTATAACGGGTATTATTTTCTTGACTTCCCAAAATAAATGGCAAACCAGGCGCATTTTTGGCAAAATTTTGACCGAAGTAATCGATTTGCTCATTGAAACCAGGCAATAAAATCCCTTGTCTCAAGGTATAATTCACACTACCATTTCTCAACATCATCAATGCTCTTAAAAAACCAGTTCCTGGCGATGGCTTTTCTTTTTCGTTCTTATTTGTGGCAGCTGAACCTTGATCTTTAGGGTCTTTAACTGGTGGTTTTTTGGTACCCCCTTGGTTAATTTTCTTTAAGAACGGAATTTTATTGTATAAGTTAACAAAGTTAAACTGTGAATTCACATTCAAATCTCTACTATTTGAAATCGTATTTCCAAACGTACTGAAAGCAGGTGGCGCTTGTGTCCAACCATAATTGGCCCCATATTTCACTTGGGTTTGAATCCAATTCAAAAATCCAACCTTAGCAAAAGGCACGGTATAGTTAAACACTGCAATCTGATTAAAATCTCTCATTCTTCCCAAAGCCCAAAAATCCTTGCGAATACTGTCTCTTTGTAAGTTATTGGTAATTTCACCAAATGGTTCTTGAACACGGCTATTGACCGTTGCTGAATAATCTAATTTTAAACTTTTGGTGAAAGGAAAGTTAACATTAAACACCCTTTGCATGGTAAAGTTCTTATCAAACAATCGAGGCGTTATTTGTTTAAATAAATCATTCGAACGGCTTAATTTTTCTGAATACAATCGGTCTACATCAAAACGAATTAATATGGTTTGTGGCAAGTAATTCAGGTTGAAATCACGCAAAATCTGAAGTTTCTTGTTTTTAATAAACTTGAACGGTTCCCATGGTTTTGACTTAGGATTGTAAGTATATCCTAAACTTCCGTGATAGGTTTTAGTAAATTGATCTTCGACCTGAATGTTACGACGCTTTAAGTGAATAAATGAATAGGTTAAGTTGAAATTAGAAATACTCCAAGGCATTACAGGACCTGTTCCGGTGTGATTTTTCCTAACGTTTGTAAAATTTATACTGTACCTTGAATTGTAATCTTCGGCCGCTCTTAATACTTCTTTTTTCTGATCTTCAGGCAAACGGGCAACAGAAGATTTCAACTCTACGTCGGGATTCAAAGGATTGAACTTAGGACGCATAATAGTTCCACTGTAACCAATAAACATTGGAATATTTACCCCTGCTTTTTGTGGGAAAAACTTACCTAATTCAAAAGCAGATGACAAATCATATTGGTAATTGTCGCTCAAATTACGTTCATTTAATCGTTTGTCTATGCCACCAAAACCGATAGTTGAAATATTTCCTGAAGCAGATAAGGTTGCAAAATCTGCCATTTGAGCCACCACACGTCCTGTTGTAGCCCAACCACCTTTGTTGGAAATATCCGTAACACGCATTTCATTGAACCACACTTCCCCACACTTAGGATTGTCGGTATTGTTTCGAATACCAAGCATTATCACCCTTACATTGCTCAAATCAGGCAATCCTAAAATGGTAATGCGGTGTCCTTTTTCATTGAAATAGAAAAATGGTCGATTTAGTTGAACATTAGCATCTTCCCTTTTAGTTTTTGAATTGAATAAATCTGCCAAAGCAAAATTTAATTCATTTTCAGCCATCCAAATTCTATCAGGAGCTATAGTTCCATTAGGTGTTATTTTTAAAGGAATTTCATACTCGTAATAGTTACCAACCAAATCTGTTCCTATTCTGATAAATGCTGACAAATCGCCATCATTCAATTGGTCGCCCTCGGCGTGAACAAACATTTTAAAATTCTTGTAATTTCGAATATCAAAATTCAAGGCTTTAAACGCTCCTCTTGCATCACCTGGTTTTAAATTACACACTCTTAATGAAAGAGATTGTTCGTTTTGTTGAACAAAGTTTTGAGAGGCAGGGTCACGAACACGGTCAATCCCTGGAGGTTCTATGTAGCGAATAGGTGTTCTTTTTCCGTTTTCTTCAATGTTAACTGTAGAAACGACAAAAGCTGTATTATCATTAGGGTCTAAAGGAACTACAGCACCTGGTGTAGTCATAGAATTGGTATACCTTCTCCAGTCGGCACGTACTAATTGGAAATTTGCCATCCTCAAAATTGTGCTGTCGGTAAACCCTTTTAGATACATTCTCATAAAACGTATTGACTTAAAATCAGAGATATTTCCAACGGTTCTGGTGTATTCACGAATTGGAATTTTTAATTGAATCCATCTAATTTTTTCGGTTTTACCATTTTTTAGTAATTTATTGACTTCAGAAATATCGGTCACAAAACCTTTTCCAATCTCAATATCATCTGGACTTAAATTTACTTCGTAATTAAAGTAATCTTCCGTTTGATTCATGGTAAAATCATTATTTATGTCTTCGTTATCAGGTAAGTTGGTAGCAGATTCAGGTGAACCATCAGGCAATTTATTAAGCGTTGAATTCCCCTCCAAATTATTGAATTTTTTATATCTGCTGATAACTGATGCCAACTCAGAATCGTAAGCAGCAATTCTATTGTGTGCGTAATTATCATTAGCAGGGTCTTCAAAGGCTTTTAAATAGATTTGGGAATTTGCCCCAAAAACATCTCTTAAAGAATCTAAATATTTGGAATAGAACAAGCGTTCATCTTGGTCGTTCATTCCATCTAACCCCACATCTTGAAAAGGTCGAGCTGAAGGCTCATTATCAAATGCGTTATTTAATTGAGGTAAAACAGGGACTCTTCCAAAAACAGAAGTATCAGCATCTCCCAAATTGCCCAAAGGACTGAATCCATTTTCGAAGGTTTTTCTTCTGTCAGGCAAAATATCCTCACTTACGTTACCCAAATCAATGTACAATTTACCCTTGTTTGAGCCAGTAGAATTGTAAAAGAACGGATCCATCATCCATATTTCGATATAATCAATATTGGCTGCCTCAAAGTCGTTACTTTCAATTCTTCTCATTATTCCACCCCAAGTATTTTCAGGTTTATTAAAAGACCCATTTGCGTTAAAATCACTTGAGTTTGGATTGAAGTTATATTGACCTCTCTCTTTTGGGAAATAAGCCAAATCAAAAGTAGATAAAATATTAGGTGCGCCTTGTTGAATTTGTTTGTTTGGAAAAACCTCAGTTACCGTAACCTCTCTCATGTAATGATTACTTTGCATTTCCACATCACTTGCAATGTGGGCAGGCGTAAATCTGTCTCTTCTGTAAAATGTGGGGTCAATATTATACCATGACAATTTAGACCTTTGGTAACCCCAAGTCTTTTTATCAGAAGCATTCAACCTCCATTCGGGGAAAAGAAAAGGTTGGTTCTGAGGGATACTTGCTAATTTCCAATTGCTAACTAATCTTAAATCAAAAGTAGTTTCAGCCCCTTCAAAATCATCCAAGTAACTAACCCCTCTTTGGTTGTTTTGACCTAAAGCTTTGCCAGGAAATAATCTTGCATACTCCCCTTGTGCAGACAATTTACTTTCTGCTTTGGTTTGAATAAATGGCAATTTATCTACTAACTTGGTTAAAAACAAGGAAGGCGAATTATAACTGAAGTCGACACCAAAAATAGTATTTAAAAGAGGATCGTCATTGATATTAGTTTTGGGAGTTAAAGCTCTTTCATACATGTGTAAGATTGTTCCACCCAATAATAATTTTTTGTTCGCAGCATAATCAAAGCGAGTTCCTAGCAATGTTTTTTGTTGAATATTAAACAAACTGTTACTCTCTGATGACACTTTAATAACGGCACCTGATTGTAAAATCCCTTGATTGATAATCGTTACTTTACCTGCATTGTAATCAACGATAAAATCCACATTTTCAGTCAATTTAGTTCCATTAGCCGTAACTACTACAGACCCTTGTGGAACGTTAAGCGCATTTAATGAAATTTCATTACTACTACTTCCTTTGTATGACCCTTTTAAGAAAAACTTGTTGTGAGTTACATCTTGTTCTGCCATCCACTTGGTACTGTCATACAAAGCATCAAACACATATTTGTCTGCCACTTGATTATTCCCATCAAACTTACTTCTAAGAAAATCACCGAAGGGTTCTCTTACAGGAAAAATTACCCTTCCAAATCTACTTTGAAAAGTAATATCTTCAATAACATCTAACACCCCGTCAGGTTTAGGTTCTGCCTGACGGTTTATTTTATCCATATTCATTACTCTAATTAATGGATTACCATTGCTTAATTGAGGGAAATTTTGAACCGGCATGTAATTCAAATCAGCGCCAGAAGGGTCATCATTATAAATAACGTTAAAATCCAAATCGGAAGTATTGATATTAAAGGAACCTAACGAGTAAATATTTTTCATCATCAATTCCCACATAGGAATTTTGGTTCTGATGATGTTATTTTTTAACATTTTCACCATCAAAACTCTACTGTTTGCACGGTCGCTTGCTACTTCTGAGGCAAACTCCCCTACTTTGTATATTTGACCATTGAAAGTGTATTCAAAAGCAACCGCTAAAATCTCATCATTATTGAGCGCTGTATTTAAGGATACATATCCCAATCTTTGGTTAACGTTAAATTCATTTTCGTTCAACTGTCGGGCATACGTCAAAAGCTCGTAATCCAAACCTTGTTGATATTGGGGATACTGACTATTTAATGCATCAATTGTAGATTTGGACAAACGAATGTTATTACTTCCCGGACCATTTGTGAAATTATCGTAAATGGTATTGTGATTGTTCGAAGTTCTTGGGTCAAGGAAACCTGGGATTCTAGCATTTGTATTGTAAGGATTGGTTTCACCCAAATCCATTATAGACAATACATCTCTGGTATTTTCAAAATTTCCACTTCTATTGGTAACCCATATTTCAACACGGTTAATAAAGACACCTGAAGCAACAAGAGGTAAATTTGACAAGGCATTGTCATATTGGTCTTTGAAAAACTGACCTAAAAAGTAGTGTCTGTTTTGGTCGTAGTTGTGCGCTTGAATATTGAATTGTGTAATTTGAGCACCTCCATTAACCGTTGTTTCTGTTCTTTGCCCTTTGTTTTGCGTGGCTATTACAGACATTTTCAATCGACCAAACTGCCAATCTGTTTTAATCCCAAATAGAGATTGTCCTGCTTGTATTAAACTTCCGTTTAAAGGCAAACTCACATTACCAAGTTCTACCTTTTTCAACATTTGGTCTTCCTTACCTACCCAATCCAATTTGGTTTGATTATCAAAATCAAACGTTGCATCGGTATCGTACTTGATTCCTAAGTTAAGTGCATTTCCAATTTTTCCGGTTACGTTTAATTGTATTTTTTGGTCAAAATCAAACTGACCTGTTTTTTGTTGTCTTGCACTAAATTGTGGGTTCCTAACAGTATTAAAATTTCCACCAAAAGTTAATTCAGCCGATCCACTTGGTTGAATATCAATAAGACCACCTCTGAATACTTTGTCTAATACATCTGGCGTTTTAATTAATTCAATCTTGTTATTGTTGTTGTAACCACTAGAACCTGCATTACTTTTGGCACGTTGGTCATAATAACGTTTGCGTTCATCTGCTGCGGTTTCTGCCAAATATTCATCTCTTGTTAATGACTTAACCAATGTTTTGCGACCACCTACTTGCTTGTAAACATCATATCGTTTGGTCTGAGGATTGTATTGAACGTCTTTTTTTACAGAAGGATCTAATAAGTCGATGTTATTTTTATAGTCAGGTTTATCGTCTTTTACGTTGTCTTTTATTGGAAATGCTAATTTACCTGAATCTTTACCACCTTTTTTAGTAGTATCATTTGGAGAAATTAAATTTAGCTGAGTTTCTTCAACAGGAAATGATGAAACAATTGATTCTTTTTTTGATTTTGGGGATTCTACATTTTCAGACTTTTCATTTGATTCCACGAAAATAGAATCAATGATTGAAAGCATGTCAGCACTGAACATACCTCTATACGACCCTCCCAAAATGGGCAGAGTAAAACAAAACAGAACGAATCCAATAAGATTCTTATGTCCAAGCCTACTGGCGCTTTTTAAAAAATCCACTTACAAAAAATTACTTAAAATACTAAAAATCAATGTGTAATGTTACTAACAATAGGCTTTTGGTGTTTATTATCGATGTGCGAATATAACGAAGTTTTGAAATAATTATTGTTTTTAAGAAAATTTTGACAAAATCATTGCAAAAAATATATATAACACACTGAATAACAATTAATTAATCCTATAATTCAAATTCAATCATAATTTAAATTATTTTAATAAGTAATACCTTATTTAATAAACATATACACTTTTCAATTCTTTAAATAATTGCCTATTATAAATATTTAAATCATTTGTTTAAATTTGCGATGTGTTCAAACGAAACATTTTATTTATTGTAATTTTTACGTCTGTTACTTCTTCTTATGCACAAGATGCCTTTAAAGGCTTTTCCGTTAATATGTTTCCCGGCTTTTTGATTGCTCATCGCGATTATATGGCCAACATGGAAGCACATACTATGGGTATTGAACTCAACTATGTTAGCAATCACACAGGGTGGAATAGCATTGACCAAAAATACAAACATTTGCGATGGGGAGTGGGTGCCTCTTACTTTAATTTGGGAAATCGCGAAACCAATGGCAGTGTCATTGATGCAAGTCTGCACGTGGAGGCTAACTTAAAAAAAAGAGCTAAATTCCAAAGCACATTGAGATTTGGTTCGGGAATCGGTTTCCTTACCAAACCTTATAACTTCGATTTAAACAGAAAGAACAAAGCCATTGGTTCTAGATTGAATGGCAAAATGCAAATCCTCTACAATACCTACCATACTATTTCTCCCAAGCATCAATTGGTTCTTGGCATTGGCGTTACACATTACAGCAATGGTAATTTCAAACGACCGAATTTAGGAATAAATATGGCTCACCTAAGTGTTGGACTTATTCAACATTTTAATAACCCACAATTTAAATCGAAAGACTTACCGACATTGTTCCCCAAAAATGGATTTGAAGTCATGTTTGCCTATGCTAACAAACAAATTGCAGTTGCTGATATTCGCCGTTTTAACATTTATGCCGCTAGTTTTTTGGCCTACTACCAACATAAAAACAAACCACGTGCTTGGCGATTTGGTCCTGAGTTTTTTATTGACAACACCTACCCTTATGAAAAATTCAACCCCAATTCTTTAAAAAACAATCAACTGCATGAAATTACTGAAGTGGCTGTCAAAGTGGGACATGAATTTCAGTTTGGCAGAATTGCTATTGTTACCGATTTGGGCACTTATGTTTACAGACCCAATGACTACAAAAAAAGGGTTTATTTTGCCATAGGGTTCAACTATCATTTCAACAAAGGTATTTTTGTTCAATCGCGACTGAAATCACACATGGCTGTTGCTGATTACTTTTATTGGGGAGCTGGTTATCGTTTCAAAAATCCATTAAATAAAAATGACTAAATATCTTTTTTTCATTTCAATTGTATTATTCAGTTGTCATCCCGCCGATGATTTATTTACCTCTTACGGGGAAGTTATTAATGAAGAACGCCAAGTGCCTAATTTTGACGCCATAGAGGTGGGTGAAAAGTTTGATGTTTTTATCATTCAAGACTCAATAAAAGCTGGAACAGTTATTATGTCCGCGGGTAAAAATGTAATTAAAGGCTACACAACTGTTGTCGAAAATAACTTACTAAAAATAAGAAACGAGAACTCTTTTAATTGGGTTAGAAAACTAAAAATTAGACAAAAAGTTATTGTTTATGTAAACACTCTCAATAGAATTGAAATACTAGGGAGCGCAAAAATCATCAGTGAAGGACCTATTGTAAACAAACAATCGATAACTATAAACCAAGGTGGACTCGAGGATGCTGAACTGAAAATTGAAGCTGATTATATCAATATCAATTGCAATAACACTGGTGGTGTTATATTGAGCGGTTCTTGTTTTTTGATTTCTGCCTCTGTAGATGATATTAGTTTTTTGGATGCAAGAAATTTGGAAGCAAAAAAATGCTATATCGCAAGCTTTAGCAGAGCTGACTCTTATGTAAAAGGGCTCGAAGTACTTGATATTAAACTTTTTGGTGCAGGAAACATTCATTATTCAGGCGAACCAAGTCAAACTTTTACTAAATTCAACTCGGGTGAGGGTAAAATTATCCCTTTAATGTAGTTTCTGTTTGATTGCCTCTAACAACCTTTCTTTTTCGCCGAACATTATCTCCGTTTTTAAAGGCAAAACCCAAAATTTATTCTCAGGAACTAAGTTAAAAAGTGTTTCATTGAGCAACTTCGATTCATCTTTTTCGGTTGTAACTACTATGGTTTGAGCATCCAAAGAATCAATAAGCATTGTAATCTCTTTTACTGAATAATTATAATGATCGGGGAATGATTTAGCTTGAACTCCCGAATATTGCGATTTTAATTCATTGATAAACAATTGTGGATTTGCTATTGATGACAATGCTATTACTTTTTGAACTTTCAACTCCGAAAGACTTGTAGAGCCTTTTATTGAACGAATTTTTTGGTATTGAATACAAGTAAAAAACACAGATTGATGCTTACTTGGATTAATCTTTTGAATAAGTTGTTGCTTCTCAACTAAACCCATAGTTGGGGGACATTTTGTTACTACGATGATGTTCGCTCTTTTTATTCCGTTAATACTTTCGCGCAATCTACCAACAGGCAACAAAGTGTCATTGAAATACAAATTACCATATTCAGTAAGCACCACTTGAACATCCAACTGAACCGCCCTGTGTTGAAAAGCATCATCCAAGAGCACCAATTCTACCTTCGATTTTTCATAATACTGTAAGCCAAGTTTTCGTTTTTCGGCTACCACGACTTCCACTTCGGGCAAATGTTGTAAATACCAAAATGGTTCATCGCCTATTGTTTGAGCTGAAGAGGTTTGATTAGCGTGTATTAATCCTTTGGTTTTTCGTCCATACCCTCTTGACAAGATTCCAATTTTATAATCGCTTTTAAATTCGTTAAATAACCATGCCGTAAAAGGGGTTTTACCACTTCCACCCACTTGCAAATTTCCGATTCCAATGGTTTTTAATGTCGATTTATATGATTTAAAAAACTGATGGCCGTAGCAATAATTCCTAACTTTGGTAATGGCATTGAACAACAAAGCCAAAGGGAAAAGTAGGAATTTAGCGAACATATCAATAAACTATTTCAGTTAAGTAAAGCCCATGAGCAGGCACAGAAACACCTGCTAACCTTCTGTCTTTACTTTCTAATATTTCTTTAAACTTCTCAATTGTAATTTTATTTTCCCCTAACAAGGTTAATGTTCCGACCATTGCTCTAACCATGTTTCTCAAAAAACGATTGGCTGTCACTTCAAACACTAAAATATGATCTTTATAATACCATTCGGCATGCATTACATTACAGACATAATGTTTCACGTCTGTATTCGTTTTACTAAAGCAACTGAAATCTTGTTCTCCCAATAGTAAAAGAGCTCCTTCATTCATTTTTTCTAGATTCAATGGGTGAAACCACCTTACTGCTGCATTGTGTAAAAAAGGATTCTTATCAAAAATGATGTGGTATTCGTATGTCCTTGATTTAGCATTAAAACGGGCATTAAAATCGTCGGAAATTGCAACTATATCATGTATTGCTATGTCATGTGGCAAAATACCATTTAGGTTTCTATTGATAGAATCGGGCAAAACCACCGAAGTATCAAAATGAGCAAAATATTGTTTAGCGTGCACTCCTGTGTCCGTTCTACCACACCCCATTGTTTCAATAGGTTGTCTCAACAAAACAGACAAGGCGTTGTTAAGCACCTCTTGAACTGTCATGCCATTGGGTTGAATTTGCCAACCTTGATAGTTGGTACCATTGTATGAAAGTTCAATTAGATATCTCATGACTTTAATTAGTCTATGAATCTACCACCATTGCCCAACCAATCAGAAATAACTTTCTTTTCGTTTTCAGTTAAATTTCCCATGCTACCATCCACAGCTTTTGTTTTCATCATTTGACCTCTTTCCACAATTTTACAATCGGTATTAAAGATATTTGGAACAGAACCATTGCTTGCATGACAACCAGAAATAGCACATTTTTGAGAAACCAAAGCCTTAACATTGGTAAACAATGGACCTGCAGTTCCGCTTTCTGTAATAGTGAAAGTGGCATTTTTAGTACATCCATCGGCATCTTTAACTACCAAAGTATAATTTCCTGGCGCCAAATCTTTAACTTCGCTATTGCTAGTAAAGTTACCTCCATTTATTTGGTAAGTAAATCCAGAAGAACCAGAAGCAGTAATCAAAACTTCTCCATTTTTTTCACAAGGACTTGCATTTTTAACCGTTGTATTAACAACAATATTTTTAGAGGCACAGTTTACGGTTGGACCATCATCGTCACTGCTACCATCGTCATCATTTTTATCGCAAGAGCTTAGCACAAAACACACTGAAAGTAGTGTTAGAAACAGATTTTTTTTAGATAATTTCATATAGTTATTTTTTTAATTCTGAGTAAAACTGATAGAAATATGGAATTGTTTCAATGCCTTTGTAATAATTGAACAAACCATACTTTTCGTTTGGAGAGTGTAACGCATCTGAGTCGAG
Source organism: Bacteroidia bacterium (assembly GCA_040403495.1). GTDB lineage: Bacteria > Bacteroidota > Bacteroidia > NS11-12g > UBA955 > JABMMZ01. The sequence continues at coordinate 61,865 of JBBAKM010000007.1, forward strand.
CCCAAATCCCATTAACAATGATTTGATTCCTAATTCAGCTTCGAACAATGCAATAATTGGGATACTTCCTCCACCGCGGGTTGGGATTGGATTTTTTCCAAATGTTTGGAACATTGCTTTAGAAGCTGCTTGAAATTCAATACTGTCTGTTGGTGTAAGAACTGGTTCGCCACCGTGGTGAGGTGTTACTTTTACTTTAACACTTGCAGGCGCTATTTTTTCAAAATGAGCTTTGAATAAATCAGATATTTTATGTGAATTTTGTCCAGGGACTAAACGCATACTAATTTTAGCATTTGCTTTACTTGGCAATACTGTTTTAGACCCTTCTCCAATATAACCTCCCCATATTCCATTTACCTCTAATGTTGGTCTGATACTGGTTCTTTCAACTGTAGAATAACCTTTTTCTCCCCATACATCGTCAATATTTAAGTCTTTTTTGTAGGCATCCAAACTGAAAGGAGCTTTTGCCATTTCGGCACGGTCTGCATCTGACACTACTATTACATCGTCATAGAAACCCGGAATTGTAATGTGATTATTTTCGTCATGCAATGATGCTATCATTTGACATAAAATTGTTGCAGGATTAGCCACAGCACCACCATATACACCTGAGTGTAAGTCACGGTTTGGCCCTATCAATTCTACTTCCATGTAGGCTAAACCTCTTAACCCAACATCTATACTTGGCGTGTCATTGGCAATCATACTGGTATCACTTACCAATACAACATCCGCTTTTAATTTCTCTTTATTAGCTTTGATAAAAGTTCCTAAATTAGCAGAACCTACCTCCTCTTCACCTTCAATCATAAATTTAACATTACAAGTCAATGAGTTTGTTCTCATCATACTTTCAAATGCTTTAACGTGCATATACATTTGACCTTTGTCATCACAAGCTCCTCTTGCATAAATAGCACCTTCAGGATGTTCTTCTGTTTGTTTAATTACTGGTTCAAAGGGTGGTGAATGCCACAAATCGAGTGGATCAGCAGGTTGAACATCGTAGTGACCATATACCAAAACAGTTGGCAATGAAGCATCAATGATTTTTTCACCATAAACAATTGGATGACCTGCTGTAGGACAAATTTCAACATTATCTGCGCCAGCTTCTTTTAACTTTTCGGCAACAAAATCGGCTGTTTTTTTAACATCTTCAGCAAATTTACTGTCTGCACTTACAGATGGAATGCGTAATAAGTCTAGGAGTTCGTTTAAAAATTTATCCTTGTTGGCGTTTAAATATTCTGAATGGGTCATTGTAAATAATTATTATAGACGCAAACATAATTAATTATTGATAAAATTAAAAACCAATCTTTATGACTCCAAATAAATATATTCCTTAAGAAATCCCATGTATTTTTTCTGAGTTATTTCTTTGGCCCCAAACTGTTTTAAATGGTCGGTTATAAACTGACAATCCACCAATTTAATATCTTGTAAATGAACCCAATCCATCAAAAAAACCAAGGCAATTTTACTTGCATCTGTCACTGTGTGAAACATACTTTCACCAAAAAACATTTTCCCAATTTTCAATCCATACAAGCCCCCTACAAGTTCATCATTGCGCCACACTTCGAAACTGTAGGCATAACCGAGCGTGTGCAAATGGCAATACAATTCTATAATTTCCTCAGAAATCCAAGTTTCTTCTCTTTTTGCACAAGCCTGCATCGTTGACTTAAAATCGAAATTGATTCTTAAATCAAAGGTTTTTTTGGCATATAGCTTTTTTAAATTCTTAGGCACATGAAATTCCGACGGAAAAATAACACCTCTCTTTTTGGGTTGATACCAATAAATGGTATTATTTTCATCAGGGTCTGCCATTGGGAAAACCCCTTCATAATAGGCGTTAAGAACTTGATGTGCCGTTATCATATTTCACTAAACTATGTCTACATAGCTTAATTTTTTGAAGGCATTTACCCTCTCCATCAATTCATTTGTTGGAATATCTAAGATATTGTCTGTACCAAATTTTTCGACACAAAAACTAGCCATGGCACTACCATATATGATTGCACGTTTCATGTTTTCAAAACTAATATCATTGGTGTACGCCAACCATCCTATAAATCCTCCGGCAAACGTATCGCCTGCACCTGTTGGATCAAAAACATCTTCTAGCAACATTGCTGGTGCTGAAAACACTTGGTCTCCATGAAACAACAATGCACCGTGTTCCCCTTTTTTGATAATCAAATATTGAGGTCCCATTTCTCTGATAACTCTTGACGCTTTTAACAAACTGTATTCACCCGATAATTGACGGGCTTCTTCGTCATTAATAGTTAAAACATCTACTTTTTTTAATGCTTTTTTCAAATCTTCTAAAGCGATATCCATCCAAAAATTCATGGTATCCATTACCACTAATTTTGGTTTATTGGTCAATCGTTCTAGCAATGTTAACTGAACCTGTGGAGACAAGTTGCCCAACATAACAAACTCAGGTTGAGCCAAAGACGCCGGAACAACAGGATCAAAATCAGCCAAAACATTGAGTTCTGTGATTAAGGTTTCTCTGCTATTCATGTCATTAAAATATCGACCGCTCCAAAAGAAAGATTTTTCGCCTTCTTTGATCTGTAACCCTTCTGTTGATATCCCTTTACTCTTAATTAATTCAATATAGGAAGCCGGAAAATCATCTCCAACTACGGCAATTAAACTCACATCCTTAGTAAAATAAGATGCAGCCAAACTGATATACGTTGCTGCACCACCAATAATTTTATCTGTTTTTCCAAATGGAGTTTCTATGGCATCAAATGCTACGGTTCCGGTCACTAATAAGCTCATTCTTAAATTTTTTTTTGCAAAAATCAACTTAAATAATGGAATATAAAAATCCAGTTTAATTTTAACGTTTAAATTGTTATTTCATAGATAATTATCAACATAGAATAATAAATTTGATTTAAATCAGTTTATTTGCTTAATTATTATGCTGAATATAAATAATCCTATGAAACAAGTTGCCGATTTTTTCAATAATGGTGACATCCATTTGGGCAATAGACGGTTAATTGATTGTTTGCTCGACTTACAAAATGTCTCATACTACAAAGAATATCTCGAATTAATTGAACGGTATGAAACACATAAAGATGATACACTTTTTACCAAAGAGGCTCTTGAATTACTTGAAAAAATAAAACTAAGTACCCCTCTTAATCAAACTGAAGTTTCATCTTCTTTAATATTAGATGTCAAAGACTTAAGCAAGCAATACAAGGTGAGTGCATTCAAAATATCTCCTTTAAGTTTTCAACTTCACAAAGGGGAAATCATAGGACTTGTAGGTGAAAACGGCAATGGAAAAACCACTTTACTGCGATTGTTAACAGGTGATTTAAAACCCGATACTGGCTCTATTGATTATCAACTCAATCCTGACAATATCGACCCTTATATGTTGCGTTCTAAATTGGTTTATATTACACAACGTGTACCAAGATGGTATGGTACATTAATGGACAACCTTCAATTAACACTGACCCACCATGGCATTACTGGTCACGATAACCTACTGTGGGTAGAAATGATTATTGCTAGATTGGGACTAAGACCCTACAAAAACTTGGGATGGAACAGAATTTCATCAGGATACAGAACCCGATTTGAATTGGCAAAATCGTTACTAAGAAAACCTCAAATTATGCTTTTGGATGAGCCTTTGTCCAACTTAGATATTATTTCTCAACAAACCATTTTACAAGATTTAAAATTCCTATCCGAATCATCTGCACAACCATTTGGTTTAATCCTTAGTTCACAACAGTTGTACGAGGTGGAAAAGGTTTCAAACATGGTTATTTTCTTAAAAAGAGGTGAAGCCAAATATCAATTAAAAAACAATACCGAGGAGGTTCAGCAATTGGTTTACGAAATAGAAACAGAGGCAAGTAGAGAGGAAATCAACAAAGCATTTGGTGAATTAAACCTTTTGGAAATCAACTACAATGGTGGCGTATATGTCATTCATTTTGACCCAAACACTCCCAATAGTGCCATCTATAGCTGCATTGGCAAGCACGATTTAAAGCTCAACTACATCAGAAATATCACCCATTCATCAAGACGTTTTTTATTAATTAATACACTATGTTAAAATCACTTAATCAATATTTATTGGTCAATTATCCATTATTGTGGAATACACGCTTTTTTAATGTTTTATTGTTTGCCATTATTGGACATATCATCTTTTTTATTATTGGACAAATTTCCGTCCATTCCATTCGAGATTTTTATGACAGTGATGACTATACTGAACTATTTGAAAGCGCTGTTGTGGGTCTGTACTCAACCCTTGTTATAGTGTTGTTTTTCATTATTTGGCTCATATACTATTTGCGAAACAATCCTTTTAAAAGCTTCTATCCAGTCACAAAAACTTATCTTGTCAAAGAATTTTTCACTGTTTTATTTATTTCATTAATTACCATCACTTTATTCAATAGTTATGAATATGGCAGGCATTTAAAAAAGCTTAAGATAAGTGCAAATTTTGACCCAATAAAGGAATCCCACATTATCAATCAAGCCCAATGTTTTTTACCTTTAGATAATTTTAATTTCGAAAGTGCCGCTCATTGCGATTCAATCTACCGCGACATAGAAGTTCCTGAATATATTCCAAATGACAGTTGCTATGAAGGCGTTTACAGTTCAACATTGGAATACGAAACCACAGAAGCAACCCCTACTGAGGAATACACAGGAATTGCTCCAAGTATAGAAAGGCCTAATTTTTACAGTTACCTTAACTATTGCAGCAGAAGCCATAGCATAGATTTAGACAGCAATATCAATTCAGCTATTTATACGATTAATGCCCACCGTTGGTTAAAAAATAATCAAAAAGATTCTATTGAAATGGCATTAGTGGCCTATCAAAAACTTTTAAATCAGTATCAAATCAGAAATCGCTTTGAACCTAAAACACTAACCAATTGGTGTTTTGAAACGCCTGATCATGAAGTTCTAAACGATATGATTTCATTAAGTTATTATGACGAATTATTCCCTACATACCAAAACTATGGAGAATTTAGTTATGTTAACACTATAGTTAATGAGATTTACGATAACCGAAAAGAATCCTTTTTAAGTATCTTTAATTGGGAACTCTATTTTTACTTCTCTCTTTCTATCTCCATCATACTTATTATGTTTAGGATTACCCGTCTTAAACCTTGGCTCATTGCCTCAATTGGCATGGGCGTTTGGGCCATTTTATTTGCTATATTAGCCAATTTCATAAAAGATAACACCATTCAATATATTTACTTAGTTGGGTGGATTGTTTTATTTACTATGAGTTTCTACATGATTAAAAACAAAAGCAAAAAAATATTGTCTGCTACGTTTTTAATTTGGAGTATTTATGGTTATTTAGCTTTTATTCCTATCATTTTTCAGTTAATCAAAGAGAACACCCAAGAAGTCAAAATGTGTGTGAATCGTTTATGGAAAATCATAACTCCTGAACACCCTATTCATTCATGGATTATTAACAACAAAGAAACTATCAATTTGATAAATATTACTTCATGTATCATCTTCATCGTTTTTGTAATCATTCCATTGGCATACAAGTGGCAGTCGAACCCTAATGAATAAAGGACAAGGAATTGATTATTTAAAAACGATAGTTTCTACACTTAGATAACGCCCTGTAATGGCTCCATACGCATCAGGCACATTGCCTATAATTTGAGAAGGCTGAGTAAAAGGGTCGTTCTGAAAAAACAAATGTTCGTTGATAGAGGTGTAATAGTTAAAAGCATTTAAACTCAATGATGAAACATAGACTTGCAAATGTGTTGTTCTTTGTTGAGGGGTATTGAACAAACCAAACATACCCACGTTTAAGTTGACCTTTTGACCATTAAAAAACCGGTCAGAAAACAAGAGTTGTTTTTTGGAATATCTTGAAGTAGGTGATTCGGTAAGCACAAATTCTTGGGTGTTTATGTCGACCCATTCTTCTTTTTTAATGCTATCAATACCATTCCATTCTTTATAAAAACGCTTTACTTTTATTTCATAAAAATTCTTTAAAATACTTTTGTCATTTAATTGCAATTTCAACTGAAAATAAGCCTCATTACCTTGAAAGAAAAATCTTGATGAATCTTTAATTTCACTAAAAACTGTGTCAGGTGTTTCTTCTCTAATCCAATAATCGCGTTCATTGGTTTTGATTTTAATGAGATAAATGGTGTTCGCTTGGGCTTTGTAAACACTTGAGAAATAGCGACCATTGCCGTTGTTATTGAGCGTAAGTAACTGATTGGTATCCTTGTCGTACAGTTCTACTACCCCATTTACATAGGGTTGAACTACAGATTGGGTTATTTGTCCAGAAATACTTAAATCAATTGAAATTAAACTGTCATTATACAAATGTCCGTTGACAACCAATTTTGCCTGATGGTCAGACAAGTCGAAATTAATTTCTTTTTGGCAAGCACCAATAAAAAACAAGATTACGCTATAGTAAAATACCTTTTTCAAAATACAATTTTATAATTAACACTTGGCAAAACTGGAAATAAACTTACTGCTTTAAAAACTCTGTTACCCTCCACATTAAAAGCTGGAATTACATAAAAGGGATTTAAGCGGTTATAAGCATTATAAACACCTGCACTAAAAATGCGTGTGTATTTTTTTCTATTTTTCTTGAAATTGAAACTAAAATCAAGACGGTGGTTGGCCGGCATTTGGTATTTATTCCTTTCGCCATATACAAAAATCTCACTCAATGAAATGCCATTATTAACCGTATATATTTCCTCGGGTAAAGTAATTCTGGCCCCCGATGCATACACCCACGACACAAAACAATCAATTTGACTTGAAAACCGGTGATTAATTAAAACAGACATTTGATGTCTTCTATCGTATTTATACAAAAAAGGTTTGCCTTGATTTATCTCATTAAATTGACGGGTATTTTTGCTTAATGTGTAACTAATCCAACCCGATGTTTTTCCCTTTGTTTTTTCGACCATAAACTCCAATCCTCTTGCCATTCCGTTGCCAATAGTAATTTTATCTTCCCAATTGGTTTCTGAACCTAAATAGCTCGATTGGTCTTTATAGTCAATGACATTGTATAATTTTTTGGCAAAAGATTCAACGCCAAATTCAAATCCTTTGATTCCTGAATATTTCAATCCTGAGGAATGCAAGTCGGCAAACTCGGGCAATGCCTTGTTAGTGGAGGGCAACCACAAATCGAGTGGCAAACCCACCGAATAATTGGTTAATAAATGCAAAAACTGACTTGTTCTTTGGTAAGCATAATGCAAATAAAACTTAGGAAATGGCTCATAATTGACTGACAATCGGGGTTGCGGTAAGTTAAATACATTGTTTTTGGTTACAAAAGCAGCATAATAAACGCCTGCATTTAAGTCTAAATTGGAACGTAATTGGAGGTGTAATTCAGAATATGCAGAATATTCAAAAGAAAACTGACTTTGATTTTCAAAAAAATCAGGCACATTCACCGCATTGGTTTTAGAACTGATATTTCTGGCAAACAAATGTCTTGTATAGCCGATACCTGACTTTAACTTGAGCGTTGAAGATATATTATACTGAATATTGTAAGATGTAATAACATCATTGATATTGGACACAAATCTATTTTCAAAGCTATTTTCAATGATTCTGTTATTTTTGGTTTCTTCATACAAATATTGAGACCCATTTCCAAACTCATAATTGGTAATGGCAAAATTCAACCAAGCAGATACTTTGGGGTGTAACAAATGATAATCACGGATAGAAAACAAAGAATTCCCCCAAAAGATGGATTGCCTGTCTTTTTCTTTTAAATTTTGTGTTGGGCTTTTAATCGAAAACTCGTTGTTTATAAACGATACATCATTACCCGTATAAGCACTGATACTAACATGGTGGTTGGCACTGAACTGATGCGATATTTTGGCATTTATGTCATAAAAAAAATAGCGTGAGTTGGTTGGAAAAACATTCGCAACATTTAATAAATTGGTAAACAAGTCGAGGTATGAACGTCTTGCAGAAAACATTAATGTTGTTTTTTTTGATTTATTTATCGGTCCATCCACACTAATTTTACTCGACAACACCCCAATTGAAAGTTGAGTTTTGAGTCTTTCCTTATTCCCATCTATGGTTCTTATATCAATAACACTACTTAAGCGACCTCCGTAACGGGCACTATTTCCACCTTTTAGTAACTTTACCTGCTTTACAACATCGGAATTAAAAATGCTAAAAAAACCATAGATATGTGACGGATTGTAGATAGGTACATCATCTAATAAAAAGAGATTGTGTTCATTTCCTCCACCTCTAACATTCAGCCCTATCGTTCCATCGTTTCCAGCAATAACTCCCGGAAGCAACTGCAAAGATTTAAGCACATCACTTTCCCCGAACAACATCGGTATTTTTTTAAGCGTTGAGGAATGGATTACAAATTCATCCGATTTAAACTTCATATCTACTGGATAATAGGCACTTATGCGCTGATTATCTAATTCGAAATTTCCTTTTAATTTGAAATCAATTTTTTGATTTTTAGACCATATTACACTTTTATATTGATTTTCATATCCAACATAAGCCACCATCAATTTAATAGAATCCTCCTTGAGTGACAGTGAATAATACCCATCTTCATTGGTGTAGGTGCTTTGCAAAGTCATTAAATCAATCACAAAGGCATTTATTAGTTTCTCTCCTGAATTCACATCTGAGACATAGCCGGAAAATACTCCAATTTTACGACTCGCTTGTATTGGTGAAATAACGATGGAATTCCCAAACATCAATGTGTAAGTAAGCTGATGAGGCTTTAACACTTGTGAGAGTAAAATGGCTAAAGGTACTTTTTTGAAAACATACTTTTGTTTATTGGGAGGCAATAAACTGGCTACATAATTGAACTTAACATCACTTACAGATTCAATCTTCAATAAAAGCTCTTCAAGTGTTGCATTTTTTAACTTTACATCAATAGGAATTTCCAAAACATTAGTTTGTGAATGCACATTACATACACTCATTAATACACAAACCAAAGTAAAAATGAAAGCCCGCATTTTGTGGGCAATTTAACCTATAAATAAGAGAAAGGGGTACTAATTATTGAAAAAGTATTGACAACTTATTCAACTTCAACTTTAACATTGAGTACTTTACTCAGTAAATCAGCTGTCTTTATAGCATCCAGTTGATCAATGGTGAGCGTTATACTTTCATTTAGTAATGATTCAGGGACTATAAATTTAACCTTATAGTAGGCATTCAATTCACTAATAATCTCGTGAAGTGGTTTATTTTTAAATTCTAATTTACCTTCAATCCATACCACAGGTGTGGCTTCCAATAACTTAAATCCGGAAGATGTATTTTGTATCATTTGACCCGGCAGTAGTTCAAAAACATTAGATGGCGTTTCAAAATTGATTAAACCTTGCAACAAAACCACTTGAAAAGGAATATTTGGTCTATTTTTGACATTAAAAACGGTACCCAAAACCTTAATATCTCCTGATTGTGAATGAACCACAAATGGTGTTTTATTGTGTTTTACATTGAAATAAACTTCACCATTTAGCAATTCAACTTTTCGACTTTTTCCTTTAAAATTAACGTTTACCTGTGAATAAGTAGAAAGCTTAATTTCAGTACCGTCGGGCAACGTAAAACTGTTAGGATTCGCTTGCGTTTGAAATGTTTCAATAAAACTATCTTGACTGTTATTATATTGAAGCAAACCTATAGAAACAATTAGCAAAACAATAGCTGCAGACAGCCATTTAAACATGTAAAAATTAGGATTTGGTTTGGTAATAGGAATAACTTTTGGCATTCCCAACTTAGATTCTAGCTTTTGCCACTCCAAATCTACCTTAGTACTTGGATAAGGGTATTGAGCTGACTTTTCAAAAATCTGAGTCAACAGCAATTCCTCTTTGTCCGACAAAGATTCGTTACTTAATGAGGTATAATCACTATACTGATATATATGATTAGAATCCTTCATTTACTTGGCGTGCTTTAAATATTGTGGTATGTTACTTTGAACAAAACCAAGGAATAACTGATTGGCTGGATTGTTTTTAAGCCAATTTTTCAAAAAAGCTTCTTCTTCTTGAGAGCACATGCCTGCCAAGTATTTGGTAAATAAATTCGCTTGCAAATTTTCTTTCATACCCCTTTAAACAATTATTTTCAGTCAATCCCCCAAATTTTCTTCTGTTTTTTTTTATTTTTTCAAAAACACAGAGGCATTTATTCCTTCGTTAAACAACAAATCTAAAACACTTAAGTGAGGTATAAAAGCTTGTTTATCATTAAATACCTGATAATAAGGGGAAATTACTGAGTTTAGTTCTTCATCTATATAATCACAATCAACAAATGAAAGTTCCTTTTGCGCTTTCAAACACCTCAATATCATTGTCAATAAATTCAAATTATAGTCCCACAGAAATTCCGTTTTTTCCTTAATAACAGGGAACAACAAATAATCATAATACTCAAAAAATGGACTTTTACCATAAGATGTTTGTAGGGCATTGCACAACTGGTTTTGCCAATTGACGCTATAATCAATTTTCACTTCAGCATAAGTCCCTTTTGTTGTTTGATTTACTAAGGGAATTGAAACCAATTGCGCCCCTTGAAATGAACCAATAAAACTTCTATTGCGAAGTGTTTGTTTACTAAATTGTCGTTCCAAACCCAATTGCCACTCCTCCGATTCATAAACGCCTAAAAACCAACTTACAGGTGGAATAAAATACAATGGTTTAGGTGAATTTATAATAACTTTTTCCATAATTTAACCTCTAGGACATCATGTTGATTATTGTTTAGCATTTGCCTAACCGTCAATTGGTTATTGGGGTGACAGAAATTAGGCGCAATTTCATTGAGAGGTATCAAAACAAAATTTCGACTTGTTAACTCTGGATGAGGAATTGTAAGTTGAGGATGTTTTATTTTTCGCTTACCATAGAATATAATGTCAATATCAATGGTTCTAGGTCCATATCTTTCTTTGCGTTTTCTTCCCAAAATACTTTCTATCTTCAAAAGCGTTTGTAACACCATCACAGGTGAAAAAGTTGTTTGAAATACCAATGCCATATTTAAGTAATCAGCCTGAGGAATTGGCCCCCACGCTTGAGTTTGGTATATCGACGAGGTTTTGACAACTTTACCCAATAGACGCTCTATCCACAGAAGGGTTTCAAAGAAAGTTTCATCGACTTTTCCTTGGTTACCACCGAGCATAATATATACCGTTTGTTTTTTTAAAGACATTCGATTAATTTTGAAAAACTTATGGGCAGCGAATTTAAGATATTGTTTTATATCATCATTGGTATTATTTACATTATTTCCAAACTTTACAACAGGGAGAAAAAGAAGCAATATCAACGTGAAGTAAACAAAAGACCCATTGACAGTCAATCTGTTGAGGATATTTTTAAGGAATTAAAAAAATCACTCCAACTTCCTAATGAACCTGAAAACACGCCTATAAATACCTCTCCTACTTCATACGAAACAAGCATGAAACGCGAAAAAGTGGTGAAAGAGAAAATGATTTTGGTCAGAGAGCCCTCCAAAATTAAGAAAACCAGTAACTTTCCTTCAATTAGCGAAACTGAGGTTGGCAAACAAAAAAATGTGATTCAGGAAAATGAAATAGCTGCCAATTTTGATGCTAGACAAGCTGTTATTTATTCGGAAATTCTTAAGAGACCTCAATTTTAGTCTCGTCTTTTAAGTCGACTTTTACTTTCTTAAAAACCAAAAATTTCTGCCCAGAGAAATTAATAACTGCACTTGCTAAAGTTGCAAAAAAGAATGCTATAAACTTTTGACCTTTAAACGAAAAGAAATTAGTTGAATAATCAGCTGTTTGAATATTTAAACTCACTTCGAAAGGTGGAATAAGCGTCAACCCTAGTTTATTTACAAATATATTAATGAGCATTGAAACAAAGTAAATACTAGCAAACGTCACAATCATTCCTCTGTTGCTTTTTTCGGTATATCGCCACGTCCACATTTTGTTAAGGTAGTATGTGTAAACCGTTCCCACCATAAAAGAACATGCTTTGGAAATATCTGTATTGAACTTAAATAATTCTGTTAGAGAATAGTATATAATTAAATCCACTAGAACTGCAGACAGTCCTATAATGACAAATTTTGTTATTTGTTTAATGACGAGTTTCACGCGTTTGCAAATGTAATTAAACCATTTTGATATTTTACATCTATTCCAAAAGGAATTGGTAAATTTAAAGGAACATGACCTGAATTTACGTCAAAAATCACTGGACACTTAGTCTCTGAAACATGCTGTAAAATCATCTCTTTTACGGTATATCCAAATGGAATTTGATGGTCTTTCATTTGGGTAAAACTTCCTACCAAAATTCCTTTTAACCCCTCAAATTTTCCAGCCCTTTTTAAAGTAAATAATAGTCTATCAATGTGATATAAATACTCATCTAGGTCTTCAATAAACAGAATTTTATTATTCCAACTGCCATCCGAATCACTCCCTAATGCACTAAGTAAAATTGATAAATTTCCGCCAATTACAACCCCTTCAAAGTCATGTTCATTGTATTTTTCACTAAGTTGAACCTCATATTGCAACTTATTTCCTCTCAAAAAATCCAAAGTTTGTAAAAATGAATATTCCGCTTGTTTCAATTCTTCATCACTTTTGTCAAACATAAAAATCGGCATTGTAGCATGCAATACAGCCATATTCAATTGATTATAAATTTGATTGAGCAATAAAGTTACATCGCTAAACCCAATAATCCACTTCGGATTTTTACGGAGTAAATCAAAATTAATTTCATCAATCATTCTAACCGTTCCATACCCCCCTCGAGCACACCAAATGGCCTTAACTTCATTGTTCATCAAAAGTTCATTAAAGTACAAAGCCCTGTTTTTGTCCGTTCCGCCAAACTGACGATCAGCATCAAACAAATGTGGGTGCAAAAACACCTTAAACCCTTGTTGCTCAATAAGACTAACTGCCGCTTGAATTTGTTCGGGTGTAACAAAACGTGCAGTCGCAGCGATGGCTATAGTATCACCTTCTTTCAGAAAGGGCGGAATAATCGTTTGTTGTGTTGACATTAATAAAATTCAAAAATATCTTTTTTTTAAAACATTGTTGCAACAAACTTTTTTTTATTAAATTTGTTTAAATATTGCTTATGAAAAATCCAAATCCAAGAAGACGTTTTATTGGTAAACTGGTGTTTGCAGCGGCCTCTGCCATTACATTACCTATGCTTAGTTTTACTAAAAACAAGGACAAAGCAATAGCACCAACAGCCCCTAAAAAAGAGCCAATTCGTTCGGTTCAAAGGATGGGTTTTCAGTGGGACACCTACGATCCATTTATATTTTGTGTTCATCACGAAGATTTTTTTCCTAAGGGTAACGCACAATGTGGTCCAGATGTATCCCTAAAAGGTCGACAATTAGGCGATGATTTCATTATCAAAGATGGTTTTAGAATGTATCACGGCAAAACAGTTCCTGGATTTCCGGGGCACCCACACAGGGGATTTGAAACCGTCACTGTGGTTAGAAAAGGATTAGTTGACCATGCAGATTCATTAGGCGCAGCGGGTCGTTATGGCAATGGTGATGTTCAATGGATGACTGCCGGAAAAGGGGTTCAACACTCCGAAATGTTTCCTCTACTAAAAAGTGAATCAGAAAATCCACTTGAGTTGTTTCAAATATGGTTAAACTTACCAAAGAAAAACAAAATGGTAGATGCTCATTTTAAAATGCTTTGGAAAGAGAACTTACCTATATTTGAATACAAAGACGAACAAGGGAATTTAACAAAAATAGAAATTATAGCTGGGCAAATTAAGGATTTAAAAGCTCCCGAACCACCCCCTAATTCGTGGGCGTTTGAGTCGCAAAATGAAGTCGCTATTTGGAATATCAAACTAAGTAAAAACGCAAAGTATAAATTACCAAAAGCATCGGCAGGCATCAACAGAACCTTATATTTTTACGAAGGCACTGAAATTAAATTAGCCAATACAAGTATCCCTAATTACCACTCCGTAATAGTGGAACCTGACATAGAAATAGAAATAGAAATAGTGAATGGCGACCACGACTCAAGCATCTTAATTTTACAAGGAAAACCTATCAACGAACCTGTGGTTCAATACGGCCCATTTGTAATGAATACGAAAGAAGAAATAATGCAGGCATACGATGATTTCAACAAGACGAGATTTGGTGGATGGCCGTGGCCAAAATATGATCAAGTGCATGACAAGAGCAAAGGAAGGTTTGCCAAACATGCCGATGGCCGAGTGGAAACGAAGGCTTAGTTAATTAGTTAATTTTTCAAGTTCTCGCTCGTAATTGGCCTCACCCTAAATCCCTCTCCAAGGGGAGAGGGACTTTTTAATTTACGGTTTTTTTAATATGATTGTTAAAAATGGGGAGTACAGATTTTTAGCATAATACCATTTCCCGATAGCTAACAGGACCATTAACCACTACCACTAACCGTCATGCTGGAAAAAGATGTGCGTTGGATTGTGTAATGCACTTTTATTCAGCATCTTTTTGTCGATGTACGCAAAATTCTGAAACTTACGCTGAATTAGATTCTAAAACCAGTACAGTACTGAAATAGATTCTGAATAAATTTTGAGGACAAAATTTTCCAGAATGACAAACGGACCATTATTCTAGCTGTCATGTCGACGAAGGAGACATCTTATCCCGACAGCTTTTCGTTAAGAACCAAGATACCTCCGCTGTCGGTATGACAAAACTCGATGTAAGTCGATTCTTTCTCCCCTCTCCTTCGGTCCCGATAATCATCAAGAGGGAGTCCGTGGCTAGGCTCAACCTAGTGGGTGAGGCCAAAAGAGACCTGTACTGAAATAGATTCTAAAACCTGTGCTGAACTTGATTCTGAATAAATTTTGAGGATAAAATTTTCCAGAATGACTTTACTCTAAAATCGGCAGACGCCAAGCATGGCGTCTCTACCGATAAATTGACGCTGCATGGCGTGAAACACCCTTTACTTCGACAAGCTCAGTATAAACTCCCTCACGTGACTAGGCTCAGACTAGCGGGTGACACGAATAAACAACACGCTGCTCGGCGTGAAACACCCTTCGAGAGTTACTCTCACGTGACTAGGCTCAGACTAGTGGGTGACACGAATAAACAATCACGCTTCACGGCGTGAAACCCTTTAAACCCCATAAACCTCCTCAACCTCTTAAACACCCTTCGAGAGCCTCAGGGTGACACAATAACCATTAACCAATAACTATTAACCAATAACCATTATCCAATCCTCACCGAAGTCATGCTTAGCGAGCCTCCCTGAAGTTTGTCATTGAACAATGTTAATTCGTCTTTTTCGGTTTTTAGTGACAATGAATAAATCAAAGGTAAATAATGTTCAGGAGTTGGAATGGCCAATTGGACTGCTTTGCCTAAAGTTTGATATTGTGCAAGTGATTTAAAATCGCCTTTTTCAATCAAATTATTCATTATTGTTCGGGCTTCAATCGCCCAATCGTAACCATAATTGTCTTTGTTGAGGTTATAAAAATCAACCAATCCCAAATTGTGAATAATATTACCACTTCCAATGATTAATACCCCTTTATTTCTTAGAGACTGCAATTCTTTTGCAATTTCAAAATGTGCTGCTGCATTTTGGGTATAATCGATACTCATTTGAACCACAGGCACATCAGCATTGGGATACAAATGTTTAATGACAGTCCATGCCCCGTGGTCGAGCCCCCAGTTTTCATCTTTTTCAACCTTAACTTTATTCACTGTTTTAATGGTTTCATCAACAAGCAGCAACGAACCTTTAGGGGTATATTTTACATCAAACAAAGCTTGAGGAAAACCACCAAAATCATAAATTTGCTTAGGAATTTCCATTGCCGTTACAGCTGTTTTATTGATAAACCAATGGGCTGAAATACATAAAATTGCACTCGGTTTAGGTATAGATTGCGCAATGTTTCTAAATCCTGTTACAAATTCATTTTCCTCTATGGCATTCATAGGACTTCCGTGTCCTAAAAACAAAACTGGCATTCGCTCAGTGTTCGGCAACGATTCCGAAATCTGTTTTAAATCTTTTACTTTAATCATACATGAACTTAATGATAACAACAGGGATGTTTTTATAAATTCTTTTCTGTGCATTATTTAACTGCATTTTGAATAATCTCTTCAACAACTTTAGGGTCTAGCAATGTGGAAGTATCTCCTATCGAGTCCAACTCCCCTTCCGCAATTTTCCTTAATATCCTTCTCATTATTTTACCACTTCTGGTTTTGGGCAATGCTTTAACAATTTGAATTTTGTCGGGTTTAGCAATAGGACCAATCAACCGACTAACAGTAGCCACTATATCCAAAGGGGAATGTTCTTGGGTAAATTGACTGTCCTCCACCACTACAAAAGCGTAAATACCTTGACCTTTTATAGCATGAGGGAATGCTACCACTGCACTTTCTATAACACCGGCGTGACTGTTAATTGCATTTTCCAATTCTGCAGTTCCAATTCTATGTCCGCTTACATTTAACACATCATCTACCCTACCAGTTATTTTATAATTTCCGTTAACATCTCTGTAACTACCATCACCTGTAAAATAAACGCCCTTATGGGTCGAAAAATAGGCTTCAACACACCTTTGATGATTGTTGTATGTCGTTCTAATTATTCCAGGCCATGTTTGCTTGATACAAAGGTGTCCTGTTATATTGGATTCTGTAATTTCATTGCCATTTTCATCTAACAAAATTGGGAATACTCCCGGCAATGGCCAAGTTGCAAATCCTGGTTTAGCTGGCGTAACACCTGCTAAATTTGAAATAAGAATTCCACCTGTTTCTGTTTGCCACCAAGTATCCACAATAGGGCAGCGACCCTTGCCAATATGAGTATCCAACCAATGCCAAGCTTCTTCATTGATTGGTTCACCCACCGAGCCAAGTATTTTCAATGAGTTTAAATTTTTGTCACTCAAAAACGACAATCCCGCCCCCATCAATGTTCGAATAGCTGTCGGAGCGGTATATAAAATATCAATTTGATGTTTGTCAACCACATCCCAAAGTCTTCCTGCATCTGGCCAAGTTGGCACTCCCTCAAAAATAACCGTAGTTGCTCCGGCACTTAACGGACCATAAACAATATAACTGTGACCCGTAATCCAACCAATATCGGCAGTACAAAAATGTTTGTATTGCAATTCGTATTGAAAAACATTGACAAACGTATAATGCGCCCAAACCATGTATCCTGCGGTTGAGTGAACGACTCCTTTTGGTTTTCCTGTTGAACCAGAGGTATATAAAATAAACAAAGGATCTTCAGCATCCATTGGCTCAGGCTCAACGTAAAATATCTTCTGTTTTTCAAGCTCTTGTAATTCATCTTTCCACCAAATATCACGACCTTTTATCATACTTACAGGTGTATGCGTTCGGGCCACAACAATTACTTTATCAATCAATTGGTATGTATTGAGGGCATCATCAACCACAGATTTCAGTGGAATAACTTTGTCACCACGAAAGGCTCCGTCGCAAGTGATAATAACAGAAGCTTGTGCATCAATTAATCGGTCGGCAATAGATTGTGCTGAAAAACCTCCAAAAATAACAGAATGAATAGCACCAATACGGGCACAGGCTAACATGGCAATTGACAATTCAGGAATCATTCCCATGTACAAACAAACCCTATCGCCTTTTTTTACTCCATTTTTTTTCAAAATTGCAGCCGCTTGGTTGACCCTTAATGACAATTCATTATAAGTGATAGATATACTCTCTTCTTGAGGATTATTGGGCTCCCATACAATGGCAATTTTATTCCCATTATGTGCCAAATGGCGGTCAATGCAATTTTCGGTAATATTGAGTTGTGCGTCTTTAAACCAAACAGAATGTCCTTTCAAAAAATCATACTCCATTACTTGAGTCCATTTGCTTTTCCAAACAAATTCAGAGGCTATTTCTTCCCAAAACTCATTTGGATTGTTTTTGCTTTTTTGATACGCTAAATGGTACTCTTCTATCTTTTTTATTTGAATCATCTTTTTGAAAATATTATTATTCGTTGCAACAAATATAAGACATAGTTACCTAAAAATAAAATCTATTCTTTTAGTTTTGAATCTATTACAACAGTTACGGGGCCATCATTTATAAGTTGAACTTGCATGTCTGCACCAAAAACACCCGTTTGTATCTGAATTCCTAATTTTTCCTTTAGTTTCAGTTGGGTTAACTCATACAATGGTATAGCAATGGACGGTGCAGCGGCTTCAACAAAAGAAGGTCTATTCCCTTTTTTGGTACTGGCATAAAGGGTAAACTGACTAACAAGCAATAAATTACCTCCTACATCAGACAAAGATAAATTCATTTTACCTTGTTCATCATTCATAATTCTTAAGCCAGCAATTTTTTGGACTATGTATTCTACATCTGTTTGATTATCGGTAGTGTGAATTCCCAACAAAACTAAATAGCCATGATTAATGGAAGAGTGAACGGCACCATCGATGGTAACACTAGCCGACAAAACCCTTTGAATAACAACTCTCATACTCTATTTATTGTCTAATGAATGGACAATCCCAATTTCCAAACCGACACCATATAACAGATGTTTGTTGATACCATAGTCAGCCAAAAGAACAGGAACAATGAGATTAGGTTGAACATAGATAGAAGTTTGTTTGCCGTAAATTAAATTTTCGTATCGAAAACCAGCTTGTAAATTAGCATTAATGAGGGCGGGTTGCCAATCATTTTCTGTAATAGACACTTTTTTATCTTTACCGAAAGAAAATCCGAAGAATTTGGCGTTAATATCCCTTTTGATTAATCCCGAAATAGCGCCACCTGCCACCCAATGAAAGGAACCACTTTTTCCTTTATTGGACGAATTTATCTCTTGTGTAAACAAAAAGGGCAATGAAAGGTAATAATATTGATACCTAAAGTCGACCCAAGCGGGACCAACATCCACTTGATCGGCACGAATTCCTATAGAAGGATGAATAGTATCTAAAAACTTAATATTTTCTTTTCGTCGAGTAAAACCCATACTTTGAAATTTAAGTCCAGTTAAAAGGGACAAATCTTTGTTAATAGGTATGGTAAAGAGTGCATTAGCTGCCAATGTAACTCTGTAACGGTCAACTTTAGAAAAAGAATCTTTATTTGATTTATTAGCATTTGAATAAAGCATTATTCTGTTGGCAATAGTTGGTTGAACAGAAAAGAATAAACGAGTTTGTGCGTGTGAAAAACGAATATAAAACAACACAAAAAGCAAAAGTAGAACCTTTAATTTCATCATACAAAGGTAAGGACTACTTAGTAATTCAAAGCAAATATTAGGCTGATTCTGTGATTAGTTACAACAAAACGCTTGTTTAATAAAAGATTAGCTGTTATATTTGTTAATCAGTATGTCGCTTGTTTTTAGTAAGGTTTTCCTCAAATTTTAGTATCAAATACTTAAAAAATTCCTTAAAATTGCAGTTTTAAGGATTCTTAACTCAAACAATGAGGGCAAACTATTGGTTATTTTAAACATATAACAATAAAGTAAAATGAATAAATCTGGCAACATAATCTACCAAATAGTATTATTGGTGATTGTATTTGCTTTTTCATTTTCGGGCTATTCACAAGTCAATGCTAATTATTCATCGAATGTCACTTCGGGTTGTTTACCGTTAACTGTTAGATTTACGGACAACAGCACAGGCACTCCGACTCAATGGGAATGGGATTTTGGGAATGGCAACAAATCGACCCTTAAAGACCCTTCTGCCATTTTCTTTAATTCAGGCAAATACACCATAAAATTAACTGTAAAAGACGCATCAAATAACACCTCAATAGTTCAAACAATGGTTATTAAGGTCTTTAATAACCCTACGGCAAACTTTGACGCCAATCCACGCACAATTTGCGAAAAAGACACTGTCAAATTCACCAACAGAAGTGTTGCCGGAGATACAAGCATAAGTTCGTATGCTTGGTATTTTGGCGATGGAAATACTTCCACTGGTCAAAACCCAAATAACAGATACACCAACTCAGGCAACTACAGTGTTTCATTGGTAATAAGAGACCTCAATGGTTGCCAAAACAACACCATCAAAAATCAGTTTATTACGGTTAACAAAGCCCCTGTTGTTGATTTTAGAACCGAAGACCCTCTATATTGTTCGCTACCTACCAATGTAAAATTTATTAACCAAACCAATCCTAGTACTGACAATACCTACGAATGGAACTTAGGAAATAATACCAATTCTACACAAGCTGAACCTACTAGCACTTATTCAAGTTTCGGCACTTACGCCATCAAACTGAGTGCACGGAACAAAAATGGCTGCGCTTCAAGTATCACTAAAAACATTTCAATTCAACCTCTAGTTGCTTCTTTTACTTTAACAAGTAGTAAATTTTGTTTGAATCAAGAAATTGCTTTTCGAAATCAGTCAACTTCAAGCAGTGCAATTACTTATTTATGGAGTTTTGGCGACGGAACAACTTCAAACGATTTTAACCCTAGAAAAATCTATTCTAACCCAGGAACCTATCAAGTAACATTAAAAATTACTTATAAAAACTGTGATGAAACTTATGTATATCCTACTTTAATTACAATTTTCCCTAAACCCAAACTTGAATTAATAGTTTCAGATTCTTTTTTCTGCTCCGCCCCTTCTGTTGGTATAATTTCAACCAAAGGATCTGTAAATGGAGGAACCATAGAGGTGGAAGGCGATACACTTTACAACTCAATCAAAAACAGATTTTTTTACCATTCTTTCAAAGCCTATAAAACCTACACTATAAAAGCTGATTTAATAGACAGTAATGGTTGCAAAGAAACGCTGATTAAAAAAGTAGAACTCGACCGTCCATTTGCAGAATTTAACCAAAAAGACACACAAGGTTGTTTACCTCTTAACATTTCTCTTCAGAATCAAAGCCGTTCTAAATACCCAATCACAAACTATTACTGGATTTTAAATTCAAAAGACACTATTTCCACTTCAGAAACACATCAAATAACCTTTAACAAAGTAAGTAAAAACACGCTCCAATTGGTTATTAAAAATGCCAAAGGCTGTATTGATTCAAAAACAATTAAAATTGATGTTGGGACCAAAATAAAAGTAAAATTCGAAACAGAAAAAGACTCCGTTTGTAACAGAGAAGGATTCACCATTTTCAATAGGTCAGACACTATGTATCAAGACCAAGTTAAATGGAAATGGGATGTAGGAAAAGATTTATTTTTTGAAAGAGATGCCAAAGTTAGTTTTCATAAAAAACCTGATACCATTGACGTTGAATTAATTTCAAACTTAAATGGCTGTTTGGACACTTTAATCAAAGAGAACTACATTAGAATTATGGCACCTTATGTAACTATAATTCCCGATGTTACGTTCAACCCTTGCCATCCTGTTGACTCACTTATATTGAAAGCAGACTTAACAGAATCTCATCGTTTTTTCTGGCGCATTGACAATCAATTGTATTACGACACTGTTGTAAAATTTTATAAACCTATACCCAAAAATATTTACATACAGGCGGACAATGACAGTACGAAATGTTTTGATTTTGAAGAATTACAATACAACATTCCTCAAGAATATGTAATTGCTAAAATAAACAAAGACACACTTAGTGAATGCCTACCTCAAACATTGACAATGGCAAGCATATTCACCAGTGATTCATACAAATACACTTGGAGAGTCAACAACCAATCTTTTAGTAATCAATCAAATACCAGTTATACCATCAACAGAGGTGGCTCCTACTACTTTAATTTAGGGATAGAGGTTGTAGATGTTTGTAAAGATTCCATTGGGTTCAACCATTATATCAATGACTTAGTAATCAATGCCTCTGTAAAACCATTGGGTGCTTGTTTACCTATGAAAGTTGAGTTAATTGACACACAATACAATCGTTTTGACAACTATTGGATGATTGGGAATAAAAAGAAAATAATTTCAAACCAAGAAGTCATAGAAATTAGTTTAGACGACAGTGTTGAAATCATTAATAACCATGTTGAAATTGAATTATTTTCATACAACATAGACAGTTGTTTGATGCGCAAGAAATTTAAAGTATTTGCTGGCGTACCTGATGTTAAAATAGTAAAAGCTATCAACAGACAATGTCAATATGAAACTGTACTTTTTAAAGCTCAGATTAATGACTCTATAAACAAAGGCCCCTTTTCTATTTTATGGTCATTTTCAGACAGTACAACATCCAACACCAAAGAAGTTAGTCGCGTATATTTGAGCAAACAAAGTGAAAAAACACACTTAACAGTCAGTGATACATTTGGTTGCAAAATCAAATTAGAAGATAATTCTATGTTTTATGGCAGCTCATTGGTTCCCGAATTTGACTATGACCCAAAACGATTAATTTGCCCACCACAAGAAGTAAATTTCTATGATTTGTCAGACGCTTTAAACCCTATTTCTTCATGGAAATGGACTTTTAGCGACGGAACCGTCTCATATTTAAAAAATCCGATTAAAGTTTTTTTACAAGCAGGCACATTTGATGTAAAACTTGAAATTAGAGACAACAGAGGCTGTTACAAAGTGTCTGAAAAAATCAAGTTTGTACTTATTGATGGCCCAACAGGACAATACACATTCAACAAAAAAGAAGGTTGTGTTCCTTTACAAATTGCCTTTACCGGACAAACCCCTGATTCCTCCAACACCTTTGAGTGGGATTTGGGAAATGGGGTATTGCAAAAAGAAAAATACTTCAACTTTACCTATAACAAATCGGGTCGTTTCATTCCATCGGTTGTAATTTCTGACACACAAGGCTGCAAATATGTGCTTCCTCCCGTTGACACCATTTATGTTCACGATTACCCTAAACCATTGTTTGAAGTTTTAAGTAAATGTGTTGAAGATACTTTACTACTAAAAAACACTTCGGTTAGCAACCACAGTGACCCTTTTTGCAACTTCAAGTGGCTAGACAATCAAAACAATGTATTGAGTACTGAAAGAGAGCCCAAATTAAAATTCAATACTATAGGCATTAACCAACTGATACTTGAAGCAGAAAACATGGGAATGTGCGCCAAAGATACCTTAATTGAATTTGAACTGCACAAACCAAATGCACAATTAAAACTGAATAAAAAGCTTCTTTGCTTGGGAGAAATTTTAAACATTTCCAATGCTAGCACCTCCAAATACCCAATTGTTTCGAGCACTTGGGTGGTTAATGACAGTGTCCAAACAACTCAATCCAATTCCATCAATAGAACATTTGCCACCAAAGGATTTTATGACATTCAAATTAGTGTAATAGATGAGGTTGGTTGTAAAGATACTTTTGTTGAAGAATCCTTTTTAGTTGGTGACACTATTGCACCAACAGTAACACCACAATTAAGAGTATCAGTTGAAAACGACCAAACAGTTGAAGTCAAGTTTTTGCAGAATAAAGAAGTAGATTTTGGCAAATACTTTATCTATTACGAATCAAACAATCAATATTTTAAAGTAAAAAGTTGTAACCAACGAAATGACACCCTTCATTTCATGTCTCCATATCAAACACTTAGAAAGTCGCATTGTTATAAAATAAACACAGAAAACGTTTGTTTCAAATCATTGCCATTAGATTCCATAAAACCCCATTGTACAGTTGAATCTAACGCCAAAGGAGTGGTAAATGCTAACATTGTTAAATGGAATCCTTATGTTGGATGGCAAGTGAAGCAATACGATATATACCGCGAAAATCCAGAAAGAAAGGGCGACTACCAATACTTGAACACAGTAAATGGCAATAGCACTCAATACATAGATAGTTCAATTACTTGTTTAACAACCTATTTCTACAGAATTCATGCAATAGAAAAAGATGGATACTTAGAAACCAGTTGGAGTGACACATGTGCAGCTACACCAATTTGGGTGAATACAGTTGCACCTAACGAAGTTTGGCGCGCCACAGTTGAAAACGACAAAAACATCCGTTTGGAATGGGTGTATCCAAACGCCTATAAAATTCCTTTAAAAGAACTTATTATTCAAAAGTTTGACCCAATTAAAAACGAAAGAACATACTCTACTCAATTGATCAACGATTCATCTCACTTTATTGATTTGAAAGTGAATGTCCATAAGCAGTCCTACCAATATCAAACCAAAGTGATTGACCAATGTAATGACACCAGTGAATATGGCAACATAGGCAAATCAATCTTATTAAAGGCTAGTTTCAACGAAAGTGCACAAAGGCCTGCATTGACTTGGAACCATTACAAACAATGGAATGAGGATGTCGATTATTACATTATTGAAAGACGAAACAACCAATTAGTATTTGAAAAAATAGGGATGACAAGTACTGGTAAAGACTCCACATTTATTGATTATCAGGCACCATTGTCTTGCAATCCCAACTATATTTATAGAGTTATAGCGGTCAGAAATCAACCCCTCAAAAAAGACAGTATTTGGAATGTGGTTTCATTGTCAAATACCAGCGAAGCAAAACCTATTTCAAAACTCTTTATGCCAAATGCTTTTTCTCCAGACAATAACAGTATCAATGAGCAATTTGGCCCTAAAGGAGTCTTTATTAAAAAATATCAATTTACAATTTATAACCGTTGGGGAGAAAAACTATTTGAAACATTCAATTGTCTAGAATCTTGGGACGGAACATTTAAAGGAGAACGTTGTATGGAAAGCGTTTATTTATATCGCTTAGAAGCACTTGGCACAGACAACAAGCATTACCAATTAAAAGGCACTTTTACACTATTGAGATAGTTATTTGTAGAAGTTGTATTGATATGAACAATGCTTATACTCAGAATTGTTTTTTAAATAAATCTTTTTAGCTATCAGTCCATTATCTTGATATTGATAAAGAGTCGAATAAAGGGCTTTGGGTTTAGCGTTTGAAAAAGATTGACTCGCAGATTTAAGAACTCTGCCTTTTAAGTCCTTAGTTGTTTCAGTTTTATAAGTTATTTTCCCTTTTGAATAGGACTCATAAACACGGTTAACTTGCACTTTACCTATGTAAGAATAAAACTCTCTGTAACCTAATTCTTCTTTAACTGTTTCATAATAACTAACCTCAATTACGTTCTTTAAGGTGTCTGAAATACTGACATATTTATAGGGTTTACCGTCCCAAGTATAGCCTAGAGTTGTAGACACTATTTTACCATCGCTTAGATAAGACTTAGTGGTACAAATCTTAATTGTATCTTTAGGTTTCTCTACGACTTTGCCTGTTTCATCACATGAATAATCCCAAACTTTGGTTTTGTTTTTTTTATAATTGAACACACTTTGCTTCAATTTACCATCAGGATAGTAGGTATATTGGTAGTTAGACATCATTTTGTTTTTCGAATAATAAAAATAAATACTACTCAACTTACCATTAGAATTATATGTATAAACCCCTTTATTAGAAAGCTTATCTTTTGTATTGTACACAGTACGTTCTGCCAAAAAATTGGAATCATTGTACTTTAAAATAGCCGTAAAGCCATAAAATCCGTCATCATACATTTCGTTAATCAAATTATTTTTTTCATCAAAAGTGCTTGTTAACTTTATTAAAATTTTCGATTTAAAAGTATCATTGTAAGAATAAAAAACATTAGCACGCCCATTGTTGTCAAAGTGCATTTCTTGAGAATAGTATTTTGGCTTTTTTTGACCTTCCTTTATTTCTAAGTGAATTGACTTTATATTTAATTTTAGCGCGTAAGAATCGACGACATTGTAGGCTCTATTGAACAGAGTATTTTCGTGAAACTCTATAAAATTGGAGTATTGAACATTTTGAGTGTGAGCAAATTGAATGCTTAAAAAAGATACAAGTAGTGTTAAAAATATTTTATTCATAATAAAGACTAACGACAATTTTAAGATAAAAGTATGAAGCAAGCAAACTTAATTGTCCTTTTCTTCGAATTCAAACCCTTTTTTAAGTATCGAATAAAAGCGAAGAAGAAGAAAAACCGCTGCAAAAGAAAGTCCTACTATAAATGAAATCCAAATCCCTTTTACTCCTAAGTCGGTTTTGAATGCCAAATAATAAGCGCCCGGAATCATAATTCCCCAATAGGCAAAAAGGGCAATAACGCCAGTAATTTTAGTTTCCTTAACTCCTCTTAGCACCCCTGCTCCCACAGCTTGTAATCCATCGCTTAATTGGAAGAATGCGGCTAAAACAATAAGTCCAACACTCAACTGTAATACCACTTCATCGTCGGAATAAATTGCAGCAATTTGAGAATTAAACAAGAGTAACATCAATGCAAATACCACTTCGATAATAATTGTAATTGTAAACGCAATTCTAGCGGAGTGTCGAATACCTTCCTTGTCTTTTGCTCCATAATAATTACCAACAACAATAGTGGCAGCAGCCGCAATTCCTGTTACAAACATATATGTTATAGAAGCTAGATTAATGGCAATTTGATGGGCCGCCATACTGTTTTCCGAAATCCACCCTGCCATAATTAAACCAACAGAAAAAGCAGCAATTTCGAAAAAAAACGTCAATCCTATGGGACCGCCTAATTTAAGAATAGACCAGAAATAAGAGAATGATTGTGACACTTTTTGTTCAATCCTTAACTTGCGAACTGTTGGGTGTAACCATGCAAAATAAAACATTAAAAGGGCCATAAAAACCCTTGCAAAATTTGTTGCCCAAGCAGCACCATTAATACCCATTTCAGGAAATCCTAAGTTACCATAAATCATTACCCAATTCAAAAACACATTCAATAGCAAGCCAAAAAATGTAACATACATGGCAATTTTAGTAAAACTCAAACCGTCCATCAACTGCTTTGAAGCGTAGAATACTAAGATAGCAGGAGTGGCATAATTAACGATTTCCAAATAAGAAGAAGCGTGAATGTTAACTTTACTGGTCTGTCCAAATATTTCAATATTATAAATAAGTATGTAGTGAATGAGAATAAAAACAATCGATAGAAATGCGCTTATAAGAAGCGAAGATTTAAAAATAGGAATCGATTTTTCCAACTTCCCTTCCCCATCTGCAATAGCTATCAAAGTACTTACAGCATAGAGTAGTCCAATCCCGAAAATTATAGTTTGAAAAAAGACAGCATTACCAAAACTTGCAGCACTCATTTGTATGGTGCTATACTTCCCCAACATAACGGTATCTGCAAAACCCATCAAAACCATCCCTAATTGACCAATGGTAATAGGGATGGCTAGTTGTATGATGTATTGGTATAAATTTCGGTGGACTTTTAAATGCTTAAACAAGCTTACAAAAGTCGTTAAAAATTAACAAACTATGTTACTTAAATATTATATTATCTCAACAAAGTTACTGTTCCTCTTTGGCTAAAGGTTTCGTTGTTTAAAAACTCACCACTAATGGTCCATAAGTAGTTTTCTTGAGCGCAATCAACGCCTTTGAAAGTACCATCCCACTCACCATTGATATCCGTAGTTTCGAAAATCAATTCACCCCATCTGTTGTAAACTCTGAAAGAGTAATTTCTTTCTTTAACATTAAACAATGAAGGCTTAAACAATTCATTTACACTATTATTGTTTGGAGAGAAAGCATTTGGAGTGTATACATATCCTGGTAAAATGGTAGAGATATATTGTTCTTTAACAATTGAATCTTTACATCCCATAGAGTTTGTTGCGATTAGTTCAACTGAGAATTTACCAACTTGATTTACAAAGAAAGAAGCATCTCTTAATCTTGACTCTTGAATTACGTTTTGTGCGCTGTCATATAATTTCCATCTATTTTCAACCACGTTGTCAGTTGTATTTATCATTTTAAACACAGCATTTGGCAAACTTAATTCAGTTGTTTTGGTAAAGAAACTAGCAATTGGTTTATCAAAAACAGTAATCATTTTAAAGTTAGTGATTTTTGTTTCACCACCAGTACCTGTTGCTATTAATGTAACATTATATTGACCACCGTATTCAAATACGTGAGTAGGTTCTTTTTCATAAGAATCGTTAGTACCATCCCCAAATATCCATCTGTAAGTGTGAGCGTTAGTCGTTTGATTTTTAAATGATACACTTAATGGCGCACAACCTTCTATTGTAGAAGATTCAAAAACAACAATTGGTTTTGGGTCTTCAATATAAATTGGTTTAGTTACAGAGTGGGTGCAATGTTCGTTAGACACTTTAAGTGTTACTAATAAATTACCTGCTAAGTTGTAAAAGTGAACTGGATTTTTAAGTCTGTTGTTTGGTGAAATTACAGATTGGTCACCGAAATTCCACTCGTATTTTAAAGCATCCATATCAACACCATAAACGATTGGTTTTGCAATAAAATCAACTTTTGCATTTGGTAGTTTTGGTGAAGTTGGGCCAAAGATAAAGTCAGCGATTGGCGTTTCTAATACCTTAATAAATTCGCCATTGTCACTACTGTCTACACATCCATCTTGATTGTAACCATAAAGTGTCACTTTGTAGTTGCCATAACGGTTGTAAACATAGTTAGGGTGAATTTCGTTTGAGATACCACCATCTCCAAATTTCCAGAAATATCTAACTGCATTTTCAGATTGGTTGGTAAACGTTACATTGCCTTTTTCACAAGAAACAATTGGTGTTTTTTTGAATTTAATCACCATTTTAGGACTTAATTTAATGTCTTTTTCTGTGCTATCTACACAAGAATAAGCATTATTAACAATCAATTTAACGCGGTATAAAGTATCATTTTTTGCAGAATATGACAATTGAGCATTCAAGTCATATTGGTTGTAATATTGATTTTCGTTGATTAACCAAGTGTTTGCTTTAAAGTTTTTAGATTGGTTTACGAATTGGAATAAACCATCATCACAAACATCAGGACGGTTAGAAATAAAATCAGCTTTTGGTTTAGGATACACAATTACATTACCATAAGCAGTGTCTTTACAATTCAAATATTGTCTAATCATTTGAACTTTTGGCTGGTAAATCAATTCTTGAGAAGCATTATGGAAAGAATGGGTTACTTTTTCTGTATTAAAGAATACATTATTATCTCCCATGTCCCAAGAAAGAACTTTAAATTTAGAAGAACCATTTTCGAAATTAACATTTAAGTCAGTGCAACCAAATGCATTTTCGATATTAATTTTCTCAACAGGTTTGTTAACGAAATAAACATTTTGGTTTAAAGTATCTTTACAACCACTTGCTGAGGTTACAAACAATCCAACATTGATTATTGAATCTCTTCTTGTAAATGGATTTAATGTGGCACTAAAGGTTGGATTTACAGCCAAACTGGTTTGGGTTTTACCAAATCTCCATAAGTAGCTAGAGGCACCAAATGAATTGTTTGACATTCTCACTTTGTCAGATGAACACAATGAATCTTTAGAGAATACAAAATCAGCTTTTGGTTTACCCATTACAACTACATTTTTAGAAACCACATCGCTCAAACATCCGAATGGAGAAGCAACTTGGTGGAAGATTGTGTAAGTAGTGTCAAATAAATAAATACCTGCAAATTTAAATCCTTCAACAGTGTTACCTGTGTTTAATGAATTAGAAGTACCCCAAAAGTAAGTCGCAGCGTTTTGAGATTGGTCTGTCACTGTTACTTGAGCTGGTGCGCAAATTTTATCAGAAGACAATTTAAAATCAGCAATTGGCTTAGGACGAACGGTAATAACTGTGCTAACTGTGTCTTTACAATTGTTTTGAGTAGTTGCTATGTAAGAGATATTTAATAATTTATTGGTGTTTGTATTGTTTACAAATGCAAATGAATCATTTTTTTGTGCAGAGTAGTGTACAGAATTGAAATCCCAATAGTGAGAAATCACAGAAGTGTCTTTACCGAAAGACTGATTGTTAGTTTTAACTGTAAAAGGAGTACAACCTGAATTTGCATTTACCGCGAACGTTGCAACTGGTTTAGCATAAACATAAGCGAAACCGATGGCAGTATCTACACAATTGTATTGATTTTTTCCAACTAAAGTTATTTTGTATGAAGTATCACGTCTAACTGAAGCTTTAAAATTAACATTAGAGTTCATTGAATTAGCAGATGAGCCATTTCCAAAGTTCCAATTAAAAGTCATTGAAGTGATATTACCATTATTTCCTGGTTTAGATAAGTTAAGCGTTGATGTTTTTAATTCATAACAAGCTCTGTCTTTATTTAAACTAAAGTTTACATTTGGATTAGGACGAACGGTGATAGTTCTGTTTGCAGAATTAACACATCCGTTTTGTGAAGTTACATTTAAAACTACAGAATAAACAGAATCAACTGTATTTGAAGCCACAAATACATGTTGTAAATCTTTTTGAGTTGATTGGGTTTGGTTAATTTGCCATAAATAACTCAATGAGCTACTTGGTTTAGCATTATTGGTAATTGAATTATTGGTAAATGAAACATTTAATGGGCCACAACCAACAGTTTTATCAGCAGTAAAAATAGCTTTAGGAGCAGCAAACACTTTCACTTTAGTAGATGTAGTGTCAGCGCAACCCAACCAATTTTTAACACTTAATTGAACATTATAAAGAGTATCATTGGTTAAAGAAGCCACATAATTCACAGATGGATTTTTCAAAGTTGAAGTTTGTCCGTTACCTAGAGTCCATTTGTATTGATTTGCGAAAGTAGTTCCGTTAATAAAATTAACACTCAATACACCACAACCAGAGTCTAAGTTATTGATAGCTGCTACAGGATTGGCAGGCGTAAAGAATACTTTTTCTAAAGTATCAGATTGACAAGAAGAAGCACTTGTTACGATTAGTTTCAAACGAGCTATTGAAGTATCATTAGATAATAATATATCATTAATAGAGGCCGTTTGAGACAACAATGAGTCATTTAAATACCAAGTATGGGTATTGCTATACAAAGATGAGTTTGTAATTTTAAAAGATGCAGGCGCACATGCATAAGATTGATTAATATCAAAAACTGCTTTTGCTCCTGGTTTGATTATTACAGATTGGTAAGCAGTATCAGCGCAACCATTGCTTGTTCCAGAAATTAAACGAACAGTATATGTTCCTGTTGTTTTGTAAGCATATTTTAAAGTATTTAAATTAGAAGTTTGGAAAGTTTGATTATCTCCCATGTTCCATTTGTATTCAGTGCTGTTGATAGATTGATTAACAAAAGAAATAGAATCAAAAGTACAAGAGGCAGTATCAGCTGTGAAACTTGCAACAGGCAATCCAAATACAGTGAAAGTTCTTTTGAATGTATCGGTTCCACAAGAATCATTTACAACAAGAACGACTTCATAATTTCCAGGTGTTGTATAAACTTTAGAAGAAGGATTTTTTTGATTGCTTGTAGTATTGTCTCCAAAATTCCATGAATAAGTTGGATTAACAAAATAAGAATTAGTTGTATTAGTAAACGAAACCGTTAAAGGAGTACAACCACTTGCTATTGAAGCAAATTGTGCTTTAGGCTTGTCATTTACTCTAAAGTTTTTACTTAAGGTAGATTGACCACATTTGTTACTTACTTTTAATGAAATTGAATGTGTTCCTGCTTTTGTAAAGGTATAATTTAATATAGAATCAGTGTAAGTATAAGTTGAAGTTCCTTCAGTTACTTTCCACTCTCTAGTAATTCCTCTTCCTTTAGAAGTGTCAGTTAAAGAAACGATTAATGGATTACAACCTCTGTCTTGGTTAAAAGAGAATAAGGCTTTAGGATTGTAAAAAACTCTAATTTTGTCTTTAAACGTATCAACACCACAACCATTTTTAGCAATTAAAGTAATAATGTAATCACCTTCTTTTGCATATTTATGATATTGAGAAGCTTTACTTGTAGTCCATCCATAAGTAGTACCATCACCAAAATCCCAGAAATATTCTTTCAAATCTGGCATTAAGCAATATTTATCATTCGATAAATTGTGAAACAAATGGTTTTTAGTAGGATCACATGTTGCATCAACTCCCCATTTAGCTTTGTCTTTGTCGCTAATGTCAACTGGATTCCATGTGGTAAATGAAGAACCACAAACATTACTTGCTGTCAACTTAATAACACCACCGCACATCCCTTTAGTGTAAGTGTGATAAATGGTGTCATTGTTTGCAGTGTAAGGTAAGTTTTGTGATTCCCCATCACCCCATTCTAATAAAAACTGTGTTAAGTTGGAGATATTATAAGAATTATTTACAATTCTTAATTGGTGCGGCACACACCCTCTGTTGTTTCCAGATGGTGGTCCGATGATACCCGCTGTTGGGATTCTTTGGTTTACTATTGTTCCATAAACCGTGTCGATACAATTGCCATTAGTAGTTACAATTTTAACTTCGAACGAACCAAGCGATGAATACAAATGCTGTTTAATTGTATTTGGCGCTAAATCGCTAAATGAAGTATCAACATTTCCATCACCCCATATGATACGCAATTGCTTTAAAGTGTCCGCAGAAGAGAACTTGATACGGAATGTATCAGGATCATTCTGAAACATTAAACAATTTACCCATTGTGGTGAGTGTGACCCAAATGTACTTTGGTCGATGATTGTCTTCGCATTGGTGGTTACAGTAACCGAACTTGCACTGGTAGAATCCACACATCCTGAAGAGTCTCTAACAAACAACTTTATAGTGTTGGTGCCGGTTTTCTTCAATAACACAACGATTGAATCAAGACCCAAAGTGGTGTCTATTGTTGTGCCATTTACCTTCCACCAATATTTAGCAGAGGTATTAAATGTACCTGTAGATGTGTTTTTAATACTAAGCACATTTGGTAACCCGCAAGTATTTGATACTACATAGGTGAAATTGGGAGTGACTGTACAGGCGTAAGTACTTGTACTTACTACTAAAGCCATCACTAAAGCGACT
>JBBAKM010000007.1:94966-103668 GCA_040403495.1 Bacteroidia bacterium
ATAATTTTTTTTGCCATAGCTTTTTATTATCTATATCTAAATTAGACATGAATTCAATAAATAACTATGATTAAAAAAAAAATTAAAAAAAAATAAAATATATTTTAATCGCTTAATTTTAAAGAACTTAAAATACCCAAATCACCCAAAAACACCTCAACTCACATACATACGTTTAATTATTTGATAAATAACTTAAACAAAACTACAGTTTAAATTCTAGCCCAATCAAAAAATTTCTCAAAGCTTGCGGATAAAAAAATCGCTCCTCGGTCAAGGTGCCACTGTAGGCATATTTGAACGTGTAACCATTGTTGCTGTATTTAATACCTAATAGGTTGTTTACCATAAGCTTTAAACTGAGTGAATTTACCCCCTTTACTTTTACCTGCTTTTCTGCAACAAAGTCGAACAAGCCAAATGGCTTAATAATGTTATTAGAATTACCCGTGTTATCTAAATATTGTCTTCCTACATATTTATATGACAATGTCATTTGACAGTCTTTTATATGCTTGTCTGTAATTGCCCCAAATAAAATAACATTAGGGGAATATGCTATTGGTGTGTTATTGTATTCTGTTCTAACTTCCGAAAAATCTAAATAATCATAATACACATCGGTAAATTTCTTAATCCTGTTATCACTGAATGAAACATTACCCTCAAACCAAAGCTTTTTGACAAATTCAATCTTTCCTAACAACTCCACTCCTCTTCTGTAGCTCTCTGGAGTATTTGTTCTTAAACTTGCCCCTACATCGTTCAATTGTCCTGTTAATATCAATTGATTTCTGTAATCCATTTGGTATAAGTTTATTTGAAAGAATTTATTCCTTTTTGAATAAATATAACCTAACTCTAAGTCTCTTAGGTTTTCATGCTTTGGTATTATCAATCTTAAATGGTCTGTAAAATCACTTCTAACCGGCTCTCTGTTTGCTATACTATAACTTGAATAAGCATGTGAATACTTATTTATATCATATACCGCAGCTAACTTTGGATTGATAAAATCATACTTTTCATTAAAATCAATATTCTTTAGATAATTGTCAATCCCTTTTGATTGATATTGTATTAACCTGGCTTGTATCTCTCCCTCAACTTTAAGTTTTTTACTTATTTGATAGTTGGCTTTCACAAAACTGTTAAACTCTTCCTTTAAACTAGTATTGTTATAATACCTGTAATTATTTCCGAATGCTTGTCCAAATTCCGCCCATATCACATCTCCAAAATGCTTACCATCATATCTTGACACATTCACCCCCACATCAACTCCCAATTTATTCTTTTGATAAGACAAACTAGTGAAATTGCCATAAAACAAGTTATCTAACCACCTTTGACGTATTAAATTGCTTGAGTTGAAAGTATCATTATTAAGGATTAAGTCATTTAAGCCATAGTCTGAAAAGGACTCACCCGCTTTAAATTCCTCATAATAACCTCTTCCTGTTGTTAAAAAAAATGTTGATTTTAACTTAAGGTGTGGTTTAATCTCATACAAGAAATGAAGCTGGTGGTGGTTTTGCCAATAATTATCTGTTTGATTGGGATAGGTGTAATAATTATAGGTTCTACCACTGTTTAACAACCTTGTTCTTTCTGCTTCGTCTAAACCATTTCTATCTGCAAAATCATTCATTCCTTGCACATCGCCATTTACTCTACTTTCTGGCGTACCATACCAAGACTGGTATGTTTTTTCCTTACCTCCAAAACTCACCAAATGCAATTGCATCTGTTTTTTTCTATAGGCCAAATTGAATTGAAATGCACTCAAATCTGATGAGGCACGGTCGAGGTAACCATCACTTTTCAATTTAGACAAACGACCTGAAAAAGTAAAATTATTAATAGTCCCTGTTCCAAACATCAAACTTGTTTTACTGGTATTAAAGGAACCTACTGATTGGTTTATTTGTAAAAAAGGTTGTGTATTTTGCTCAATATTAGAGATATTAATACTTGCACCAAATGCACCTATACCATTCGTACTTGACCCAACACCTCTCTGCACTTGAACACTTGAGGTTGAACTTGCCAAATCGGGCATATTTACCCAAAATACACCATGACTCTCGGCATCATTAATAGGAACACCATTGATATTGACATTAATACGTGTTCCATCTGCCCCTCTTATCCTTAAACCTGTATATCCTATCCCATTTCCAGCATCACTGGTTGAAAAGGCAGAAGGCGTTTGAGAAACAAGGTAAGTAAAATCTTGCCCCAAATTCCTTTCATTGAGTTGTTTTGCACTCAGTTTCGTATAAACAAAACCCGACTTAGGTGGAGCTGAAATTGCCCTTAAAATAAATCCCGGCTGTTCAGCCAAATTTTCTCTAAGTAAAATATTATATCGCCCCGATTGATTAATTTTCAATGAAAAGCTTGAATCATAATACCCTAAGGCATACAAT
The DNA here is from genome assembly GCA_040403495.1 of Bacteroidia bacterium. GTDB lineage: Bacteria > Bacteroidota > Bacteroidia > NS11-12g > UBA955 > JABMMZ01. The sequence goes on from JBBAKM010000007.1 coordinate 97,399, forward strand.
TTTACAAGATACTGACCCACGGGCAATTTAACGGATTGAGACGACTGTGAGTAATAGCGTTCCTTACTATTGGTTGGCAACAAAAGTATTGTTGCATTTTCAATAGAGTTGGAATCGGATTGTAGAACGTTAAAAACAACGTTAACTTTTTCTGAATTTTGTGCGAATAAAACGACGTTAATCAGAAAGGCGGCAAGCATTAAAACTATTTTTTTCATATATTTTTTTGAATAAATAGTTTTGGAATGCTGTTGATGCTAAATAATAAGCACAAACCATTCTGTTTGTTTTCCTTGACGCAGCTATTACGCTTATCCAAGTACAGTGGGTATCATCTCAGCTTTGTATTTTAACATACAAGAGCACCCCAAAACATGCTGCAAATATAAGTGTAAAATAAACTAAAAATAAAAAATATAATTTATCATCAGCCATTTCTGTCGCAAAAATCTATGTAAAATTATGTGTATAATTGTAACATGAAAATTAGTTTCTGGGGAGCCGCAAGAACCGTTACGGGAAGTAAACATCTGGTTGAACTCAACAATGGTAAGAAAATATTACTCGACTGTGGATTGTTTCAAGGGGAAGGAAAAAAAACAATAAGCGATAACTTATTTTGGGGATTTGAACCTAGTGAAATAGACTATGTGCTTCTCTCTCATGCCCATATCGATCATTCTGGACTTTTACCTAAGTTGGTTAAAGATGGATTTAAAGGTTACATATACGCTACCGATGCAACTATAGCCTTGTGCAAAATTATGCTCCTAGACAGTGCTAGAATTCAAGAAAGCGACCTATTCTATATCAATAAAAGAAAAATAGAAAAAGGAGAACCACCTATTGAGCCTTTATATATCGAAGAAGACGCCATGAAAGCACTTGATTTAATGCGTCAACTTCCACTAAACAAAAGCACAATCATAGAAAATGACATAAAAGTTACGACTTTTGACAATGGCCATATATTAGGTAGTGTTGCTTTTTTAATAGAAACACTAAACGAAACCAATAATATCAAATTGATGTTTTCTGGAGATATTGGCCGTACTAATGACGCCATTTTGAACCATCCTATTCCGGTTTCTCAAGCTGATTACATCATTTTGGAAAGCACTTATGGTTCTAGAATTCATGAAAAACAAACGGATGTTGAAGCAAAACTTTTGGAAGTGGTGAATGAGACTTGTGTCAAAAACAAAGGGAAAATCATTATCCCTGCGTTTAGTATAGACAGAACCCAAGAAATCATCTATGCTTTAGACCGCTTGTCTCATCATGGCTTACTTCCTTCAATCGAGGTTTATGTGGACAGTCCTTTGTCTGTAAAGGCAACCAAAACAATGGCTGCTCACAAACAATATTTCAATCCCGAAATATTGGAATACATAACCAAAGATGGTGACCCTTTTTGTTTTCCCAACTTACATTATGTAGAACATGTGAGTGAGTCTAAAAAAATCAATGAATCTAAAGAACCTGCTATTATCATTAGTGCCAGCGGTATGGCGGAAGCGGGTCGTATCAAACACCATATTAAGAACAACATTGAAGACCCTAAAAATACCATTTTATTAATAGGCTATGCCTCCCCTATGTCATTAGCAGGAAGACTAAAAGCAGGAGAACCTGAAGTGAGAATTTTTGGCGACACCTTTAAAGTCAAGGCAAATGTTGTGAGCATGGAAAACTTTAGTGCACATGGCGATTATGTTGAAATGATAGACTATCTAAAACTTCAAAATCCTAAACTCGTACACAAAATATTTTTAGTCCATGGCGAATACGAAACCCAAAAAATATTTGCTGAAAAACTTATTGAAAAAGGCTATTTAAATATAGAAATTCCTCAAAAAGGAGAAACTTTTAATTTAAACTAATGGATAAAAAGTCAAAACTCTTTATTATGCTTGGTGGCTTTTTTATAACCAATGCCATTATTGCTGAATTTATAGGGGTAAAAATATTTTCTCTTGAAAACACCTTTGGATTCGACCCTTTTCAGATTAATTTACTGGGCGTCGAAAACCTTTCTTTTGAATTAACTTGTGGCGTATTGCTTTGGCCATTTGTATTTATAATGACCGATATAATTAATGAATATTACGGCAAAAAAGGAGTTAGACTGTTAAGCTTTATAGCTGCCGCAATGATAAGTTATGCCTTTTTAATGGTCTTTATGGCTATCAATTCATCTCCTGCCTCATGGTGGATAGAAAGTGGCTCAGAACAAAACATTCCCAATATGCAAACTGCGTATAAAGGTATTTTTGGTCAAGGTTTGTGGATTATTATAGGTTCTTTGGTCGCTTTTCTGATTGGTCAATTGGTGGATGTGTATGTGTTTCACTATATCAAAAAAAAATCAGGCAACCGATATTTATGGATGCGAAGTACAGGCTCAACATTAGTTTCTCAATTTATAGATAGCTTTGTCGTATTATTTATTGCCTTTTACATTGGGAACAATTGGTCGTTCAAAAAAGTAATGGCTATTTGTATTATGAATTACATCTATAAATTTGTAGTTGCTGTAGTTTTAACGCCTTTGTTGTATTTGATTCACCAGCAAATAGACAACTATTTAGGAAAAGAACAAGCTGCAAAAATGATTAAAGAGGCAGAAATGCAATATGAATAAATCCTATTTATATCATCTAATAATCTCCTTATTTATAATCGGCATAGCGTGTCGAAGTCAGCAAAAAAACAAAAACACTTCTGCGCAAAATCAAGTTATCTCTTTTTCAAAACTTTCCTCATACGAATGGCTGCCTATTGGACCATTTGGCTCTCCCACTCCTATGGCTGATAGTGGACAAATATCTCCTCATGGTTGCGGTCGTTTTTTAAGCCTTTACATCAACCCCAACAATGAAGATGAAATAATTGCAGGACATGCAACTTCCGGCATTTTTAAAACCAAAGACGGTGGCAAAACCTGGCAACAAAAACTCGAGTTCCCTTATGCAACCGGGATTACAAAAATCATAAAAATACCACAAATCAATCTTTTATTGGCAGCATCAGGTATGGATATTGGCAATTCAAGACAATACGGTTTTGGATTATTCCAGTCGAGCGATAACGGCGAAACATGGCAAGCTAATTCACTCAAGTTTACCCCCATAGAATACCAACAAGAACAAGCAAGAGACCTTTGCCACATTAGTTCAGCAAACACCAATCGGACAATTTGTATTAGTAACAAAGCTATTTACACCTCTGAAAATATGGGTCAAAATTGGCAATTAACACACAAAAGCAAATACGACCTCAAACAAATTATCTCCAATCCCGCACAACCTGAAGAGCTCATTGTATGTGGTTCGGGCATCCTTATGAGCAAAGATGCTGGTAAATCATGGGAGGACTTAAGTGAAAAAATAAATGCAGAAATTGGACAATCGGGCGTAACAACGAACCGTTTCTCCGCTTGCTATTCACAAAAAGAAAAAGGGAAGTTATATATCTTCATTCAAGCCAATCAATCTTTTTTTATTTCTTATGACATTACCACCCAAAAAATCATTTTAAAAAACAGTGCTCCTCAAATAATCCCCAATAAGTCACGACAAGTACAAACGTTAATTTACGACAAAAAAAACAATATAGAATCCATTTTCATAGGCACTACACGTTTATTTAAAAGCAATAACAATGGATTGAACTTTTCATTAATAAGCTCGCCCAATGTAAAAGAAACCAATCACATACACGACGATATTAATGCCTTAGCTTATGTAAATCAAACCTTATATTGTGCTACCGATGGGGGCATTGATATTAGCAAAAACCTTGGACAAACTTGGACTTCTCTCACGCACAATTCCAACATTAACAGCACATTAATATTTGGGTTTGACCGTTCTAAGTCGGGACAAATAATGTGTGGGACACAAGACAATGGTATTTTTATTTATGAAAACAACCGATGGAGTTGCACCAAAATGTATGGCGATGGAGGCCGATGTGTTTCTGTTTTAGATTCAAATTTTTTCTATGTTGGATTTGCACAAATGTGTTACCAAACCAAAGATGGTGGAAAAACATTTCAGTACGCCCATGCTGGCAATGAACGCTCTGGTTTCGATTTCAAAATGCACTATCATAAAGAAAGCAATCAGTTCTATTTATCAAACCTCAACTTGTATTTGCGCAACAAAGAACAACGGTATGAAATATTAACATCCAACTTAAAAGCTGACCGAAAAATCAAGGCTTTTTGGATAAATCCCAATAACTCTAATGAAATATGGATTGGCAAAGATGATGCAACCTGGGGTGTGAAATTAGAAAACAAATTGCTGTTTACAAATGATGGCGGCACAAGTTGGCAAGACTTTACTGAACAGCTTCCTATCTTAAAATGGCGAAGCATAACCGACATAGCAGTGAATGAAATGGGCGATATTGCAGTAACACTTGAATCTTTTGACCAAAACAGTACTGATTTAAACAAGGTTTATATTTCATCAGACAATGGACAAACATTTACAAATCAGTCGAAAGGATTACCAAATTTACCAAGCACCTGCATTACAAGCGTTAAAGGCAAATGGATTTATGGCGACAATTCAGGGGTTTACGAATTCAATGAGTTAGAATGGGTGCCATTAGGAGAAGGCTTTCCTCCTACAATTGTAACAGAAATCAAATACTTCGAAAAAGAACAAGCACTCATCGTTTCTACATTTGGAAGAGGGCTTTGGGCTATTAGATATTAGCAGGAAGTAGGGACTAGGAAGTAGGGGTTAATGTTGAGAAGGTTTATGGGGTTTAAATGGTTTAGGTGTTTAGGTGTTTAGGTGTTTAAGAGGTTGAGGAAGTTTAAAGGGTTTAGTTGTTTAAAGGGTTTAGGTGTCACCCTGAGGCTCTCGAAGGGTGTTTAGTTGCCACCCACTAGGCTGAGCCTAGTCACGTGAGTGATTCAGCTTTGCTGAATAGTACCGAAGGGTGTCAGCAGTTACGCCATGCATATCGTCTAAAATGATTTGAAACCGAAATCTATATTGTATTTACTTGTATCGATTGGCAACTACAACTAAATTTGAATAACTGAATATCTTGAGTATTTTTGTGGAACAACAGACTAATAACGTAGTATATCCTCACAAGTATGAAAGCACCCATATCATTTTACATATTACCCATATTGTGTTTAATAATGCTACTAGGTTGCGACAAAGACCCAAGTAAACCAGGTTACCAAGGGAAGCCTCCCAAGCCTGAGTATTACAGAATAAAAATGAATGAAGAACTCAAAAGTTATTTATGGAGTAAACCCGGCAGCTATTGGATATATAAAAACACAAAAACAGGTGATTTAGACACACATATCATTAACGGTTTTTATTTTGATTCCATTTTAGTTAAAGGGATTTACCCGTACAGTAAACACAGGACTATATATTATGACTATTTATCAAAATCCTTTTACAGTACTTTTATTAAAAGATTTTTTTATGAATACACAAGGACATTCAACCCACAAGCAACAGATTTATATATAACTAGCAATGATTTAACTAGAGAGGGAAATGGAAGTGTAAATCACCCACTAGTTCATCCTTTTTTAATACCTAAAGAATCAAATTCAGGCACAGGTTCATCATATGCTGCATACATCGGTATGGACAGCACCCTAACCATACAAGGCAAAACCTACCATAATGTGGCTAAGTTTGATATTGATAGTGATGGAGTATGGTCTAAAACATATCCATATACCACCACAGGAAGTAAATATTATTGGGCTAAAGATGTAGGTTTAGTAAAAAGAACAGCAACCCATAGGGATGAAAATTGGGAGCTAATCGAATATAATATTATCAAATAAAACCACCAAGAAAACAATACCAATAATCCTCATTCCTAATATACTAGGTTAAACCTATTCATACTATCCCACTAGGCTGAGCCTAATCACGGCTAATTCCTCATATCCAGCCGTTGTTGGTGTTATCACCAACAACACATTTCACGTTTGCTTGTCGTTGGTGATAACACCAACAACGGCCTAAAAAATAAAAAAACTTTCATAGAACCTTTTGCTTGGTCAAACTCTTCTTAATTCGAATCAATCAAAAATAAGGTTTTTTCCCGAACATAAAAATTACACTTCACTAAAAATAGATTTACACCTTCAATTAATCCCTATTATGATTTCGCCACGACGTGGCTGTGAAAATCTTGACAATTCTGGAACTATTCTATTATGATTTCGCCACGACGTGGCTGTGAAACACTTGAAACTACGGGGAATTA